>DIAV01000332.1:9550-9972 GCA_002415895.1 Anaerolineales bacterium UBA5069 | reverse complement strand
GTGCAGGCGGTTGTGGAACAGAATGCCATGGGCGGAACGATCTGCAGCCTGAATGGAACGGGCTGCGCGTTCCCGGCGGAATCATGCTTCTGCCGTTGCCAGGGCACGCCCTGCGTCTACTGGTCATACTGGCGGCAGGATGATGCGGGCGTCTGGCAATATGCTGTGGCGGGTGCGTCGAACACACGCGTGCGTGCGGGCACTGTGGAGGGCTGGGTGTGGGGCGAGGGGACAACCGATGCGGCGCAATCCCCGCCTGCAAGCACGCTCGCCGACATCTGTGCTGCACCTGCAAGCACGGCGGCCGTAGCGCCGGCAGATGGTGGGGCGCAGAGCGCAGTGCAGGCTACTGTTCAGACAAGCGTTCAGGCCGATGTCTCTGGAGTCGTCTCCCAGCCCGCAGCGGTGGCAGACGCAGCCGC
>DIAV01000332.1:7329-9345 GCA_002415895.1 Anaerolineales bacterium UBA5069 | reverse complement strand
TTGCTGCTGCGCCGGCGGAAGGACAACGCATGAAGCGTATCCAGTCGGGGCTTAGTCTCATCATCTTCGCACTCACGGCCCTGCTGGGCGTGGGGGCGTTCCTCTATCCCTTCTGGCTGCCTGCCGTGGCGCAAAGCGTCTCGGCAGGGGGCGGCATGGCGCACACGGCTGATGCGGCGCTTATACTCACGGTCATCGTTGCCATCTGCTTTGCCGTACTGCTGGTGGAAGTGCAATCGGAGGCGGTGAGCGCCAAGGCCATCGCCCTCATGGGCGTGCTGGTTGCCATGAACAGCGTGCTGCGTTTTGCCGAAGTGGCCATTCCCATGCCGGGCGGCTTCAGCCCCATCTTCCCGTTGATCCTGCTGGGGGGATATGTCTTTGGGGCGCGCATTGGCTTTCTGTTGGGTTCACTCACAATCCTGGCCTCGGCGCTCATCACCGGTGGCGTAGGGCCGTGGATGCCGTATCAAATGTTGACTGCGGGCTGGGTGGGCATGTCGGCGGTGCTGGTGCGCGTGCCCCTGCGCGCCCTGCGGCGCGCGGGCGCTGCAAGTGCGGGCGCCGAGGTCGCGCTGCTGGCGGCCTTCGGCATCTTCTGGGGCTTTGCCTACGGCATGATCATGAACATCTGGTTTTGGCCCTTTGCCATGGGGCCATCCTCCATGTACTGGCAGCCGGGCATTGGCGCGTGGGAGACGCTGCAGCGTTACGCCGTCTTCTACGCGGTGACATCGCTGGCGTGGGATGTGGTGGCGGCGGTGGGCAACGCGCTGCTGATTGTGCTGCTGGGCAGCGCCGTGCTGCGCATTCTGCGCCGCTTCCACCGCCGCTTTGATTTTGCCTACATCGCTGCGCCGATGCATGAGGTGCAGCCTGCGCACAGCCCGCCGGCGCACGCACCCCGTGGACAGGGCGCGCTGGCGCCGGCGCCCATGCGGAGCCGCGCGTGAGAAACCCGCTGCACACGGGCGCGTGGCTAATCTGGCTGGTGGCGGTGGGCACGATGCTTACAGTGACGCGCAACCCAATCTACATTGGCCTCGTGCTGCTGTGGGTGGGGATTGTGTTGAGCGGCCTGGGCGCGCCCGAGCAGGGCGTGGGCACGCCCGTGCTTTCGCCATTGCGCTTTGCGCTGGTGGTGGTGCCGATTGCGGCGCTCTTCAACGCCCTCTTTGTGCACGCAGGCGAGACGGTGCTCTTGCGCATTCCCGACGCCATGCCCGTGGTGGGCGGCCCGGTGACGCTTGAAGCGCTGGCCTATGGCGCGCTCAACGGGCTTGTGCTCACGGGGCTCTTTGCTGCGTTTGCCGTTTTCAACCGCGTAACGCCTGTGCGTTCACTCATCCAGCTTGCGCCGCGCGCCTACTACCCCGTGGCGGTGACGGTGGCCATTGCGGTGACCTTTGTGCCGGTGACGCTGCGTCAGGCGGTGCAGATTCGCGAGGCGCAGGCGGTGCGCGGCCACCGCCTGCGCGGGCTGCGCAGTTGGGCCCCCATCTTCCTGCCGCTGCTGAGCAGCGGTATGGAGCGTGCGCTGCAACTGGCCGAGGCCATGGTGGCGCGCGGCTTTGCGGCAGGCGGCGTGCAAGGTGGCCGAGGTGGCCTGCGCACACAACTGCTGCTGGCCGCAGGTACGTTGCTCTTTGGCGGCGGGCTGGTTGTGCGCCTGGTGGGCAAGCCCCTCGCAGGGACGGCGCTGCTGCTGGCGGGGCTGGCCATGATCGTGGGGGGCATCTGGCTGGCGGGGCGGGCGCACCCGCACACAGTCTATCGCGCGGCGCCGTGGCGGGCCGCCGACTGGGCCGTTGCGGGTGTGGCGGCGGCTGGTGCGCTGCTTTTCCTTGTGGCCATTCCCGGCATCGACCGCGCGTCGCTGGCCTGGTATCCGTATCCGGCCTTCACAGCGCCGGGCTTCAGCCTCATGCTTGTTGCCGCCACATGGGGCTTGCTGGGGCCGGCGATTGTCAGTTTAAGGAGTTGAATGGTAATTGGTAATTGGTAATTGGTAACTGG
>DIAV01000332.1:1849-7246 GCA_002415895.1 Anaerolineales bacterium UBA5069 | reverse complement strand
TTACCAATCACCCAATGATCACCTTCACCCACGTCTTCTACACCTACCCCGGCGCGAACCGTCCGGCGCTCAGCGACATTTCGCTTGAGCTGCCCGCAGGCGAGTTTGTGCTGGTTGCGGGTGAGTCGGGCGCGGGCAAATCCACGCTGCTGCGCTGCCTCAACGGGCTGGTTCCCCACTTTACAGGCGGGGTGATTGCGGGGGCAATACGCGTGCAGGGGCTGGACCCCGTGGCCGCGTCGCCGCAGGTGATGAGCCGCCACGTGGGCTTCGTCTTTCAGGACCCCGAAACGCAATTTGTCATGGACCGCGTGGAAGACGAGATTGCCTTTGCGCTGGAGAACGCTGCCATTCCCCCACAGGAAATGCGCGTGCGCGTGGAGGAAACGCTGGACCTGCTTGATCTTGCCCCGCTGCGGGAGCGCCCCCTGGCCACCCTCTCCGGCGGCGAAAAGCAGCGCGTAGCCATTGCCGCCGCGCTGGCGCTGCGCCCGGCCATCCTTGTGCTGGATGAACCCACCTCGCAACTGGACCCCAAGTCGGCCGAGGATGTGCTGAATGCGCTTGTGCGCCTCAACCAGGACATGGGGCTGACGGTCATCCTTGCCGAGCACCGCCTCGAGCGCGTGCTGGCCTATGCGGATCGCATGGTCTACGTGGGCGCGCAGGGGCAGAGCGTGCTGGTCGACGAGCCGCGCCGTGTGCTGGCGGAAGTCGAGGGCGCGCCGCCCATTGTGCGGCTGGCGAAGCAGCTGGGCTGGTCGCCGCTGCCGCTGACAATCAAGGAGGGGCTGCGCTTCAGCCGCGCCGCGTGGCCTGTCACTGCGCCACGCGCCACAGATGCGCCGCGCGCGCCTGGCACCCTTCAGGCGCAGAGCGAACCGTATCTGGATGTGCGCGGCCTTACCTTCAGCTATCGCGGCCAGCCTGTGCTCAAGGAGGTGACGCTGGCCGTGCGCGCGGGTGAAATTGTGGCGCTGATGGGGCGCAACGGCGCAGGCAAGACGACNNGAGACCAACGAGATCTTCATTCCGCCCGGCGAGCGTCTCGGCTCGTCGATCATGGAATTCAAGAATGTCAGCAAGTCGTTCGGCGATCGTCTGCTCATCGATGACCTGAGCTTCGTCGTGCCACATGGTGCCATCATCGGCATCATCGGCCCGAACGGCGCAGGCAAGACGACGCTGCTCAAAAGCCTGGTTGGGCTGGTGAAGCCCACGCCCGGCCACATACGGGTGGCCGGGCGCGACACGCGCACAATGGAGACAGCCGACATTTGCCGGCACGTGGCCTATCTGCCGCAGGACCCCAACGCGCTGCTCTTTGCCGACACCGTGGCCGACGAGCTGGCGATTACGCTGCGCAACCACGGGCGCGCAGTCAACGAACCCGGGGCACAAGCCCAAATCGCGCAAATGCTCCAACGCCTGCGCCTTGGCAACATGGCCAATGCGTACCCGCGCGACCTCAGCGTGGGCGAGCGCCAGCGTGTGGCCCTGGGCGCCGTTACCGTGACGCAGCCGGGCGCGCTGCTGCTCGACGAGCCGACGCGCGGCCTTGACTACGCGTCCAAACAGGTGCTCGTGGAGATGATTCAGGAGTGGAGCGCAGCCGGGGCCGCCGTGGTGATTGTGACGCACGACGTGGAACTGGCCGCAGCGCTGGCGCACCGCGTGGTGCTGATGAGCCAGGGCGAAATCATTGCCGACGGCTCACCCGCCGCTGTGCTGAGCGCATCACCGCTCTTTGCGCCGCAGGTGGCGCGCCTCTTTCCCAACAGCGGCTGGCTCACACCCGAAGCCGCGCTCTCGGGCTTGCGTGCTGTAACACGATGATTGCCAAATGACCATTGACCGCCATCCGGCCAATTCTTTCTGGAGACCCACATGCCTCGACTGACCAAAATCTACACGCGCACAGGTGACACAGGCGACACCGCCCTGGGCGGCGGCCAGCGCGTGCCCAAGGACAACCTGCGCGTTGACGTCTATGGCACAGTAGATGAACTCAACTCGCACATTGGCGTGGCCCTGGCGCTGGGGTTGGACCCCAAGCTGGACGCCGCGTTGCGCCGCATTCAGAACGAACTCTTCGATGTGGGGTCGGACCTCTGTTTCATTGAGGCGGACAAGCAGAAATGGCCGCTGCCCCAGGTGGAGGCGCGCCACATTGCCGCAATGGAAGACATGATCGACGAGATGCAAACCGTAGTGGGTACGCTGGAGAACTTCATCCTGCCGGGAGGTGCGCCGGGTGCTGCGCAATTGCATGTGGCGCGCACAGTCTGCCGCCGCGCCGAGCGCGATGCCACGACCCTCGCACGCGAGGAGAGTATTGGCCCGTTCGTACTCGCTTATCTCAATCGCCTATCGGACTTGCTCTTTGTGATGGCGCGCTTCGAGAATCATGCCAGGGGCGTGGCCGAGCCCCTCTGGCGGCCGGGCGCGTAGGCAGGTCAGCTTTCCAGCAGGCGCGTGAGCATGGCGCGAATGTGGGTCATCTCATCGGCGTTTACCGTGTGGCCCATGCCTGGGTAGGTCTTGCGTGTCACGATTGCGCCCATGCCGCTCAGCAGGCGCTCGCTGCGATCGATGCGCTCCATGGGAATGTGGTCATCGGCATCGCCACCGGCCAGCAGCAGGGGCGTGCCCAGCAGGCTGCCGGCGTAGGTGCGCGGCCTGTCGCCATTTTCAATCAGCGCGCCGCTCAGCCCCACCACACCGCCAAAGCGATGGGGAAAGCGCGCCGCGTACTCCAGCGCCAGACAAGCCCCCTGCGAAAAGCCCAGCAACACAATGCGATCTGTTGGAATGCCCACGGTGCTTGCCGCCTCGAAGGTGCGCGCAACTGCATGCAGCGCCGAGGTCAGCCACGGCTCATTTTCGGCCAGGGGCGCCACAAAACGTTGCGGATACCAGGTGTTGCCTGCTGCCTGTGGGGCCACGAAGGCCAGGCGCGCAGCGACCTCGGCGTTGGTTGGCATGACCTGACCGGCAAGGCCCATGATGTCGCGCGCGGTGGAGCCGCGCCCATGCAGCAGAATCAGCAGCGCCTGTGCCTTGACAAGGCGTGCGCCGGCGTGGAGTGTAGGCTGATCGGCGTGGAAATCATTCGCTGTGGTAGAGGAGGAGCGCGCTGGCATGGTGGAGTGCCTCGGTTCGGGTGAAGTCAACCGGTGGAGCGAATATACACCTATTGTACGCCCGATTGCGCTGCAAGGCACGAAAGCAAAAATGGGTGATCCAGGCTGCGCGCAGGGCATGGAAGTGTGGTGCGGTTGCTTCCTTGCCGCAGGTGCGCCCCTTGCGCATGACGTTCACTGCTCGAGCAGCGCTTCAGGGATGCCGGCGCGGCGCTCTTCTTCCGGCAGGCGCAGCATGAAGAGGTGCATGCTGCTAACGGGTTGCTGGAGATTGACATCGCGAATGCGCCGGTTAAGTGCATCCATTAACGCGCGTCGCTGCGTGCGCTGGCTCTCCGCGCGTGCGCGCACGGCTTGCTGTGCATCGGGCGTGCTGCCGACGGCGGCCCAGGCGGCGGCAATGCGCGCAGCATCCACACGCAGTTGGCCGCGCCACTCTTCAATGGCGCGCTGCACATCGTTGCGCGCGCCAATCCAGCCGGGGGCCAGATCATTGTTCTTGAGGATATCAAAGGCAAGCTCGGAGCCTGGCGGCGTAAAGGGGTTGGCGTTGCGCGGCAGTGGCTTGCCGCGCCCAGGCAGATTGTCGAACTCGCCCTTGCGCATGGCCTCTTCTATGGCCTGGCTCACGGCATCGCTCCATTGCGCTTCACTGCGCGGGCCTTTGGGCGCGGCGGCGCTTTGGAGCGGGTGGGAACTTTCGTCCTCACCCTCGCCTGCGTGCTTCTCCTTATAGGCGCGGGCGCGCGCACGCGCCGCATCAATCTCGTTTTGCGGATCGTTTTTGTTGGTGTTGCCGGACATGAAATGACCTCCCTAAACCCATTGCGTGGCACGCTGGCATTGTAGCGCGCGCGTCCCGTATGGCAAACGCACAGTCGCCCAATGCGCACATCTCGAGTACACTTGGGGCGCGGCGCTATGCGGGTTACAATGTACGTTGTTCTCCTGCAATCATCCACCTCGACCCCAGACGAGCCGTGGATATTGGGGTAGCAAGCCGGGAGGGGCGCACGGGGTGGCGAATCTGTTTTGGAACCGCTCGGAGCGGCGTCTGCGGGCGCTCTGGCGAATTTTGCTCTACATTTTTGTCTGGCGCGCCCTGCTCTTCGCGCTCGACCGCCTGCTGATCCCCGCAGGGCAAGGACTGGCTGCCCGGCCGGGGCCTGTGGCGGTGCCTGCGCTCATGCGTACGCTGCACTACGCCTGGTACCTCGTTTCGGTGGTTGGGGTCACATGGCTGGCCGCGCGCTATGTGGACCGCAGGCGGCCGCAAACGCTTGGGCTGCAACTGAGCAAGCGGTGGTGGTGGGAGATGGCTGCGGGGTTGCTGCTGGGCTTGCTGCTTATCAGCCTGGTCTTTGTGGTGGAGTGGGCGCTGGGCTGGGTGCGTGTGACAGACGTGTGGTCCATGAATGTGCCGGACAAGCCATTCTTCGTGGGGCTGCTTGGCCCGCTGGCCATTTTTGTGGTGATTGGCTTTTGCGAGGAATTGATGTTTCGCGGCTATCTGCTGCGCAACAGCGCCGAGGGGCTGCATGGGGCGCTGGGCGCGCAGCGGGCCATCATTGGCGCATGGCTAATCTCGTCGCTGCTCTTTGGCCTCTATCACGTTTTCAACCCGCACGCTACATGGTTTGGCACCTTCAATTTGTTTGTTGCCGGGCTGATGCTGGGGCTGCCCATGGTGCTGACCGGGCGGCTGGCCATGCCGATTGGCCTGCACATTACATGGAATTTTGCCCAGGCGAATCTCTTTGGGTTTGCAGTTAGCGGCAACAACTTTAGCGGCGTCTCACTGCTGCGCACCACTGTTACCGGCCCCACAAGCTGGACGGGCGGCGCGTTTGGCCCGGAGGCAGGCTGGCTCGGACTCATCGCCATTGCGCTTGGCATTGCAGCAGTTGGGCTTTGGCTGCGCTGGAGCGAGGGCCGCGTGACCATTGCCTCATCGCTGGCGCTGCCGCCCACCACTGTGCGCGCCGCGCACTCGCGCCAACCACCTGCCTCCGTGCAGCAGAACTCATAAACCCCAGGGAGTGATTCAGATGAGCAGCAGTCGGCTATGGGGCGGGCGCTTTACCGGCGCCACCGACCCCCTGATGGAGGCGTTCAACGCATCGATTCACGTGGACAAACGCATGTGGCGCGCGGATATCCGTGGCAGCCAGGCCTATGCCCGAGCGATTGGGGCGGCAGGCATGCTGACGCAGGCGGAGAGCGACGCAATTGTGAAGGGGCTGGATGCGGTGGC
>DIAV01000332.1:0-1708 GCA_002415895.1 Anaerolineales bacterium UBA5069 | reverse complement strand
CACACGGGGCGCAGCCGCAATGACCAGGTGGCCACAGATGTGCGCCTCTGGCTGCGTGACGAAATTGACACGCTGCGCAGCTATGTGCGCCAACTGATTGACGTGGCTGTGGAACGCGCCGCGGTTGAAATTGACCTGATCTTGCCCGGCTATACGCACATGCAGCCCGCGCAGCCCATTCGCTGGAGCCACTGGCTGCTGAGCCACGCCACCGCCTGGGCGCGCGACGCCGAGCGCCTTGAGCAGCTTGCGCAGCGCGTCAACATTATGCCGCTGGGTAGCGGCGCGCTGGCAGGCAATCCCTTTGCCATTGATCGCGACGCGCTGGCGCAGGAACTGGGTTTTGCCGCGGCCAGCGCCAACAGCCTTGACGCCGTGGCCGACCGCGATTTCATTGCCGAATTCCTCTTCTGGGCCACACTCACCATGCTCCACCTCAGCCGCTGGGCCGAGGACCTGATTATCTACAGCAGCCGCGAATTTGGCTTTATATCCCTGGCCGATGCCTACAGCACGGGCAGCAGCCTCATGCCGCAGAAGAAGAATCCCGACGCGCTGGAATTGCTGCGCGGCAAAGCGGGGCGCGTGCTGGGTGATATGGCCGGGCTGATGACGACGCTGAAGGGCTTGCCCACCTCCTACAACAAGGACTTGCAGGAGGACAAGGAGCCGCTCTTTGATGCTGTGGACAGCCTGGGCGGCGCGCTGCAAATTGCCGCCGGCGTGCTCTCCACGCTCAACGTGAATCCGGCCGCAATGCGCGCCGCGCTGACGACCGAAATGCTCGCGACTGACCTTGCGGATTACCTTGTGCGCAAGGGGGTGCCCTTCCGCGAGGCGCACCACATTACGGGTGCGGCTGTGCGCATGGCCGAGCTGCAGGCGATTCCCATGGAAATGCTTGAGGTGGACGATCTGCGCACGTTGCACGCGGCGTTTGCTGAGGATGTGGCGGAGGTGTGGAGCATTGAGGCCAGCGTGGAGCGGCGCGATGTGGCCGGCGGCACCAGCCGGCGCGCGGTCGAGGCGCAAATCGCCGCCTTGCGCGCATCAGCACCACCGGCCTAACGGCAGCATCTCAACGCAAAGACCCAAAGGTGCGCAAAGAAACGCAACAAGGGAACACAGATAAAAGCGGAAACTGCAAGGATAACTGCGGATATCTGTATCTATCCCTGCTTTTTCCGCTTTTATCTGTGTTCCCTTGTTGCTGTTCTTTGCGCCCCTTTGCGTCTTTGCGTTGAAGATGTTGCTGTTATGCCGGGGCGCTGGCGCGCTCGGCCGCCAGCGTGTGATAGACCTCAAGCAGCCGCCGCGCCAGCTTGCCTGCATCGTGCCGCCACGGCACGTCGTCATCCACCAGATTGCCCGTAAAGAGGCGGTAATCAAGGGGCGCACCAGCTTCGGGCAGCGTCACCCACTGGCCATTAAATGATGGGGGCTGCACGGCATCGTAGCGGTCGTTAGCCAGTACGGTTGTAAAGGCGCGCCCTGCGTGCTGCCGCAGTTGCGCCATGTGGTCGCTCACGCCGTAGCCATCAGTTTCGCCCGACTGCGTAGCTACATTGCAGATGTAAATGCGCTGCGCGCTGGAGGCCTCAATGGCTGCGCGAATCGAGGGCACCAGCAGGTTGGGCAGCAGGCTTGTGTAGAAAGAACCGGGTGACGCCACAATCAAATCGGCCTGCAGCAGCGCGCCCACCGCGGC
>DIAV01000359.1 GCA_002415895.1 Anaerolineales bacterium UBA5069 | reverse complement strand
GGCCCCACGAAGGTGAAGCCCGCTTTGCGCAACGCCTTCGACATTGCCTCCGCCTCGGGTGAGGTGCTGCGCAGTGGGTCACCCCCGGGCGACGCAGGGGGCAGTTGCGGCGCACCGCCCACGAAGGCCCAGAGCCACTCTGAAACTGAGCCATGCTCCGCCTCCAGCCGCAGCCATGCCTGTGCGTTCTGCACTGCACCGCGCACCTTGAGACGATTGCGCACAATCCCCGCGTCGGCCATCAGATCGGCAATTTTCGTTTCATCATAGGCTGCAATAGTGGCTGGGTCGAAGCCGTCAAAGGCGCGCCGGAAGTTGTCGCGCTTGTAGAGGATGGTGCGCCACGATAAACCGGCCTGGAAACCCTCGAGCAGCAGGCGCTCGAAAAGCTCGCGCGCGTCATATTCCGGCACGCCCCACTCTTCATCATGATAGGCGATATAGAGCGGATCATCACCCGCCCAGAAACAGCGTTCCAGTGTCATCGCACGTCTCCTGTCCCCACAATCACGCTCGCTATTGCTGGCCGCGAATCGATGCGGCCCATTCCCGAACACGGTGCGCAGCGCCGCTGGAATTGCCGCCCGCGTAGACATCGGCAATTGTCATGGGCCACAGGCGCAACACGGCACCACGTTCGCCCTTTGGCTTGAGCACGCGCTGCGCGCCCGCAAAACGCTTACCCATGCGCAACTGCACCTCGGCAAGGGGAAGCACACCATCCAGGTGGTCTATATACGCAGCACGCAGCCACTCGATCGCCGTATCGGTGATATTCGCCGGATGCTGCAAATTGTATGATGAGACAGTGAGAAAGTGAATCGCGGCCAGTTCAGCGTCCTGCACTTCCCAGGCCAGCAGATAGCCCAGTTGATCCCAACAGGTGAGGCCATCCACGGCGGGTGCGCCACATTCGGGACAGAACATCGTCGGCCCCTCTGTGTGCGCGTTCATGCGTCAAGACCCATGTCGCGGCGCAACAGGTCATCCACCGTTTCGCGTCGCTGCACAAGCTGCGCGTGACCAGAACGCAGCCAGAGTACGGCAGGGCGGCGCGCGCCATTGTAGTTGCTGGCCATGTTCAAGTGATATGCACCGCTCACAGGGACGGCCAACAGTTCGCCTTCGGCAATGGCCGGCAGTGGCAGGTCATGGATCAGGACGTCGCCACTTTCGCAATAGGGTCCCGCGAGCGAGGCTGCGCCCACAGCTGCGCGCGTCGGCTCCAAAACCGGCAACGCGCTGTAACGTGCGGAGTACAACGCAGGCCGGGGGTTATCGGCAAGGCCGCCATCCAGCAGCAGCCAGCGCCGCGCGCCACTCTGTTTGATGGCGCCGACGCGATAGAGCGCGACTCCGGCCTGCGCCACAATGCTGCGGCCCGGCTCAAGTTGCAGCCGGGGGAGCGGCAACGCGCGCGCTGCGCAGCCCGCAACCAGCGCTTCCGCTACAAAGCGCACATAGTCTTCAATGGAGGGATGGGGCAGGTCGTCCTCATGATAGGGAACGCCCCAGCCACCGCCCGGCGAAAGCACCTGCGGCGCCCACCCCGTTTCTGCATGAATCTGCGCAATCAATTTGAGCACAGTCTCCAGCCCGGGCGCAATCGGCTGCACATTGTGAAAGTGCGAACCCTGGTGAAAGTGGACGCCTTCCACTGTCTGCCCGGCGGCGGAACAGAGCGCCAACGCGCTGCGCACCTCGGACGGGTCCATACCGAATTTGGAGTCGGACTGGCCTGTTTGCCGGAAGGCGTGTGTATCAACTGCGACACCTGGCCGCACGCGCAACCAGAGCGCGGGCAGCGGTGTATCACCCGCCGTCGCCATGGCAAGCAATCGCTGCAACTCCGTGAGATTGTCAACTACGATCACAGCCGCACTTTCGAGGGACGCGTGCAGGTCCTCATCGCTTTTGTTGACACCGTGCACAAGCAGCCGTTCACCGGGAAAATCAGCTGCGGCGGCAATCGCCAACTCGCCTGCGCCTGTGCAGTCGAGCCAAAGGCCGCGTCGCGCCGCCCACTGCGCCGATGCCTTGAGGAGCAGCGCCTTGCCCGCCAGTGTAATGGCAGCCTCCGCCGGGTAGTGCGCGGCCAGCGCATCACGATAGGCCTGCACGCGCGCGTCGAGCGTTGCCTCGTCAAAAAGATAGAGGGGCGTGCCATAGGCTGCAGCCAGCGCGGCGAGGTTGCAGCCGCCAATCGTCAACGCCGTGCGCCCGTCGTCGCCGGCAACAATCTGTGCTGTATCGGGAAAGAGTTCCAACCGTCGTTCCATTATGAAGCACCCATTCACACATGTTGACGCTAAACGATCGGTAAGTGGTAAGTGGCGCACGGCAGTGTTCGCTCCCAGTTACCATTTACCACTTGCCATTCACAATATCACCAACAGAATCCCCAGAAACGTCAACCCCACTCCTGCCAACCCTGCACTGGTAGGCATCTCCCCGAACAGGAGCGCGCCCCACAGGATGCCTAAAGTCAGCTCCTGCGTGGCCACAACGTTGACAATCGTCGCGCTTGTGCGGCGCAGCGCTGCGTTGTAGAGCGTGTGGCCAATGCCCAAAGGCAGCAGCGCAAGCGCCAGCAGGCTCGCCACCACCGGCCCCGTATACCCACCGGTTGACCACGTGAGCAGCGCTGCGGGCAATGTCCATAGCGCCGCCGTTGCATAAACCGTGCCTGCATAGGCAAAGAGGCCGTAGGCACTGCGCTGGCTGCGCCCTGCGAGGCTGTAGATGGCAAAGGTGACTGCACTGCCCAACGCCAACAGGTCACCGAGCAACATGCGGCTGTCAACCGGCGCATCACTGCCGGTTGTGCGCACCGAGAAGGCGAAGCCGGTAAGCACTGCCACACCCACTACAACGATAGCAATGCCCAGCCACTTGCGCGCTGAAAGCTGCTCCCCACCCGTAAACCAGCCGAAGATCGCCACAAAGACCGGCGCGGTGTAGACAAGCGCAAGGCTATGCGCAATGGTGGTAAATTGCAGCGAGGCAATGTAGAAACCGAAGTGTAGCGCTGCCACCAGCCCAAAGAGCGCAAATTTTCCAAGCGCGCGCCCCGATGGCAGCTTTTGCTCGCAGACGCGCGCCGCCGCCAGCACTGCAACGCCAGCGACAAACAGCCGCCAGAAAGTCGCCTCATAAGGGCCAACACCGGCCAGCGCCCAACGCGAAAGCACAGGGCTCAGGCTGAAAAGCAGCACTGCGCCGGATACCAAAAACAGCCCCTGCCTGCGTTCGGCAGCGGCTGTTGGTATATCGGAACTGCTCATTGTGGTTGCGTGACGGACAACGGTCGGCACAGCGACCCGGACTCGTCGGCGCGTGTTAGTTGAACAGGACGGCGACGAGCGCGACGACCATGCTGATCACCACCAGCAGGCTAATCACGTAGTAAATCTTCTCGTTGCGCGACATTTTGCGTTTTTGCTGAGCCATAAGGCCGGACCTTTCACATACCCATTGTGGGCGAATCAAATTGATGGCAGCGCCATGTGCGCGGCACGCCGGCAGTATTATACAAAGCCGGCCCATGCGCGCCAAACCGCACGTGAGTTGCCCATCATAGAGGCGCGGCGAGAGTGCGCCCAGCAAGAGCCGTCAACCGCCCGCGGCCTTGCCACGCCAGAGGTCCCAGTANNGGGCGGGGCCGTATGCCGCGCGCCGCCAAAATCTCGGCCTCGTACATCGCATAGCGCGTTTGTTTGGCATAGAACTGCTGCCAGGAATCATAATTGTAGTGGAGCAGCGGCTCCTGCAGCATCGCCTCCGGGCCATCGACCTGCACAATCTCGTGAACAGCGCGCTCAACCACATAGCGCGCCCCTGCGCGCCGAAAGAGGCGCAATTGATAGTCTGGAAAGAAGCCGCCGCCGTGGATCTCCTTGCCAACAATTACGTTGCGGCGCGGAATCCAGTAGCCGGCGGCCTGGGGATTGGCAAGCACGCGCTGAATTTCCTGGCGCAGCGCAGACGTCACACGCTCGTCGGCATCTACGAAAAGCACCCACTCGGCATTGAGCGAATCAAGCGCGGCCTGGCGTTGGGCAGCATAGGAATCAAAGGGGCGCTCAATCACCTTTGCGCCGGCAAGATAGGCGAGTTGCGGCGTCGCATCGGTGCTGCACGAATCCCAGACGATGACCGCGTCGGTCCATCCCACAAGCGTCTCGACACATGCTGAAATATGATGGGCTTCGTTCTTCGTCAAAATGACGGCCGCAAGTCGCTGCACAGCGATCTCCTATGGCTGAGAAAACATCGTCATGCCGTCAGGCTAGCCCTGCATGCGCCGCGTGGCAACGCGCACAATAACATGACGCGCAGCGATTTCATTGCCGGCGGCAACGCCACTGCTTTGGCCGCGCGCAAAGCGACGCATGGCGAGGCGCGCGCCGATGGACATGGAAATGGTTGCCAAGAGGCGCACGCCTAACAGCGTACCCGGCGCAAAATGGCTGCCGTGCAGCGAGTAAAAGAGCAACCGGCTGCGCCAAAGGCGCGCGTAGGCCGGCCAGCGCACACTGCGGCTGCTTTGCGCCTCATAATGCACAACCTGAGCGCTGGGCACAGCATACACCCGCCAGCCCTTTTGCGCAGCGCGCAGGCACCAATCCATCTCCTCGCAATACATGAAATAGGCATCATCCAGTGCGCCAATCTCGCGTACGACTGCGCCACGGATCATGAGCGCCGCGCCAAGCACAAAATCCACAGCAAATGGCCGGCCCGATTGCCAAAGCGCGGCGGGATAACGGCCATTCAGTGCGCTGTCGTAGAGGCGCGCGCCCAGAGGGAGGCGATGCAGCGGCACGAGATCCAGCGCCACCTGCGCAAAGCCGGGAAACGCAAAGGCCGCGTGCTGGAAGCGCCCGTCACCATAGTGCAGCCCGGCGCCGCACACACCCGCATCGGGTGTGGACTGCAAAAAGCGCACAAGCTCGGCAGGTGCATTGCCAACGACGCGCGTGTCCGGATTCAACAGCAGCACGAAATCAGCCATGGGGAGGGATGCGGGCACATCACCCCTGTCCAGCAATCCCAACATGGCCAGCGCCAGATTGTTGCCGCCCGTGAAGCCCAGGTTCGCTTCGAGCGCGCGCAACGTTACCTGCGGGAATTCGCGTGCGACCATGGCCGCGCTGCCGTCGCTGCTGCCATTGTCAACGACCACAACACTGCTCTCAAGCCAGGCACGCTCAAGTGTCAGTGAGTCAAGCAGTGAATGCAGGCAGTCGCGCAGCAGCGCACAGGTGTTATAGCTGACGATTATGACTGCCAGTCGCGTCGTCTTGTTCGCATACATAAATGTTTCAACCCCGCAGGTCGCACAGCGCCAGCCATCATCGCTGCAATCATCTTCGATTTATCATAGCCTCGACAGCCACAAGCGCGCCAACACGCGCGCTTGTGGCCACACCGCGTGAATTTTAGTAGACAGGGCGATTCAACAGTCATAGGTGAGGCAAAAACGGAGGCAAGTAAAAAGCTCCGCTGCTTGGTAGACGATTGTTCTCGAGGCAAGAGTCGACCA
>DIAV01000373.1 GCA_002415895.1 Anaerolineales bacterium UBA5069 | reverse complement strand
GCAGCGCGCACAGGCCGGCCAGAATCGGCATGAGCGCCAGCGCGCTGAGCACCGCGGGCAGCCCCACTCTGTCGGCGGCAAGGCTGGCCAGCCACGCCACGGTGCTGCCGCTGGCAAAGATGAAGCCCAGCGTAACGCCACCCATCAGTCCGCGCCGGTTGGGCATCATCTCCTGCGCCATCACCAGCACAATGCTGTGGGGGATGCTCAGGAAGACGCCTGCGCCCATGGCCATGGCCACAAAGAGCCAGCCGCTCGAGTGCAGCATCATCCAGGCAAAGGGGGCGCTCAGGAACATGACGAGGGCAAGCAGCGTGCGCCGGTTGTAGCGATCACCCATGAAGCCGCCCAAAAAGGTGCCCACCGCGCCCGACATGGCGAAGACGCCCAGCATGACGCCATACTGGGCCGACGAGATTCCCTGCAGATCATAGTATTTTGGCAAAAGTGTCGAGAAACTCTGTGCGGTGCCGGAACGAAAGGTGATGAGCGCAAAAAGCGCTGTCATTGCCACCGCCCCCGAGAAGGCCGCCGCCGTGTGCGCCTTCCCGCGCCGCCCCGCTGCACCTGCCGCTGCGCTCCCCCGAGCCACGGCCGGGGCCGGGGCGGGCAGCGGATCGTTCATGTAGAAGAACATGACGAAGACGGCGGGCAGCATGGCGAGCGCAATCCACGGCATGGCGCCGAGCCCCATGCGCAGGAGCAGAACGCCCGCGATGATGGGCCCCAGGGCATAGCCGACTTGCCCGCCCACGAAGAAGACGGAGGTGGCGAGCGTGGGCTTTTTGCCGCCCGAGCTGGACGCATTCAGCAGCCCGGCGGCATGGAAGGCGCCGCTGCCCAGGCCGCCCACCATCAGCACGCCGATGAAGAGGCTGTAGGTGGGCATAAAGGAAGCCAGCGTATAGAGCAGCAGCGTCCACAGCAGGCCGGTGGCTCCCACCCAGCGCCCGCGTAGGTTGTCGGTGAGGCTGCCGAAGAGGGGCTGGCTCATGGCGGCGGCCAACTGGTAGACAAGCGCGCCAAAGCCAATCTGGCTAATGCTCAGATCAAAGCGCGCAGCCGAGGCGGTGAGGATCATGGCCACCGAGGCGTTGACGAGGTCAATGGAGAGGTGGCCGTAGGTGGCGGCGAAAAGTCGACGGTTGTTCATGGGATTTATGGAACTGCGAACTTGAAGCAGGAAAGCGAATGGTTGCGCATGGTGAAGGATCATAGGGAAGGGAGGGCGCAAACGCAAATTGGCCGCGCGCTGCATGGGGTTGGCGGGCCATGCGCCGCACCTGGCCGCACATTGCCGTATAAACCGCTTATAAATGCCTTGCGTTTTTGCAGTTTTTGCAAATTTTGGGACATCCCGAGAATTTAGGGACAAATGTCCCTATGTCCCGTCATTGGCCCGTGTTAGTGTCACTGTGCGAGTCGATCCCCCGATACTCGCAAAGCAGGGCGGCCCTGGGGGAGTGCACCTCATGGCTGCCCTTTCTTTTGTACTTTCGCTGCGTTCGACGCTGCATCTCGTTTGTGGCCGCAACGCAGCCTTCAATCACATAGAGCAGCGCACCCGCCGTTCGTCGTCTGTCGTACAGCGATCCTTTGCAACGGTTCCCCCCCAGGAAACCACGGAGGCGCACCACCAGCCAGTCACCTGCAATTGCACCCCAAGCGCAAAGATGCGTCTCGGCATCCCCCGAGCACATCGGTCGTCCCGGACCATGTGAAGTTTGCTATTCAGGTTGTAGAACCACTCACCAGAAAAGGATATATCCCCTATGTTGCACGTAGAGTCTTCCGGCTTGCGTCGCTTCCTCTTTGCGTCCGCTGCGCTCGTTGCGGTGTTTGTGGCGCTCTGCGCGTTCTCGGCGCCCGCCATGGCGCAGACTGTTTATGACAGCATTCCGAATCCGGTGCCGCCAAGCCAGGTGAGTTATGGATTCCAAGCGTATTCCCTGAGAGAGTTGGGGGATCACGTGCAGTTTGCACCGAGCACAAGCCGCAATCTGAAATCAATTTCAGTTAATATGGTAAATTGGGCTTGTGAAAATGGGACTGCCGCCACGTGCACAACAACACCGGGGGCAGCCTTCGCACAACCACTCGAAATCATGGTCTACGCAGTAGACCATTCCACTGCCACGCCGCAGGCGGGTGCGCTGCTTGCCTCTCAGTTGCAGACTTTCCAGATTCCATTCCGCCCGTCCGCCGATCCCGTGTGCGGGTCTGGCGGTCAGTGGTTTAGTTCGGTTTCTGGTCTGTGCCACAATGGCTACAGCGTCCCAGTGAAGTTTGACTTCGCGCCAGGCATTGTCCTGCCCGATGAGGTCATCTGGAGCATTCGCTACAATACCCAAACGTGGGGCTACTCGCCTACTGGCGTTGGTGGGCCTTACGACTCCTTGAATGTGGGCCTCTCTCCCGCAGCAACGGTCGGTACAGATGTGGACCCGTTGGGATTCTTCGTTTATTCGCAGTATCCGGATCCTGTGGAGTTCTGTGCGGTGACTCTTGGCGTCTTCACGAACGCTACAGGTTGCCAGGGCGGCTATGTGCCTGCTGCAGAGATCGAGATGATGGAGCCGGCTTGCACGACCGCTTGCTACGTCAGCCCCGCGACCGGCAACGACCTGTGGTCGGGCACGCTCACGCAGCCCAAGAAGACCATTCAGGCGGCGATTGACGCTGTGCAGGCCGGCGGTACAGTCTTCGTCTATCCGGGTACATACAGCGAAACCGCTGCCGGTCGTCTCCTTTTCAACAATTCCGGCCCTTACCAGTTCGGTCTCTTCATTGACAAGAATGGCGTCAAACTCCAGGGTGTCGACGCGGCCGGCGCAGAGATTCTTGGCTCGAATGCAAGCGCGCCGTTCATTCTTACCAATGCAACCAACAGCTTTGGCACCAGTGGCATTTTTGTTCAGGGTGACAACGTCGTCATTGATGGCGTTCGTGTAGGCCCGAATGCTCCAGGTGACAACAAGACGATCGAAGTGATCGGCGAGAACTTTACACTTGCAGATTCGGTGATTGACGTACCGGGCGGCGGGTCGGTCTATATCAATGACTGGCGTTATGTCGCAGGTTCTCCCGCAACATGCCATGTCAACAAATACACCATCAGCGGCAACATCTTCAAGCTCGCCGCAAGTCTTGACATCTCAAGCGGGGCTGGCGCCTGTACCGCTGCAAGTGATCGGCAGATCCTGAATAATGCGTTTGAGTCTGATGCCGGCCAGTACTGGCCACAGATTAGCTTCAACGGCACCGTCCCGGCCGTCGGCTGGTTTGTGGATCCCGTAGGCGGCGCCGTCATTACTGGAAACACTTTCCAGGCGGCCGATCAATACATACGCCTGCGCGGCACTGACACAGGTACTTTCGCCTGGGAGTCCTACTGGAACAGCAATACGTTCCAGAAGGCAGTAATCACCCTTGAATCCGTGTCACCCTTCAAGCCGCGTCTGTTCGCATATTCGGATTTTGACTCTGTCTACCGGATCGGAAGCACGATCCAGGCCGCAATTGACGTCGCCCAACCCGGCGACACTGTCCTCGTCAAGAACGGCACGTACGCCGAGAACCTGACGATTGCCGGCAAGAGCCTCTCGCTGATTGGCGAATCGCGCGCAGGCGTGATCATCAATGCCGTGACACCGTCGAAATACGGTATTGATGCGAACGGCGGCGCATTCACCTTCAAGTCCTTCACGATGAACGGCTTGGCAACCGAGACCAGCGGCGACTCGTACGGCCTGAAGGTTTCCGGCGACACATCGAGCGCAGTGGTCGAAGACGTTAAGGTGAACGATTTCCGGCGCACGCAGTTCGACTTCAACGGCCTGGACAGCCTCTCCGTCAAGAACATTGAAGCAACGAACGCAAGACGCGGCCATGGCGTAGCACTTACAGACGTTGCCAACGCCGTGTTTGAGAACGTCACAACGTCCGGCAATATTTGGGGCGGCATGAATATCAGCTCCAAGGGCATATCTTTCCCGGGTGCGGGCACCAATGGCGTTCGCTTCCTGGGCACGAACACCTTTGGTGAGTTGCTGCCTATCTTCGTGGAACTCAACTATAGCGGTTCGGCCTACCTGCCAGTGCTGGATGTCTCGGTGCCGGGATACGACTGGTCGAAGACGAACTTCCGCGCAGCCAACGGTGAGAAGCAGTGGTGGCTCTTCGCCACTGAGGCGGCAGCCAACGCTGCTGTGATCGAGGTTGGCTCCACAGGCGGCACAGTCGCCAAGATGCTCTGGCCCGTGGACTTCACCTATCCCGCGGCCGACATCTACACCGATAGCTCCACCGAGAAGTTCAACACCGCCGGTTCGTTCACCTTTGACGTGCCGGTCAAGCTGTCGGAAGCGAACGCAGTCTACAGCCTCGGGATCGACGTCAACTTCCCGCCCTGTGTGGCTTTGGGTGCAGTGGATGGCGCACCGAGCGGCTTTAGCGTATACAAGGAGACGTATAACGCTGCTTTGGGCACAGCCGGAATCGCCGTCGCCTCTGATGGTTCTCCTCTGGCCGCATTGCCCGCCAGCACCGTGGCAATGCTTCACTTCGACGCGACGGCCTGCGCGCACACTGCTGACCTGCCTGCCGTCGTCAGCTTCGGCCCGCGCCTGCAGTGTGGCGCTGCCGATGGCATTAGCCACGTGGCCTGCACCAGCACGCCCGGCACCGTGACGCTGGACTTCAACGAAACACCGTCCGCAATGACACTAACCCCGAGCACGGTTGCGGAAATGCAGCCTGTGGGGACAGTTGTCGGCGCACTTGGTGTGACCGACTCGGACGGCAACACGCCGCCGACCTACAGCGAAGGCGCAACAGCAAGCGCTTCATGTGATCTTACTAACGCCGGCAAGTTCAACGTGGTCAATGGCGAGGTAGTTACAGACTTCGTCTTCGACTATGAGACTCTGCCGAACAGCTTCCTCTACTGCGTCAAGGCAGATGACGGCCGCGGCGGCATCGTCGAACAGAACGTGACGATTCAGGTTACCGACGTCAACCTGCCGCCGACTGCTGTCACCTTCAGCCCGCTCGACTTCACGCTTGCACAGGCGTTGGCGGGTGCAACGCTGGGCAACTTCGTTGTCACCGATGCGGAAGCGCCTGCAGCGCCGTTTGCTTGCGTGCTCTCGGGCACGGATGCCGGCTCGTTCGCAATTGATGGCACAGACA
>DIAV01000010.1 GCA_002415895.1 Anaerolineales bacterium UBA5069 | reverse complement strand
AAGAGACAGATGCATAGCTCCGCATGGAGAGGGGCCGGGGGTGAGGTTGCTGTTCTGTCGGCTACGATCCAAAGGCAAGAATGGCGCGGCTTACAGGCACATTGAGCAATTGCGGCGCAACGGCCAGCCCCACAGAGAGCAGCAGCACGCCCACCGCCATGACCACGCCAAAGGTTTGCTCGCGCCGCAAATAGGGATTGGCGAGCGGCCCATAAAGAATGCGCGCCATGCGGATGAGTGCAAAGACCGCCGCGCTCGATGCAATGAGCACAGCCACGGCCGAGCGCCAGTCGGAAGCCGCGATGATCTGGAGCGCGGCCCAATGGCCAGAGAAGCCCGCGCTCAACGGGAAGCCTACAAGCCCTAGCCCGCCCAGCAGGAAAGCGGCCGAGTTCCACGGCAGGCGCACACCCGCACCCTGCAAATCTTCGGGATCAACGCTGCCTACATAGTGCTCCAGCGCGGCCAAACCCGTGGCGGCGGTGAGCATGCTCACGCTGCGCAGCACAAAGAGGAAGGCCACCAAAGACCACGTGCGAATCCCCGGCACCGAGAGCAGCAGGATGACAATGCCCCAATCGTGCAGGGCGAGGTAGCCCCACAGGCGGCCGGGCTGGCTTGCCCCCACCGCGGCCGCACCCGCCCAGATGGCTGTAACCAGCCCCGTCCACGCAAACCAGATGTTGAGCGGCGCAAGCGTTTCCATGAACGGGTATTGAATGACGACACGCGAAATGAGAAAGATCAGCGCCATTTGGTAGAGCAGCGTAAAGAGCGCAGTTGCCAGGGGCGGTGCGCTTTCGGCTGTGGCCGGCGCAACGCTGTGCAGCGGCACAGGGGCCATGAGCAGAAGCAGGCCAAAGGTGAGCAACACGGCTGCTGTGCGCTGCGGTGCAATGTCCTCCGGCGTGAGCGCCGCCAGCTCGAGATAGTAGCGCGCCACAATGAAGAGTGGGAAGGCCAGCACGGGGGCCACCATCCACCGCAGCGGGCCGGCAGCATGCACAGGGCGACCGGCCTGTAGCGCCACCGCAGAGAGCGCGCTGAGAATAATCAGCCCCAGCGGCAGGATCAGGCTCACATCCACGGGGGCAACCGTCACGAGATACCAAATGGTGTAACCGGCAAGCAGCGCCAGCGTCATGGGGACGAAGCTGCGCCCCTGTGGGAAGCGGGCTGCAAGCAGGAGCGCGACGGTGGCAATGAGAAAGATTAACGCCATCGCAGGCAGCGCCGTGGCATGCAGTTGGAGTGTGAAGCCAAAGCGCTCTACGGTTTGGCTGGTGGTCAGCAGCGTGCCTTCGTTGACAACGCCTGTTGCCAATTGCACCACGTCCAGCCGCCAAAGCAGCAGTGCGAAGACCCCCGTAATCACGCCTGCGCTCAGTGCAGTCCAGCGCTCCCAGTCGCGCAGGACATAGGTAATGGCAGCAGCGAGAATCAGGATGACAACAAGGATGGCCGGCGCGTTGACAGCCAGCAGGAGTTCACCGTTCATGAGCCGCCCTGGTTTGGCCGCAGGATGTCGGGCGCGGAGGTGGGCGGTTGCGTTGCGCTACTGGTTTGTACTGTATCGGGTGCTGCGGGCGCAGGTGGCGCGGCTGATGTTGTGGGCACGGCATCCACCAGTTGTGTCGCGTCGCGCTGCGCTTTGCGCGTCAACGGTGAGGGGTTTGCGGCCGAGGGCAGCGTGGCTACAGACTGGGACGCAGACGCACGCATTTCAACGGCGCGCGCGGCGGCCTGGGCGCGCGCCGCGCGCTCCATCTGCGGCAACCGCTCGGCTAAAATCAAGTAGCTGCACGCAAATGCGATGGCAAGCTCCACCAACCCAATCACAATCATGACTTCGGCAACCGGTGCGTAAAAGGTGGCGACGGCGTAGCCGAGAACGCTCCAGAGCAGCAGCGCGACTGCCGTGAAGAGGGCATGATCGCCCAAACCCAGCATGAGAAGGGTAATCAGCCCCAGCCAGCCAAAGAGGCGCGTAATCGCGGGCGAAACGTTGGGCAGCACAAAGCGCAGGTCCAGCGACATGAGCGCTGCGGCCAGCAGCCCCAGCACAAGCAGGCGAAAGAACCAGCCACCGCTCTGTCGTCCCGTACGCCCCAATTGCACCTGCATGCCTGAGGTTGCCAGCATGGCGCAACTCAGGCCGATGATGAAAGTCTGCACAAGCATCATTTGCACGGGTGCGTTCTCCACGCCCACGGCCAGCGCGCCTACACCCAATTGCTCGATGAAGAGGACGATCAGCCCGACGCGCCAATCCCACAGCAGCACAATCAGCGCTGCTAGTGCGCCGAGCAGGAGTACGCCATTTCCAGTTTCAAAAAATGCGAGCGGTCCCATTGTTTGTCTCTGCCGAATGGGGAAAGCACAGAAAATTGATCAATTGGAGATTGCACGCCATGCAGGCCAGTAATCAACACTCTACGATGACTGTGTTGCCCCGCACTATGCGATCAGCAAATATGCCAGCAGCACAAACGCCAGCATCCATCCCATATAGCCGGCGCCTTCAATGACGCTGAAGCCGGCGCCCCAACGCGATGAGATCTGGCCCAGGCTCCAGCTTGTGCCCTGGTAGAACCAGTCCAGCCGCAACACGGAGCCCAGACGCCCCAGCACATCCTGTATGCGCACAGGCAATTGGGGCGTGATATAAACCAGCGCGAGACCAATCCCCAGCGAGGCCAGCAGCGGAATCCATACAGGCAACTCAGCGACTACGCTGGGCGGCGTGCCCAGTTGCGGGGGGATGGCGCCGGGAATATTGACAATCGCGCTCAGGATGCCCGGCAGGAAGCCCGCCAATGCCAGGGGAATTGCAATGGCAACTGCGCCGGCCAAAACGCGCAAGGCTGCTCCTGGCGCAAGCTGCAAACTCGGCTGCTCGCCTTGTCCCCAACTGCGCAGCAGCGCCGCAATCAGGAAGCCCTGGGCAACGACATAAATGAAGAAGTAGAAAGAGGACAGCACGCCCCCGCCCAGCAGCGATGCGAAAGAAGGCTGCATGAGAAAACCAGGTGTAAAGGGTGCGCCGGCCAGGGTGAGCGCACCGACGCTCACGGGGAGCTGCCAGCCCCACCCCTGCCAGATCTGGCGGCCCACCAGCCACAGCGAGCCGCCCAGCACAAATGTGGTTGCCGGCCAAAGCATGGCCGCCGGGTTGGTTTGATTGTAAAAGAGCGCAGCGGCGAGCAGGCACTGACCTGCGGCGGCCACGAAGACAAAGGTGGTATGGCTTACCGTATCGCGCGTGACAAAGGCCGCAAAGGCCGCGATCAACATGGAGAAGGTGAGGAAGGTTGTCAGCTCGGCGCTTTGCAGAATTGATGCGCCGCCCAGGCTGATCACCCAGCCCACAAGCCACATGCCCGAAAGCACGGGCGCAACGTGGTCGAGCAACCGCTCTGCAATGTTGATGTTTTCGCCTTTGTCGGGCAGCAGCCAGAAATGGAAAGGATAGACACCTGCGCGCAGAAGCGCCGCGGCCATGAGCAGCAGCAGCGTTTCATAGGGGAGCTGCCCTCCCTGGAGGGGCTGGCTTGGGCCTGTGGGTCCCGCGGGAAGGAGGGCAATCATGAGCAGCACAGCGCCCAGCAGGCTGAGCCCGCGCGTCTGTGAATACCAGCGTTCGGTTTGGCCTGTTGTGGAGAGCACGCCCGGACGTGCAACGCCACGCACCAGAATGGCGATGTCCAGCAGCACCCAGGTGAAGACGACTGTCAGGAGGTTGCCGCTGCTCACAAAGAGCACGGCCGCGGCAGTAATCGCCAGATTGACGGCTACGTTGATACTGTGCTGATGGGGTGTGCGCTCGTCTTCGCCAATGTCGAGGAGAATGCCGAGGCCGCCCAGCAACAGCATGAGCCCGGCAACGTACCAGTTCCAGCCATCGCCCACCCACTCAAGGTTTGCACCGGCCTGGAAGAGCGGCTGCCACGAGCGGCTGTATACAGGCAGGTCGGGCTGTAGACGCAGGTCCACCCAAATAATGCCGGCGATACCAACAAAAATAAGCGCCAACCCAGTGAGTATCACGGGCCGGCGCACCCAGCGCCCGATCAGAGCAACCAGCAGGGCGCCGCATGTAAGCGTTAGCGATGGCCCAATGGGCGAGCGCAGGAGTTCAATGAGATTCATTACAACGCGGGAGTTTAGCACAGCGGCGGCGCTCTGCCCAAAACAGACCGAACACCACGGTCTTGCGCCCCCAAGTGGCGGCACTGTATACGTAATTGTCTCATGTTACGCAGTGAAGCGACGTGTACGCGGAAAAGCGGTAACAACGGAAAAAACATGNNATCGTTTTGCTGCGTAACTTGAGTCATCATTTCTCATCAAAATTTGATGCTGGCTTATGGTTGAACTCACAAAGTGCTGCTATGCTGGACGCACGTATCTGGTTGCGAAGATGGCGCAATGCGTCCATCTCTCCGTCTAAGCGTGCCGCGATTGCGGGCTCGCCACAAATGCAGCAAGGATAATCATGATGGCTCAACAGAATGGCAGCCGCCCGATGGATGCTACACAGGCAGCGCTAAAAGGGCTTATGCCGACCGATCTATCGGGCAAGGTCATGCTCGTAACGGGCGCGACGGACGGCATTGGCAAGGTGACGGCGCTGGAGTTGGCGCGGCGTGGCGCAACCGTGGTGGGCGTGGGGCGCAATCCTGAAAAGTGCGCCGCCGTGGAAAAAGAAATCCGCGCACTGGCCGTCAACCCGGCTGTTGAGTTTATTGTGGCTGATCTCTCGTCGCAGAGAGACATTCACGCCGTTGCAGAGACCTTCAAGCGCAACCACCGGCGGCTGGATGTGCTTGTAAACAACGCCGGCGGCATCTTCTACAAGCGGGCCGAGAGCGTGGATGGCATTGAAATGACGTGGGCGCTGAACCACATGGCCTACTTCCTGCTGACGGATTTGCTGCTGGATGTGCTCAAGGCCAGCGCGCCGAGCCGTATCGTCAGCGTCTCCTCCGGCGCGCACAGCTTTGGCAAGATCAACTTTGCCGACCTTGAGCACAGGAATCAGGTGGTGGGCTGGCGCACCTATGGGCAATCCAAGCTCGCCAATATCCTCTTTGCCAAAGAGCTGGCGCAGCGGCTGGAAGGTACAGGTGTGACATCCAATGCATTGCACCCGGGTTTTGTCGCATCGCGTTTTGGGCGCTCTGGCGAGAGTGTCATGACTACGCTTGTCGGCTGGATGCAAGGCATGACGGCGATTACGCCTGAGCAGGGTGCGCAGACGACACTCTACCTGGCAACATCCCCCGAAGTTGAAGGGGTAACAGGTCTTTACTTCGTGAAGTGCAAGCCGGTGACACCGTCGGCGGCCGCGCAGGATATGGAGGCGGCGCGCCGTCTCTGGCAGGTAAGCGAGGGTATGGTGGGATTGGCGCAACGCGTGTAACACGCTCTTTGCGGAAGTAAAAAGGGGTGTCGGCGCATGTGCGCTGGCACCCCTTTCTGTTTGTTGTGTTGCTCAAGTGCAGCGTGCTTTCAGGGCCGTTGTCTCAGGGCATGCGGCTATGCTGCAGCACAAAACCGTTGCCGTCGGGGTCGGTGAAGGTGGCGTAGCGGCCCCAGGGCGCGTCATCGATTGCGGAGAGGGCCAAACCACGCGCCTGCAATTCAGCGTAGGTGGCGTCAAGGTCGTTCACTTCGAGTACAGTCCCGGTCATGCTGCCGGGCATCATCGTTTCAAACCATGTAACAAGGGTAAATGATGTGCGCGCGCCGAATGGGCGCACCTCAATCCAGCGTGCACCAGTGGGCATGAAGGGATTGTCGCGTACGACCTCAAAGCCAAGCACATCACGGTAGAAGTCAAGCGCCCGCGTTTGGTCACTCACGGGCAGGGAAACAATGGCAATGTGGGTAATCATCATGCTCTAGCCTTTCGCAAAGATGCCCGTGGCCCTGTGCTGCGCCGCAAAGTTGTTGTGCTCAATGGGTTACGGTTGTTCCACCGCGCCGCTTGCGGCGGAGCGGTACATCGCGAGGATGGTGCGCAGAAACTCGCGGCTGAGCGCAAGCGGCACAATCGGCTCTGCGCCGTCAAGCACACATGCTTCCATGGCCGCCACTTCGTAATCGTAGGGGTCCATGGGCGGAAAGACAATTTCCTCGGTCTGATCATTGATGTCGGTAAAGACAACCGTGCTGGGGTTGCCCGTGTGCCCCGGCTTCCACGGCTCTTTTACGTAGAGCGAACCCTCATCACCCTCGAACCACGCCCCCTCCACAAAGGGCGTGCGGAAGCCGCAACTCAACTGCGCCGTCACATCATGCGGGAAGCGCAATTGGGCGCGCATGGCCACATCAACGCCGGTTTCGCCAATCACCGACTGCGCCCATACGGCCTCGGGCGCCTTGCCCCCGGACATGACAATGGCCATGGAATTGGGGTAAACACCCACGTCCCAGTTGCTGCCGCCTGTTAATCCCGGCTGCATGCGTACGTTGGCGCTGTCGGTTGCAGGCAGGTAGAAGTTGAACCATGAATGGATGGTTTGCAGGTTGCCAATGCGCCCTTCGTTGAGCATCTTGAGCAAAGCGCGGGTTTGTGGGTGATGCAAATACATGAATGCTTCGAAGATTGTGACGTTGTTCTCCTGCGCGGCGCGCTGAAGCGCGTCCATCTCTTCCATGTGGACGGCGAGCGGCTTTTCGCACAGCACGTGTTTGCCCGCCTGCGCCGCCAGCACCGACCAGCCCGCGTGCATGGAGTTGGGCAGCGGGTTGTAGATGACGTCGATGTCGGGGTCTGCAAGCAGCTCTTCATAGCTGGACCAGGTGCGCGCCAGCCCCCACTCCTGCGCATAGGCGGCGGCGCGGTCGCCATCGCGGCTGGCCACGCCGACAAGTTCACTGCGCGCGGCCTTTTTGAGCGGCTTGATCACCGCCTGGTTGATGTTGGCAGTGGACATGAGCGCCCAGCGCAATTTGCGTATAGCCATTGAGGTGTTCTTTCCGGTGGTGTACTGGATGGGAATGGGGGGATTCAGGAACTGGCCGCATTATAGCGGCGGGCGCAGAGGGGTGCAAGGGATATTCGCCTGGACAGGCCGAGCACGCGCGTCAGGTCGTTGGGGCCTGCGCCGCGAGCCCCGCGCGGTATTCGGCAAAGGTATATCCGTCGAGGTAATCGGGGAAGGTGTAGATGCCGTTCACTTGCAGCCAGCATTGGTGGCTTCCGGACGGGAATTCACGCGTTAAGCCCAGCCGCAAAAAGTGGTCGGATTGCACAAGCAGGCGGTTGAGGCGCCCTTCAAGCGCTTTGCAATCGTTGCCACCGTATTGGCGCTGCACGGCAGCAAAGTAGTGCCAGGTGAGATCCGTGATGGGCAGGTTGTACTCGTGATTGGCGCTGTCGCGAAACGTGAGCCGCCACTTTGTGTGTCCACTTTGCTCCAGCAACTGCACTGTAGGCGCATGGCGCAGGTGAATTGTAACAAGTGATCGCAGACCGCTGCCCATGCGCACAAAGTAGCCGCCAATATTGACCAATGGCGCGCCAAACGCCTCCTCGACGCGCGGCAGGGCGGTTGCGCGCAAAAGATTGTAGCGCTCATGCTCGCTGAGCGCGCGAACCCACTTCACGCTTTGGGGCGCGTAAACCTGGTCTTCAACATGGGGTGCGGCACCGGGGGCCGGCGTGAGGTCGTACTCGACTTCGGCAAAGGGGGTAATCAGGCCTGTCGCTGTGTTGAGGTCATCCTCGACGATCTGCTCATAGCGCAGGACGGGGCGCACGCAGATGTTGTCTTCGTCATAGCCGGCAATGCACACGCGCGGTGGACTCATGCGCGTGAGATCCGTAATGCGTACCCGCTTGATCACAAGTGCACCACCTTGGCCTCCCATGCACGGGCGAGGCGCTCGGCCACCAGCCGCCGATGACATTGATCGGGCGTTGCTTCGCTGCAGAGCATGCAGACGCGGTTGTTGGCGAAGAGCGCTTTGTCAAGCGCCTGCGGGATCTTGCGCTCGTCCAGGAGGCCGCGGAAGCGCCGCTCGTAGCGCGCCCAGTCTTCATCGCGCCGGTAGCCGTCAAGGATGTCCTTGGTGGGCGCGAGCAAGGGCATGTGCAGATAACGGCAGCCATTGCAGAGCCGGTCGAGAAAGAATGCAAGGTCGCTGCCCTTGCTGAAGCCGCTCAGTTGCCCGCCTGGGCGCAGACGAATGTCGGCGAGCAGGGTAATTTCGTGGTCGGCCAACAGCGTGAAGAACGTTTCAGCGCTCTTCTGGGTGAAGCCAATGGTGTAAATCTCCATGTGTTTGTCACGATTCCGCAGGTTGCGGTGGCTAGAATGCAAATCCCAGTTGCTCCGGCGGGATACCGTCTACGGACAAGTGAATGTGGTTGGCCTTGATTGCCTGCCCTGTGGAGAGAATGTGCAGGACTTCGCACTCCGGGTGCGTTTCGAGCAGATGCACAGAAATCAGGTGGTGGCGATGGCACTCTTCGGGCTTGGCTTCACTGCAAAACACGGCGGTCGGTTGCTGTGCACAATAGTCCAGCACGCGCGCTATGCCTTTGGTAAACCATGCGCGCGTCATTATTTCTCGATAATCCACCTCGTGCAGGTAGTCGCTTTCCGGCATGGGCAGCGTGCCACGCTTGTAACAGGAGGCATCACTGGGGCGACCGCCCAATGCATCTCCGCAATACACATATTCAATTTGCTGTTCTGCCAGGCTCTGCGTCAGCGCCTCGCGATTGAATTGCGGATTGTAGTGACTGTAGGGCGACGTGCGCACGTCGATCAGTGTTGCGATTCCGTAGCGCTGGAGCAGCTTGATGAACTGCTCGGCAGCCATATTGCTATGGCCAATGGTGTAGAGGCGGAGTGCGGGCATGATGGTTGTGTGGTGGCTGGCTTGAATGGGTGATAACTCCAGTTTACATCAAATGATGGCAGAATCGAAGGTGGCATGCGAACGCCTCGGTTTGGGAAGCCGCGCTGCAACAGCGCTTGCGCTGACGTGGTAGAATGCTCGTCTATGGCAAAGAACCGTAATGCTGCGCGTACAACACGCTCGCATGGAGCGCGCCCCACCACGCGACACACCGATACGCAACTCAACGAAGAGGGCGCCATCTACAAAGATTGGGGTGGCCGCCTGCCTGTCGCGCTCACCATGCCCAACAGTTACTACGTGGGTATGAGCAGCCTCGCGCTGCACCTCCTCTATGCCGCATTCAATGCAAGCGACGATGTGGTTTGCGAGCGCGTCTTTTGGGAGAAGGGGGCGGCGCAAAGCGGCAAAGCGCTGGGCTCGCTGGAGAGCGGCGCGCCGCTCTCCAACTTCTCCCTGTGGGCCTTTACCATTTCGTGGGAGATGGACTACTTCAACGTGGTGGAACTGCTGCGCCACGCCGGTATACCACCACTGGCCGCGGACCGCGCCGAATCCACGCAATGGGACGGCTCGCCGTGGCCGCTGCTGATTGCCGGCGGGCCGGGGGTGACGATGAACCCTGAGCCTATGGCCCCTTTCTTTGACGCGATTCTGATTGGTGAGGCCGAAGCGGCGCTGCCCGCGTTCATCGACCTCTGCCGCGAGGGGCTGGATGACCATGCCGCGCTGCTTGTCACGCTGGCCGACACGCCGGGCTGGTATGTGCCGTCGCTGCGCCCCTCCAACCGCACGCACCCGCACTTCAGGCAGGTCAAGCGCCTGTGGGTGCGCAATCTGCCCGATTTCGCCACGTCGAGCACGCTCTATACGCCCGACACCGAGTTTTCCTCCATGCACCTCATGGAGATTGCGCGTGGCTGCGGGCGCGGTTGCCGCTTTTGCTTGGCGGGCTACGTCTATCGTCCGGCGCGCGAGCAGCCGCTGGATTACCTGTTGGCGTCGGCGGAAGCGGCGGCGCGACGGGGTGTGCGCAAAGTGGGCCTTGTCTCCGCAGCCGTGAGCGATCACACACAGATTGATGAGCTGGCTGTGGGGCTGCGCGCGCTGGGGCTGAGCATTTCCGCCTCCTCCATGCGCATGGATCCCATCAGCGTGCCCCTCATTCGCGGCATGGCCGAGAGCGGCGCGCAGAATCTGACTGTCGCGCCCGAGGCAGGTAGCCAGCGGCTGCGCAACGTCATCAACAAGACGCAGACCGAAGAGCAGATGATGCGCGCCGTGGCGCTGGCCCAGGAGCTGAACTTCCCGCAGCTCAAGCTCTACTTCATGGTGGGGCACCCGACCGAGACCGATGACGATATTCAAGCGTTGATTGATTTTACGCTCGAGGCACGCGCGCGCTTCAAGCGGCGTATTGCCATCAACGCGACCCCTTTTGTGCCCAAGGCGCATACGCCCTTCCAGTGGGAAGGGATGACGGCGGCGGATACATTGCGCGGCAGGCAGCGCACGATTCACAAGGCGCTGGCCCGTCACGGTGTGGATGTACGCGCCGATTCGCCCGATTGGGCCGAGGTGCAGGCTGTGCTCAGCCGCGGCGACCGCCGCCTGGCCGATGTGCTGCTGGCCATTGACCCCGGGAGCCTCAATGT
>DIAV01000219.1 GCA_002415895.1 Anaerolineales bacterium UBA5069 | reverse complement strand
ACCCTGCCATGCCACCCTGCCATGATCGAAACGAAGCGAGGCTTCCGATTCAGGAAGTCTCGCTTCGTTTGCAAACCTGCTGCAATTCAATGGCAAGCGCAATACCGCTACGGCAGCCAGGCCTGCCACGTTGCCGTGTTGGCATCCAGCCAGCCGCGCGCGGCGTCCTCAATAGACTTGCCATCCAATTCCACAGCCGCGATCATCTGGATTTGATCCTCGGTTGTATAGCTCATGTTCTTCAGCAAGGTGTACGCTGCAGGTGCGTCGGCCTGCAGCCCTTTCCTGAAGATCTTGAACAATTCATCGCTGGGATAGTCACAGTCCACGCCGCCATCGCCTGCCTTGGCGTAACACTCTGCGCTGTAGGGCGGCAGTGCCACCGCGGTCAGATCATATTTGGCATGCACCGAGTGGGGCGTCCAGAAGTAGAAGAGCAGCGGATCCTCACGGCTGGTGGCGCTGTTGAGCGCGGCGAGAATGGCATCTTCCGAACCGGCATGGACAATCTGAAAGTCAATGCCCAGGTTCTGCATGATCTGATCGTCAAACTGCACCCACGAAGGGTCACCGGCAAGGAACTGCCCCTTGGCGCCCGTTTCCGCCGTCGCATAGAGCGCCGCCGTCTCGGGCTTCTGGAAACCCTCCCATGTGGCAAGCTCGGGATATTTCTCCACCATGTAGCTGGGCGTGTACCAGCCAATTTTGCCCACAACACCCAGCGGGCCGCCATTCTCCACAAGGCCCTGCGTGTCAATGTACTCGGCTATGTTCTCGGCATGACCCGACGGCCATACCTCGAGGCTCGCATCCAGATCGCCCTGGGCAAGCGCGGGCCACTGCGCGTTTTCGTCAATACTCGTGACCTCAACCGTGTAGCCCAGCTGCTCTTCGAGCAGGATTTTGGCAACCGCGACATTCAGTTCCGAAGCCGACCACGGGCTTTCGGCAAGCCGGATCACAGCCGTTGCGGCAGGGGCGGGCGCGCTGGCGTCGCCCGCAGGTGCGGCAACGGGCGCGGCGCAGCCGGCCAGGACAAGAATGGCAGGCATAATCAGCAAACGTCGTTTCATGGGGTTCTCCGTAGGACATTCATGAAGAGCGCATAGGCGCCGTTTGAGTCGGGGACAAAGCCGAGCGAGTATAGCATCGCCGCTTGGCGAGTGTCAACGCGTGAGGGGTTCAAATACATGGCGAAGCAAAGTCACAAAGGTGCTATGTCGTTTTTGCGCCCGAATCATTTCAGCATGACTGTCGGGTGCCCGCCGGCTTTCGCGTGGCGGCGCAGCGTGGTAGGATCACGGCAGGCGCGATCCAGTTACAGCGCGCTTTACATCCTGGATACTTCTCAATGACTGTGCAGCCCGCAGCGCCACGCTTTGATCACGACACCTATATCTCGCCGCTCACCTGGCGTTACGGCAGCAATGCCATGCGCCGTGTGTGGAGCGAGACGCACAAGCGCCTGCTTCTGCGCAGCTTCTGGGTGGCGCTGGCGCAGGCGCAGCACGAGGCCGGACTTGTCACTGCCGAGCAGGTGGCCGACCTGCGCGCCAACCAGGCGCGTGTAGATGTCGCCCGTGCAGAGGAAATTGAGCGCGAGATTCGCCACGACCTCATGGCCGAGATTCGCACCTTTGCCGAACAGTGTCCAATCGGCGGGCCGATCATCCACCTTGGCGCCACCTCTATGGATGCGCTCGATAATGTGGACGCACTGCGCATTGGTGAGGCGCTTGACTTAATCCAGGCGCAACTGGCTTCCGTGCTCACAAGTCTTGCCACACGCATAGACGCCGAAGCCGCCACACCTGCCATTGCCTTCACGCACATTCAGCCTGCCGAGCCAACGACCATCGGCTATCGCTTTGCCCAATACGGCCAGGATTTGCTGGGTGACTACGCCGAGCTTGCGCGTGTGCGCGCCTCGCTGCGCGGCAAAGGGATCAAGGGGGCCGTGGGCACAAGCGCCAGCTATGCGGACTTGCTCGAAGGCACGGGCTGGACGCCGGCAGCGCTCGAAGCGCGCGTGATGGCACAACTTGGCATTGAAGCGTTTCCTGTCGCCACGCAAACCTACCCGCGCAAACAGGATTGGCTGGTGGTCAATGCATTGGCCGGACTGGGCGCCAGCCTGCACAAATTCGCACTGGACCTGCGCATTCTGCAAAGCCCCCCCTTTGGCGAGTGGAGCGAGCCTTTCGGCACCAAACAGGTGGGCTCAAGCGCGATGCCATTCAAGCGCAACCCGATCAGCGCCGAGAACATTAACAGCCTGACGCGCCTGCTGGCTGCGATGCCGCGCACGGCTTGGGACAACGCGGCATTGAGCATTCTCGAGCGCACTTTGGACGATTCGGCCAACCGCCGCCTGCTCCTACCCGAAGCTTTTTTACTTGCGGACGAAGTTCTGCACCGCAGCGAAGCACTCATCAGCGGGCTGCGCATCTGGCCCGGACCCACGGCGCACAACCTGCACGACTACGGCCTCTTTGCCGCCACCGAGCGCGTGCTCATGGCCGCCGTCAAGGCCGGAGCCGACCGCCAGCAGATGCACGAGGTCATTCGCGAGCAAAGCCTTGCCGCGTGGGCTGCCCTGCAAGCCGGCGCGCCCAATCCCCTTGCCCAACTGCTTGCGGCCGACGCCCGCATCACCGCGTTCGTACCCGCCGATCATCTGCCTGCCCTGCTCGACGCCTCAGGCCATGTGGGTGATGCGCCACAGCGCGCCCGCGCCCTGGCTGCCGCAATTCGCCACGCCCTCGGCACTGGCGCCACACCCCACACCCACCAGGAGCCACACAATGGCGGATGAACAGACTGCGGGCAATCCATCAAAACACACGCAACGTCACGCTTTTATCTGGACAAGTGACCCCGATTCAGTCGAACTCGCTCGGCTTGAAGTTGCCGCGGCCGTGACCCCCAGCGCCGAATATGAGCTTGCCCCCGGCGTTTGGCTGGTGGCAAGCACGATGGACTTTGCCGGCCTTGCCGCAACGTGGGCCGCAGCGCCCCCTATCTTTGTGCGCCATGTCGCACCTGTGCAAGCTGCGTTGCCCCTTGCCGACACGAGTGAAGACCCTGCATGGATGGCCGAAGTCCTGCTCACCCAGCCCTCTTTCCTGCTTGATCAGGTGAATGCAGCGCTACCCTTCTCGGTGCAAACGCGCGTCCTGTATGATGCCCCCTTCAAGCCCTTTGATGTCAACAATGCGCTCTCAACCATGGTGGCGACGGCCACGGGCGCCACGCTCGACGTGCGCGCCCCAGCACAGATCGTCTCCGGTGTCTGCGCGCAGGTGCCCGATGGCTGGATTGCCGACGCGCGCCGCATGGGGATTGTGCCGCGCAGTGACCATGACGCACGCAGCAACAGCTACGCACTCTGGGGCGTCTCCACAGCAAAGGAAAATCTATCCGACTGGGCGGGTGGCATGCGCCGCTTTGCACGCGAAGAAGGGCGCATCAGCCGTTCCGAATTCAAGCTGCTCGAGGCAATTGAACTCTTTGGCATTACACTGCCCGAGCGCGGCACCGCGCTGGATTTGGGCGCAGCGCCTGGTGGCTGGACGCGCATCCTGCGCCAGCTTGACCAATACGTGACTGCCGTAGACCCCGGTTCGCTTGACCCGCGCCTGGACGGCGAAAAGTCCATTCGTCATCGCGTGATGACGGCGCAGGAGTTTTTGCGCGAGGAACCGGATCGCTTTGACATTATCGTCAATGATATGCGCATGGATGCCGCCGACTCGGCGCGCATTATGACCAGCTTCGCCACACGCCTCTATCGCCACGGCGTCGCGATTATGACCATCAAGCTGCCCGAGGGCGAGTCGCCCGCAGCTACGCGCGCACGGGTGGATGCAGCGCTCGACACACTGCGTCGCGCCTACACAATTGTCGGGGCGCGCCAGCTCTTCCACAACCGCAGCGAGATCACCGTGGCCCTGCGCCCGCTCACGTAGAAGAATGCCTGTATGACACCCACAGACAACATCTCAACGCAAAGGCGCGG
>DIAV01000084.1 GCA_002415895.1 Anaerolineales bacterium UBA5069 | reverse complement strand
CTGATTCCGGCTGCGGGTGATGATGGGGCTATTCAGCGCGTAGCGCTCAAGCAGGCGCTGGCCGACGGCAGCGTGGAGTACTGGGACGCGCGCCCCGCCTACCTGGCGCATATCCAGCAATTGATCGACATCCAGCCGATTCGCGATGCCGGGCTTACTGTGCTGATTGACAATATGTGGGGCAACGGCGCGGGCTGGCTGAGCGGTCTGCTTGAGGGCGGCGCAACACAGGTGATCAACATCCATGCCGAACGCAACCCCATCTTTCCCGAGATGTCGCGCCCCGAGCCGATTCCGCCCAATGTGGATGCAGGGCTGGCCGCAGGGCGTGCGGCGGGGGCAAACTGCGTATGCATCCTTGACGGTGATGCCGACCGCTGCGGCTTTGGCGATGAAAACGGCGAATTTGTAGACCAGTTGCGCGTCTTCGGGCTGCTGGCCTACTACTTCCTGGAGGTGCGCGGCCAACGCGGCGCGATTGTCAAAACGCTGAGCACCACCTCCATGCTCGACAAGCTGGGCAAAATTTACGGCGTGCCTGTGATCAATACAGGGGTGGGCTTCAAGTACGTGGCCCCCGCCATGATGCAGCACGACGCCCTCATTGGTGGCGAAGAGAGCGGGGGCTACGCCTTTCACGGCCACGTGCCCGAGCGCGACGGCATCCTCGCCAATCTCTACCTGCTCGATTTCATGGTGCGCACAGGCAAGAAACCCACGGAGCTGCTGGCGCTGCTCTTCGACAAGGTGGGCGAGCACTTCTACGACCGCATTGACACCCGTCTCACCGACAACCAGATGAAGCTGGATGCAAGGAAGCGCCTTGATACGCTGGACATTACAGGGCTGACCCTGGGTGGCCATGCCGTGACCGAACTGGTGACAACTGACGGCTACAAATTTGTGATGGATGATGGCGGCTGGCTGCTCGTGCGCTTCTCAGGCACCGAGCCACTGATTCGCGTCTATACTGAAACCACCGACGGCGCCGCCGTGCAGGCTATTCTTGAAGATGGAAAAAGGCTTGCGGGAATCTGAACTACGGAGAGCGCGCCAGACTGTGTGATAAAATGAACAAATGAAGTTGCGGTTGGCGCACGGTCTCTGCGTAGTGATTGTATAGTAACTGCGCGTGGCGTGGCGTGGCGTGGTGCGGCTGGCGGGCAGGGGATGAAGCGCTTGGCAAACGAGCGAATGGGCCAAAATCCAGAGAATGCAGAGCTGCCGCAGCTTGTGGACAGCCACTGCCACCTCGATTTGGATCTCTTTGACGGAGATCGCGAGGATGTTATCGCGCGGGCCGTGACGGCGGGTGTGCGCGCCCTTGTAAACCCCGGTATTGACCTTGCGCATAGCCGCTCGGCAATTGCCCTGGCGCGGCGCGTGCCCGGCGTCTTTGCGGCGGTGGGCATTCACCCCACCAGCAGCGGGGAATTCGCGCAGGCCGATATTGACAGCCTGCGCACGCTGGCGTCAGAGCAGGGCGTTGTGGCCATCGGCGAAATCGGCCTTGATTATTACTGGAAGGACGTGCCACCTGCGCGGCAGCAGGCGGCCTTTGAGGCGCAACTGGCGCTTGCGGCTGAGCTTGGACTGCCCGTGATCATTCACAGCCGCGACGCGAATGATGCCGTGGCGGCAACGCTGCGGGCGTGGGTGGCAGGCACGCACTTCCGCACCTCGGCCCTGGCGCGCCGCCCCTATGCCGGAGTTCTGCATGCGTATTCGGGCGATGCCGCGCTGGCTGAAGAAGCGTATGGTTGGGGTTTTGTGCTGGGGCTGGGTGGCCCCGTAACCTTCCGCAATGCCCATGCGCTGCAGGCACTGGTCCCCGTATTGCGCCTTGATCGCTTGATGCTGGAAACAGATGCGCCATACCTGACGCCTCATCCCCACCGCGGCAAGCGCAATGAGCCCGCCTACGTTGCTTTGGTTTGCGGAGCACTGGGGCAGTTGTATGCGCTGCCCGAAGCAGAGGTGGTCGCCGCGACCACCGCAGTCGCCGCAACCTTTTACGCTTTGCAGGCCGCGGACCTGCAGCTTGGTCAACCTGATTCGGAGAAACGACGCGCGCGTGACACCGTACATGAGAGCACCAGCAGAAACGCTGCACCAATCGCAGCCTGAGATGACAAACGCACAGGTGGCAATGGTTGATGCGGTTGCTTTTGCCGGTGTGGTTGGCATGGAAGGCGCACGCGTTGCAACAGACCCTCTGGCCGACTGCGTTTCGGCCCATGGCGCAGTGGCGCATATGACAGATACCCAGTCCGAGAATGTGTCTGCGCCTGCTGCGCAGCAGGTGATTGATCGAACGGCGGACAAGATGGCAGCAGAGGGCGCGCGCAATGGCATTGCACTCAACGGGAGCAAGCCGCCACGCCACAACCAAAGCCAATCCCCAAAGCAGGTCGTGCGCGCCGCCGATCTGCTGGAGCCCGTGCGCTCGGGCCTGGAGCGCGTTGAGACGCGCCTGCGCAGCGCAGACAACGCCGGCCAGCACCCCGCGCACAACGCGACGCACAACGCGACGCACAACGGCGCGTCACTCTTTGCGCCCCTCTCCAATGCATTTCTCACACTCATTGGCAGCGGCGGCAAACGGCTGCGTCCGGCGCTGGCGCTGTTGGCGGCAGAAATGAATCCAGCGCGGGGCACACTCCAGGGTACACCTGACTATGGGCGTGTCATTGCGCTCGCCGCCTCGGTGGAGATGCTCCACACCTCCACGCTTGTACACGACGATGTGATTGACGGCGCGCTTTTGCGGCGCGGCGCGCCCACACTCAACGCCACGTGGAGCGGTGGCTCCACCGTGCTTGCAGGCAACTACATGTTTGGCAGCGCCGCGCAGCTTTCCGCCGAAACGGGTAGTGTGCGCGTGATTCGTGCCTTTGCCGACACGCTGCGCGTGATTGTCGACGGCGAGTTGCGCCAATTGCTGGACCGCTTTCGCTTTGACCAGCCGCGCGAAAGCTACTACCAGCGTATTTATGCCAAGACGGCAAGCCTCTTCTGCGCCGCCACGGAAGGCGCAGCACTGCTTTCAGAGCAGCCCGAGGAAGGCATCAACGCCCTGCGCAGCTATGGCTACCACCTGGGCATGGCCTTCCAGATTGTGGACGATATTCTGGATTTCACCAGCGATGAGAGCACGCTTGGCAAGCCGGCAGGGAGCGACCTGCTGCAGGGCACGCTGACGTTGCCCTTCTTCCACTACCTGCGCAACCGCCCCAATGAGGCCGCATTTGTGGCCGAAATTGAGCGCGCTCAGACACGCGCCGAAATGGGCGACGCCGCAGAATGGCAGGCGATGGTGCACTCGATTGTGCAGGAACTGCGCACCGACACCGCCGGCGGCTCCGCTATCGATGCCGCACGCGCCGAGGCCTACGCCTTCGCGGACCACGCACGCGCCGACCTGGCGATATTCCCCGATACCATCTACCGCCGCTCCATGCTCGGCCTTTGCGTCAGGCTGTTGCGTTAGGCTGTTGCTGCAAGGAGCAGACTAGCCGGTTGCCCCTTCCACCCAGGGTTTAACGCGCGGCCATGCGTGCAGGGCAAAGGCCGCTGCGGCCGCCACCTCCAGCGCACGCCCCACCGTTGGCCCCCATGTGAAGGCGGGTGCAAAGGCCGCTACGGCCACAATCAGCACACCGGTATTGAGCAGAAAAAAGGCCGCCCACGCGGGGCGCACATCGCCGCGCTGCGATTGCCAGCGCGGCAGAATCCAGTAGGCCACGCCCAGGGCAAGCTGCACCGTCCACCCCACAAGCAGCAGTTCCATATGCGCAGGGAGCAGCTGCCACACCCACGCGCCCAACTGCGCCCACGCGACGCGCGGCGGGCCTGCCAGCAGCGCCTTGTTCCAGAGCAGCAGCGCGCCGAAGGTGAAGCCCACGGCAAGGTGCAGCAGTGCCGCGCGCACGAACCAGACACTCAGGCGGGGCATAGGTGGCTATTTCTCCTTCACGCGCGACCATGTGTTGGCAACAAAAGCCATACCGCCGCCCCACTGCAGCAGCGCCGCTGCCGCCACGAGCGCGCTCCACAGCGCCACGGGCGCGCGTGCAAGCTGCGGCTCGGCCACGGCGCGCAATAGCAGCCCCGCGTTGATGAGCACATAGGTCGCCCACGCCAGGCGATTGTCCCCGCGCGGCTGTTCTTTGCTAAAGCGCGGAAACATCCAGTA
>DIAV01000035.1:10504-14377 GCA_002415895.1 Anaerolineales bacterium UBA5069 | reverse complement strand
GAGAGGAAACAAAAGACGCCGGGCGGCGAGGCCACCGTCGGGGGGGGGTCTTTGTTCTGCTCCCCCCCCCCGGGGGGGGGGGGGGGGGGGGGGGGGNTTGCTTTTTGGGGGACAAGCGGCGAATCCCTGGCTTTTGAGAAGCCCTAGCTGTGCGGAAGGGCTTTCTCATATTGACGCGCGATTGTGCTAGAATATGCTGATAGACTCTGCAATGCTTACACTCAATCCGCAAACATAAGCGCCGCCGGCCCACGGCCGGTGGTACTTCAGACATGAGGAGGCCCTCGTGCGCGTAAGTTGTCTCCAGGAAAATCTGGCCAAGGGGCTCTCAATTGTGAGCCGGGCTGTATCCACGCGCAGCACGTTGCCCGTGTTGGGCAACATTTTGATTGAGGCGCGCGGCAGCCAGTTACGCCTAGCGGCTACGAATCTCGAGATCGGTATCAACTGCTGGATTGGCGCCAAGGTGGACGATGAAGGCGCAATCACTGTGCCGGCGCGTCTGCTGAGCGACTTTGTCAACAGCCTGCCGCCCGAACGGGTGGAGATGGAGCTTTCGACGCGCACGCAGACGCTGCATCTGCGCTGCGCCCGTATTGATGCCAACCTCAAGGGCATCGATTCGAGCGACTTTCCGATTATGCCCACCATCAGCGGCTCGAATGATGCCGAGGATGCAGCAACGCAGGTTGCCGGCACAGCGATTGAGCTGGAACCGGTTGGGCTGCGCAAGATGATCGACCAGGTGATCTTTGCTGCGGCCTCCGATGAGAGCCGGCCCACGCTGGCGGGCGTTGAGGTGACCTTCAAGGATGGCCTGATTCGCATGGCAGCCACTGACGGCTACCGACTGAGCGTGCGCAGCGCGCGTATTGAGGGTGCAACCCCCAGCGACGGCGCAGTGATTGTGCCCTCAAAGAGCCTGGGTGAATTGGGTCGAATTAGTGCTGATGGGGATGAGGCGCACAAGATTGTGGCGCTGATTCCCGAGCAGAACCGCAACCAGATTCTCTTCCAGGTGTGGGGCAAGCCGGATACGCGCGGCGGTTTCCACCGCGTGGAACTGGTGAGCCAGCTGATTGACGCACGCTTCCCCGACTACCGCGCCATCATCCCCAAGAAGCATGACACACGTACCGTGGTGGACACCGCCGCGCTGCTGAAGGCGGTGCGTGTCGCATCGCTCTTTGCGCGCGACAACGCCAACATTGTGCGTGTAAAGATTACGGGCGGCAATGGCACGGAGGGCGGCCAGGTGCAGCTGATGGCGCAGAGCGCCGAAATGGGTGACAACGCCACGGAGATCGACGCAATGGTCGAGGGGCCGGATCTGGAGATTTCCTTCAACGCCAAGTATCTGATTGATGTGCTCAGCCAGATTGAGCTTGGGCAGGTGTTGCTGGAGACGACGCAGGCCAACCGGCCTGGAAAGCTCTATCCTGTAGGGATGGGCGAGGACGAGTTCCTGCATGTGGTGATGCCCATGCATTCGCCGCGGTAGAACGGTAATTGGACATTGAAGATTGACCAGTGGGCCTGCACGCAACACCTTGTTGCGTGCAGGCCCATTTTTTTGTGCACTATCTGTGCCGCTGCACGGAGACGCTGGAGACTGCGTTCGGTGATGGGGTGAACGGCGGGGTCAAGGCACTTGCCCAGGTTTAGGAGGAAATTGAACTTGTGAGCGTGTTGTTCGGCCAACGTGTGGCCGGCAAGAGCAATTCCGGCGGGGAGGTCATCGCCACCGCCTTGCTGCCATTTTGCTCTTGAACGCCAGCGTTGTTGTCAGTCGAGCGGGGGAAGCTGGAGTACGTCGTCCACCTGCAGCGTTTGGCCGCCGGCGAGAGAATCGCTGTTGAGCTCCACGAGTTGGGTCAGGCGGTCGGCATCGGGGCCGTAGAATTTGCTGACAATGCCCCACAGCGAATCACCCGCCTGGACGGTGTAGGTGGTGGGGATGCGCACGAGCAGGTCCACGGCGCTAATCTCTTCGACGGCGGGAATGGCTTCGAGGAGATCGATGATCGCCGTACGGTCAGCCGTGCTGGTGAGGATGCCCGAAAGGCGCACGTTGTTGCCCTCAATTGCGGCGCGCAAGTCCAGCGCTGCGAGGTCTGCGCGTCCGGCGTTAACGAGGAGGGCGGGGAGATCGAGCGTGGCGGGCGCGAGGCCGGCGGCAGAGGCGATGCCGCTGGCGGCAACGGCTTCGCTGGCTGGCGCCTGCACGAAATCGGCCGGCACGGTGGGGGCTGCGGTCGCGGTTGGCATGACGGGCGCTGCGGACTGCGCCGGCTCGAATGCGGCTGTGTCGATTTGCTGGGCGGCAGCGGGTGCGCCGTTTGGTGTTGGCGTGGGCAGCACCAGCGGCATGGGCGTAACGGCCTCAAGCGCGCGCGGCTCCTGCACAACCGCGCTGGGTGCGGCTTCGCTTAGGCCAGGCAGAAGCGCGATGAGCGCGTCGGGGCCGCCGCTGAGCAGCGTCCACCCCATTGCACCGGCAATCAGGATGAGCACCAATGCCACGACGCCCCATACCCGTTGCGCCCACACAGTTGCACCGCTACGTGGACTGCTTGCACTCGCTTGTGCCGCAAGGGGTTGTGCGGATGCCGGGCCGCTGGCAGCGCCGGACGCCGCGACGGAGAGGGTCGCGCCCTCCAGTGGAGAGGGTGTAGCAGGCAGGTTTTCGCTGACCGTGGCGAGTTGTGATTTATCCTGCGCATAGACCGTGGAGGCAGGCGCGAGTGTCTCTTGTGGGCGCGTTTCAGTTTGCGAGCGCAACAGCCATTCGGCTTCCTGGCGCAAGCGGTCATCCACAGGGATGGCGGCAACGTGGATGCGCACACTGTCTCTGTCATTGAGGCGTTTGGCCAGAATTGCGGCGAGGAGGCGCAACTCGGAGGATTCGAGATAGGCAAGGCCGCGCTCGACTTCGGCGAGGGCGCTGGGCAGATCGCCGCGCGCCGCCAGATCGGCCGCGCGGTGGTAGAAGTAGGGGGCCGTGTAACCCTCCGGGATGAGGGTGTGGAGGTCCTGACCGCAGACGGCGCAGCGGGGTGCATCCGGCGATATTTGGACTATCCGTCCGCAGTGGGTGCAATTTACCTGATGCATGGCATCCTATCAACGTGGGCGCGGTGTAGGCTTCAGCATGGATGCGCAACGCCGGAACGCTTCGTAAAGTCATTCTAGCACGGATAACGGGAGCGACAAAGCAAAGCCATATCCCAACGTAATGGCGCCAAGGACGCGAAGAAACGCAGAGGAAAGGCAACAACGGTGAATAATCGTTGCAGTTCTCTGCGTTTCTGTCCTATGCGCCTGTGCGTTGAGCTATGGCTTTGGGTTTTGTGCAGGCCTCATTTGAGGTGGCGATTGAGAAATTCCGCCATCTGCGTGAAGCTGTCAATGCGGTTGTTGAGCTTGCTGAAGATGTGCCCCTCGTCGGCGTAGCGCACGAAATCAACGGTGCCGCCGCCTGCGCGCACGCGCGTTACCACCTGTTCGGATTCAGAGATCGGCACGCGCGGGTCATTTTCGCCTGCGAGGACAAGCAGTGGCGCGCGAATCGCTTCGACTTTGTGGATAGGCGAGATGCGCTCGAGGAAGGCACGGTCGGTTGTGAGGCTGCCATATTCGCGCTCGCGGTGGGCGCGCCGCCACGGGCCTGTGCGCTCGAGGAAGGTGACCCAATTGGCAATGCCGACAACGTCAATGCCCGCGGCGAAGGCATCCGGGTATTCTGTGAGCGCGGCCAGCGTCATGAAGCCGCCGTAGGAGCGGCCATAGATGGCAATGCGGTTGCCGTTGACGGCGGGGTTGGCATGGAGCCAATCGACCGCGGCTTTAAGATCGGCCACGCTGTCCATGCGC
>DIAV01000035.1:6247-10306 GCA_002415895.1 Anaerolineales bacterium UBA5069 | reverse complement strand
GGCGCACCCTGCGGCGTGTAGAGGAAGGCGGGAATCATGCGGCCGTCAAAGCTGGGATAGTGTACAAGGTCGGGCGCGCTGAACGTGGTGGCATCCAGCCCGGCGCGGTTGCTGAAGGTGAGTTGGCGCGTGGTGGCGTCCAGCACGCGCACAGTCCACACATCGGTGGTGGCCACGGGCGTTTGCAGTGCAAAAACGAGGAAGGTGCCGCGCGCGTTGAAGCGGATTGACGAAATCACCCCACTGGGGAGGTCTTCCACCTGCTGGCGGCGGCCGCTGTGAAGATCGAGCAGGTAGAGGCTGCTGTAGCCCTCGATGTTGAGGGTGAAGGCAGCCGTGCGGCCATCGTGCGCAATGGCAAAGTGCTCAATCTCGCCGCCGCCCGGCTCATCGTCAGCGTTGAAGATGACGGTCAGCGCGCCGTCGCTGGGGTCCATGCGGCACAGTGCGCCGCGATCGTGGGTGGCATCTGTAATGAGGTAGAGGCCGCGCACAGCCCACACAATCTCCCAGTAGCGGGCGGGCGCGCGATTGGCCGTGAGGCGGCGTTCTTCACCGCTCTCCAGATCAAGTGCATAGAGGTCGATCTCCTCGCTGGCAACGGTTTCCATGGAGAGAATGGTGCGACCGTCGGGTGACCACGCGACGGCGTCGCGCAGCCCGCGCGCCTCATGCAGCAAGGTGCTTGCGGTAGTGTGCAAATCCATGCGGTAGAGATCAAAGTCAATGCCGTTGCGTGCATTGGAGGTGTAGACAATCTGCTGGCCGTCGGCGCTCCACGCGCCAAAGTTGTGGATGGCCGTGGCGTTGGTGGTCAGCGGGCGCACGGTGTGCGTCTCGTGGCCCTGCGCATCGGCGCCATAGTTGGAAATCAGGTGGAATTGATAGCGCTCGTTGCCGCCCACGTCGCTTACGGCGAGCAAATGGGGCGCGGCGCTGGTGCCATAAATCTCCCAGACCTTTTCACTCATGAAGGTGAGCTGGCGCGGCCAGTGGGCGCTCCCCTCGCCGCGCGTGCCCACGCTCCACGCCTGAAATGTGCCGGTGACATCGGTGAGGAAGGCGACGCGGCTGCCGTCTGGAGATAGCACAGGGGCGATTGCGCTGCGGATGTTGAGGTAGCGGGCGAAATCGGGACGGGCTTCAGGCGTCATGGATCATCTTCCAGGGTGGTGCTTGATACAAGCGGGTGATTGCAGATGTGTGCGCAAACAGCGCCGAATTCAGCTTTGCCGGGGATTCTGCTGAGCGGCTTCTTCGAGGACAGCCAGCGTTGCGGCGGCGGCCGTCTCCCAGGAGAAGCGTTTGACATTCTCGTGGCCGGCGGCAATCAACCGTGCGCGCAGCTCTTCATCGGTGCTCAGGCGCAGCATGGCCGCAGCAATCGCGTCGACATCGTGCGGGTCTACCAGCAGCGCAGCGTCGCCGGCAACTTCGGGCAAGGACGAGTTGTTGGCTGTCAAGACAGGGACTCCAGCCTGTTGGGCTTCGAGCACGGGTAGCCCGAAGCCTTCGAATAAGGAAGGATAGCAGAAAAAAAGCGCCTGGTGCAAGAGTGCGGCGGCGTCATGCGGCGGCAGATAGCCGGTGATGTGAATGGAACTGCCCAGGCCCAGGGCTGCAATTGCTGTGAGCAGCGGCCCGCTCTTCCAGCCGGGCGCACCGGCGAGGACGAGATCGAAATTGGCCTGGCCCGCCGCGTGCAGCGCCGCGTAGGCTTCGGCAACACGGAGCAGGTTTTTGCGCGGTTGCAGGGTGCCCATGAAGAGCGCCCAGGGGCGTACAAGGCCGCGCGCATGCGCTATGGCAGCAGCGGCAGCCGGGTCTACGTGGGCACTGGGCGGGGCCGCTTCATGGACGACGCGAATTTGTGCGGCCTCCGCCCCATAGGCGACGCGCAGGTCGGCGGCGGTGGCACGGCTTACGGCAATCAAGCGCGTGGCGCGCAGCACGGCGTAGCGGGTGCTGGCATCAAGATAGAGGCGTTGTTGGCGCGTATGCGTTTCGGGCAGGTGCAGGTAGCCCAGATCGTGCACTGTGACAACGCTGGGGGGCAGCGCGCCGGGCGCCGCCAGTGGCAACACATGCGCGGGTACAAAGAGGACGTCGGGATGATCGCGGTGCACGGCCGGGCCTAGGCGGCGGTGCGTCCATGCGCGCGTCGGCGGCAACACGCGCGCGGTGATGGCAACGTCGGCGGCGCTGCTTTCCAGCAGGGCTGAGTCTGGGACAAGCGGCTCGGGCAAATAGAGCAGCCACTCGTGGTTGGCGGCCTGGGGCAATGCCAGCAGGTGGCGGATGATCTCCAGCGAGTAGCGCTCTGTGCCTGTGGGCCGCGGCAGCAGGGCGCGCGAAGCATCAATCGCGATGCGCATGGGGCGTGTCGCGTGGAGACGCAACGGCTTGCAGCGGGGGGATATTTGCTTGGTGAGTGGGGAGAAGAGCAACCTCACCCCCGGCCCTTCTCCAGTTTGGAGAGGGGAGAAAGGCAAGCACGTGTCGTCGTATGCTCCCCTCTCCAGCCTGGAGAGGGTCCGGGGGCGAGGTTGCTGTTTTGTGCCGTTGTGCGTTGGCGTCGCGCTGGTTTGGCTGCATGTCAGATATCGCGTGGGGCAAAGGTGGGCGCGGGCGCGCCCAGGGCATGGTTTTGCAGGGCAAACTGGGGCCGCCAGAAGGGGTGGTCGTAGGCGCCCGCAGGCGTGCTTGCCAGGTGGGCAAGCAACTGGCCAAGCCCAATGGCGAACTTGAAGCCGCGCCCGCTCATGCCCGCGGCGAAGACAATGTTGGGGTGCTCGGGGTGGCGGTCAATGATAAAGGCGCGGTCGGGCGTCTCGGTGTAGAGGCAGAGATCAACGCTGACGGGCGTAGGGTCAATGCCGGTGAGGCGCGCGGCGACTGTGGCCGAAAGCGCGTCGATTTCGGGTTGGCGCACGCTGCGCGGCGCGTTGGGGTCAACCTCCGTATCGAGCAACTCAAGTGCGACCTTCACATACCCAGGGCGCTCGAAGATGGGGAAGCCGTAGACGTGCGGCTCATTGCTGAAAATGTAGATGGGCGCGCGCCGAGATGACCAGCGCTCAATGTCGCCGGCGCGGTAGTAGGCCACTTGCTGATGGGTGACTTTGAGGGGCAAACGTGTAGTCAGCAGCGGTTCGAGCAGCCGTCTTGCCCAGGGGCCGGCGGCGATCACCACGCGTTCCGCCGAGATGGTTTGCGCCACGCCATGATCGTTGATGGTGAGGGTGACGCCTGCTGTATGGGGCGTGATCGATTGCACCCGGCAGCCTGTGCGCAGGATTGCGCCTGCGCGCTGTGCGCAGCGAACCATGGCGGCCACGCTGCGCGATGCCGCAAGAATGCCCGAGCGCGGCTGGAAGAGGGCGAACTCATCATCGTGCAGGCGGAATTGCGGATAGCGAATCGCCATGGCGGCGGCGTCAAGGCGCTCATAGGGCATGGCAAGGCCATCGAGCACGGCGGTGGCATCTGCCAGAAACGGATCGCCCGGGCGTGCGATGAAAAGGCCGCCGCACATGTCAAGCAACTGCTCATTGGATTCCGCCTCGAGCTCGCGCCAGAGCGCGGCCATGGCAGGCATAAGCGACGCCTCGGCGCTGGTGGGATGCGTGTAGCGGAAGATGCGCGAGCCGCCGTGGCTGCTGCCGAAGGGGTGACCCACTTGCTCCTGTTCAAGCAGGAGGACCCGCTCGCCGCGGCGCGCAAGCGCATAGGTGGCGGCAGCGCCGATTGCACCGGCGCCGATCACGACCACGTTGCAGGCGGCATGATGGGTTGTGTTGGCAAGGTTGGGGGGAGTTGACATTGGTTGCGTGTGATTCCGGCGCGGAAACGCCAAAGCTGCAAGCGGAGGTGAATCGGAGCGATGAAAGCGCGAAGTTGGCTGTTTTCAGGATATGAAAGTGCGTGTATACTAACAGTCACGCAGCATGGCGTCAATCCGGTTGGGCAGCCTGGGCGCACATGGCGTGTGTCGCGATGGCTAACCGGCCCGCGAGACGAATGGAACGGCTGACGACCATGCCGGCGTTAACCATGCCG
>DIAV01000035.1:0-6195 GCA_002415895.1 Anaerolineales bacterium UBA5069 | reverse complement strand
CCGGCGTTAACCATGCCGGCGTTAGTAGTACGCGCAGTTTACTTCACCGAGCCATCATCGCCGCAAGTTGAGACAAGTGTGAGCAATTGGAATGTCGTGTGGATGAGTAGCCTCCGGGTTGACGCCCTGTGGGTCGTTGGCCTGGCGGGGATTGTGGCAACGCTGAGCCATGCGGGCTGGCAGCGTGGCTACGCGCGCAATCGAAATGGTGCATACAGTCTGACGCTGTAGCCTGGGTATAGGCTGAGCGTATTGCAGGTGAGCCTGGTCCTGTCACACTCCAGGCTGGGCACTGCGCCACGCACCCCTGCGTGGATGCTGGTGGTTTGGGGGGCGATGGTTTTACTTTCCTGTTCTACATTGAAAGCAACCGCCCGGTCTGCACGGTAGAGCGCATAGCCATTTGGATGCATCGTCATGCGCCAGCATGACGTGTAGCGCACCGGCAGCCTCAACGACGCAACTGACCAGGACGCGCCACCTGAAGGAGAATGAATCAATGGCAGAGCAACGAGTGACAAATCAGTGGCAGCTTGAAGATACGGGCGAATCGCTCGACCAGTGGAAGCTGCAGGATAACGAGCAGCGTCTGCCGGCGCATATGCAGCTCCACGACGAATATGATAACCCGGACATGATGGATGCCGCGTGGCAGCCCATTGATTACCGTGCCATGCAGGCTGCGGCGACAGGCAAATCGCGCCGCGGCGGCAAAGCCCTGGGCGCGCTGCTGGTGGTGGCATTACTCGGCGTTGGCGCTTATCTGGCGTGGTTCTACATGGGCCAGCCGACTTCGTTTGGCGAGCTTGCAAACGGCACAACTGCGCCGACCGAGGTGGCGCGCACTGACGCAACGGTTGATCCCAGCGTGGCGCCTGCCGTGTCATTGACAGACACAACGGCAATGACTGATCCAACTGGCGAAACTTCTGCTCTGCCGGCGGATGCTGCGCAGACCGCGCCGGTGACTGCGCCGGCTGTGACGGAGCCGGTGGTGCTGCCCGAGCCGACAGCCGTACCGGTTTTGCCTGCAACAGCTGAAGTGCGCCAGGCTGTGATGAACTCTGAATTTGGTGTTAACCTGCGGGCGTCGGCAACAGCAACGGCCGCGCTGCTGGCAACGCTGGATGACAAGACCACGCATGTTGTGGCCAGTGGCCCTGTGGCCGATGCGGCAGGCGCGAACTGGTATGAGCTGGCGCTGGCCGATGGAACGCGCGGTTGGGTTTCGGGTGACTTCATTACGGTGACGCTGCAAACGCTGCCCTTTGCCGAGGCGCAAACGCTGCTCCAGGCCGTGGGCATTACGCTGGCTGCGCCAGAGAGCGCGCCCGCCGCAGACACAGCGAGCGTGACAACCACCGCCCCTGCCGAAGGCGTTGTGCTGCCTGTGCCTACACCTTCGCCAGGTGCGGCGACTGACGCAACCATCCGTGTAACGGCCGTCATTAGTGCGCCGGCAGGGCTGAATCTGCGCAGCGCCGCAGAAGCGGGCGAAAATGTCCTCCAGCAGGTTGCTGACACCACCGCAGTCAGCGTGATCGGTCGATCTGCGGATGGTGCGTGGCTCCAGCTTGAACTGGCGGACGGCACGCGCGGCTGGGCTTCCAGTGCCTTTGTCTCCGTGACGGGTGATCTGAACGCGATTCCTGCGGGTACAACTTTGCCGCTGACGGCGGCTGATGCGCCTGCCGTGGCAGCCGCTGCAGACGGTACGGCTGCAGCGCCGACTGCAGCGCCGTCTGTGGCTGCAACTGCACCCGTGACCGCTGCAACTGTTGCACCGGCTGTGGGTGCGACAACAGCATTTACGGTGACGAGCGTGATGGGCGTGAATGTGCGCGCACAACCGTCGAACGATGTGCCGGGCATTGTACAGCTTTCATGGAACGCCAGCGGCCAGGCAACAGGGCGCACCGCCGACAACAACTGGGTGCAGGTGACAATTCCCAGCGGCCAAAGCGGGTGGGTTGCGGCCAGCGCGGTATCGCTGGAGGGCGACATTGCCACGCTGCCTGCTGTGCAGTAGCCAACATTGCTGAAGGTTGGACAGCAAGCAGAGTACCGGCAAGAGTCGCAGGACTGATTCTGGTGCGGGGCGTGGGCAATGCGCACGCCCCGCATTTCTATTGACGCTTACGCGCCATGCGGGGCGCAACTTGCAAAGGATACGGGCATGAGTGAGCGCCGCGGCAGCCAGATCATCTGGGCTGCCGTCCTTATCATTGGTGGCGTATTGCTGCTGGTTTTCAATTATGGGCTGCTGCAGGCCTACGAACCGCTGGCGCAGTGGATTGCAGCCGGGGCGATGTCACTGGCCGGTGTGGGTTTCCTGCTCTCGGTGACGCGCACGCCGGCGGCATGGTGGCGGCTTATCCCTGCGTGGACACTGCTGGCGCTGGCGGTCATGGTGCTGCTCAGTACGGTGGAGCAGGCAGGTGGGCCACTGGTGGCGGCGGTGCTCTTCTGGGGACTGGGGCTTGCCTTTGGTCACATCTACCTGCGCGCACGCAACGACAACTGGTGGGCCATTTTGCCGGGCGGCTTCCTGGTGGTGCTGGGCGTGGTCATTGCCTTGAGCGGGCGCGTGCAGTCGCTACAGGTGCTTGGCGCTGTGCTCTTTGGCGGTCTGGGACTTGTCTTTCTGCTGCTGGCCTTTGTGGGCGGCACGTGGCGGCACTGGTGGGCGCTGGTGCCGGGGAGCATTCTACTGCTCTTTGGCTTCTTTGTCCTGAGCGGGGGTGGGCGCGCCGGCGCGATATCGCTGCGCTGGTGGCCGCTGTTGGCGATTGCCGCCGGGCTGCTGATTGGCTGGCGGGCGCTGCGTGCGCCGCCGGCGCCGAAGATGGAAGTCAATCGCGCGCCCGCGCTGCGCAGCGAGAGCGTAGCAAGTGCAGCGCAACCCGCAACCGCGGGCGCATCCATTCAGGTATTGAGCGATCCGAACGAGTAGGCCCTTGCGCCCGAGCGAATCGGGTGCGCGTGACAGGAGACGGACGTGGAGAGAGGCAGCGAAACGCTGACGCTGACGTTGGTGCAGATGGACTGCACGCTTGGCGAACCTGCGCACAATTTTGCGCGCGCGGAGGAATTTCTGGCTGAGGCGGCGCAGCGCGGCAGCAACCTTGTGCTGCTGCCCGAGCTGTGGAGCACCGCTTATGACCTGGGCCGTGCAGGCGAGCTGGCCTCACCGCTGGCACACAATGCAGGCGACGGCGCGCCGGACAACTGGTTTCGGCGGCTGGCACAGATGGCGCAACGGCACAATGTCTTCCTGGGCGGGTCAATCCTGGAAGCGCGCGACGGGCGTTACTTCAATTGTTTCGCTCTCTATGCACCGGACGGGCAATTGCGCGCCACCTACCGCAAATTGCATCTCTTTCGGCTTATGGAGGAGGAGAAATATCTTGCGCAAGGATCGGAGGCCGTGCTTGCCTCCCTGCCATGGGGCGACGCGGGCATGGCCATCTGCTACGATCTGCGCTTCCCCGAACTCTTCCGCAACTATGCGTTGCGCGGCGCCTCTCTCATGCTCATCCCCGCAGAGTGGCCGCAGCCGCGGCGCGAACACTGGCGCACCCTGCTGCGCGCGCGGGCGATTGAGAATCAATGCTTCGTGGCCGCCTGCAACCGCGTGGGCGAGACGAACGGCAGCACCTTCTTTGGCGCGTCGGCCGTGATTGACCCATGGGGGGAGACGCTGATCGAAGCCGGGGAGAGCGAGGCGCTGCTGACTGTAGAGATTGACCTTGCGCAGGTGGAGCACGTCCGCAAGCGCATTCCTGTCTTTGAGGACCGCCGCCCGGACATTTACGGATAATCGGCAACGCAAACAGCTTCTGAACACAGATCAGAAGCTGTTTGCTGCGGGGTCCGTTTCGGGGTTGCGCACGGTGATCGAGTCGCCCTCCATCGCGTCAATCACGGCCAGCGCCACAATGGGCACATTGAGGTGGGCGAGCCGGCTGCGCCCTACCTCAAAGCTCTTTTCGATGATGCAGCCAATGCCGCAGAGGGTGGCGTGGCACTGATCCACAAGCTCGGCCAGCGCGGCGATTGTCTTGCCCGTGGCCAGGAAGTCGTCAATGAGCAGCACGTGGTCGTCGGGGCGCAGGTACTCGGGAGAGACAATGAGTTCGACGATACCGCCCTTGGTGTGGCTGGGCGCCTGGGCGCTGTAGACACCCTGGGCCATGGTGATGGGGCGGGTCTTGCGCGCATAGACGACAGGCACGTTAAGCACCATGCCGCAGGTGAGCGCGGGGGCTATGCCGCTCACCTCTGCTGTAATGATTTTGGTGATACCGCTCACGCCGGCGCTCTGAAAGCGGCGGGCGAAGGCGCGGCCCATCTCCATGGTCAGCTCGGGGTCAAGCTGATGGTTGACGAAGCCATCGACCTTGAGAATACCGCGCCCCAGGTTGCGCCCCTCGCTGCGAATCCGTTCAACAAGCTGCTGCATAGACCTCTCCTGTAGACTTCAAATAAGTTCAACTCAATTGAGTTTGATTACAGTGGAGCGTTGGCGCTGGCGGCCTGCGCTTCGAGCAAATCGGCTGCGGCAGGGGGACCGCCCAGCGCGGCGAATTCGTCGCGCAGTGTGCGCGCATGGACGCGCGCTGTGCCTACTTCAGGTAGCAGCAGGCGCAATTCCTCTGTAAGGCGCGCGATGGTCACCTCACGCGAGGGGATATGCTCACCAACGCCTGTACGTGCAACGCCCTGCGCCTGTTGCACCTGGTCGCCCGCGTGGGGGACGACGATTTGCGGAAGCGCATGGGTGACGAGGGCATGGGTTGTGCCCGCGCCGCCGTGGTGAATTGCGGCCGCTGTATAGGGCAGCACGGCGTTAAAGTCGAAGGTGGGGCGCACGACAGCACCTTCGGGCAGGCGCTGGCGCAATGCGTTCGCCTTTTCGGCGGGCAGGTGGCCTGTGGCAACGAGAGGCTGCGCGCCCACAGCCTGCGCGGCGTGGGCGGCGGCCACGAAGAAGGCTGGATCGTCGTTGAAGGTGGTGCCTAGCGTAACCAGGAGCCAGGGGCGCGCATCTGGGCTTGGCAGATTGTCGGGCGGCGCTGGCGGGGGCGCACTGCTGCCGCCCACGTGGCGCGTTTGCGCGCTTCTGTTCGGCGCGCCGCCGTACCAACTCTCGCTCCAGTAGGTGATGTGCAGGAAGGGCGATTCGAGCCCAGGCGCGCCGCCTGCGGCAAAATAGCGGCCGCTGCTGCCCCAGGCGGCAAGGCGCTGTTGAAAGTCCTCCACAATGGCCAGTTGTGTGGGCGAGGTTGTCCTTCGTTGCGCATAGGCGGGCCAGCCGGCAACCACCATGCGCAGCGCCAGGCGCTCGGCCACAAGGGCAGCGGCTGCGACGAAGTGCTCGGTGACGAGCAGATGGGGCCTGAACGCAGTGGCCACTGGCTCCAGTTCGGTGGCAGCGGTAGCCACGCGCTCTACATCCAACCACTGATCCAAGGCGCGCTGGGCACGCGCTGCCGCCCATGCGTCATCGGCCATAACAGCGCGCGGCAGGGCGGGGGGTGGCGGCCAGCGCCAGCCTGTTTCCGAAACAATATGGAAGGGTACGCCCGCAGCACGCACTTGTGCCTCAACCGCAGCGCCACTCACCCACAGCACATCGTGCCCACGCGCGACAAGTGCGCGGGCCGTTGCCAGATAGCCACCCCAGTCGAGGTGGCCGGGCAGTTGGGCCGAGGTGAAGAGAAAGCGCATGGTGTGGCGGCGGTCGATCCGGCTATTGCAGCGAGATCGCCCCCCTTTAGCTGCAGCCGGCCGTCAAGCGGAAGAGCGAGCCATCACCCATGCCCACCCACAGCGCGCCATCGGGCGCAGTGGCCAGAGAGAGGATGGGCCAGCCGAGCATGACACGCTCGCTAATCAGGTTGCCGGCGCTATTGACGCCGAGGCGATAGAGGCCGGGATCCTTGCCATATTGCGCGTAGTAAATTGTGCCAAGCGCCCAGGTGATGCCTGTGGGGGCAGCGGTGTTGGGCAGGACAACGGCAGGCGGCGCGTACCACTCCTTGGGCTGCAAGATTGCCAGAGGGAAGCCATAGTAGGGGGAACCTGCCTCGTCGCCGCCAATTGTGGCGGGGTCAAGCAGGTTGACTTCATCGCCCGCGCTCACATCTTCGGGCACGTTGGTGGCGCCGTTGTCGGTGAACCAGATGCGCCCGG
>DIAV01000379.1:8610-13728 GCA_002415895.1 Anaerolineales bacterium UBA5069 | reverse complement strand
CCATCGTTATCCCTGCTGTTTCTGCCTCGATCTGAGCTCTGGCCTTCTTCGCGCAAGCCTACACCCTCTCCGCCGGCATCACGCCTTACTCCAGCGCGTGCATCTGCGCCAGCATCTCATCCACCATCTGCTCAGCGGTGCCGGGCAAGCTCTCCTCGTTGAACTGCAACAAACTGATCAGCGGCATCTCCATGATGAAGCCTGTCATGTCCATGCCGATGTTGCCACTGCCCTCTTCGGGCGCGCCAAAGGTCGCCGCCATCAGTTGCGCAATCGCCGCAAACTGGGGCGCGAAGACCTGCTTGCCGTGCGCGTCCTCCAGCCAACTGCGCACGGTGGATTCGCGGTTCAGCAGCGAGGGCAGCACCTGTGTTGATTCCACGCGCACACGCGCCTGCACGCGCATGTCCGCCGACGAAGCACCCACAAGCAGGTCAAAGTCGCCACTCTCCACCACCCACTGCTGGTGCAGAACGTGCCAGAAGGCGAAGGCGCGCGCATCCAGAGCAACCGTCACGCGCTTTGTCTCGCCCGGCTCCAATTCCACCTTGGCAAATCCCTTAAGCTCTCGCACCGGTCGCACCAGCGTGCTCTGGACATCATGCACATAAACCTGCACCGTCTCCATGCCGCGCACGGGGCCGCTGTTGGTCACATCCACCGAAACGCTCACGCCGTCGACATCGCGCACACGCGCTGCCGATACCTGAATATTGCTATATGTGAAAGTTGTATAGCTAAGACCATAACCAAAGGGGAAGAGCGTGGGCAGGTTGCGGGCGTCATACCAGCGGTAGCCTACAAAGAGCCCTTCACCATAGCGCACAGTGCCCAGGTCACCGGGGAAATTGACGTAGGCAGGTGTGTCCTCAATGCGCAGGGGGAAGGTTTCGGCCAGCTTGCCGCTGGGGTTGACCACGCCGAAGAGGATATCGGCAATGGCGCCACCGCCTGCCTGCCCCATCATCCACGCCTGGAGTACGGCGGCGACGCTATCAATCCATGCGCTCATCGCCACGGCCGAGCCACTGTTGACGATGACAACCGTGCGCGATTGCACGGCGCTGACGGCCTTGATCAGCTCCACCTGATGGTCGGTCAAGTCAAGGTCGGGGCGGTCGTATCCCTCCGACTCCTTGAAACCGGGCAGCGCCACATAGACCAGCGCCACGTCAGCGGCCTGCGCTGCGATCACGGCCTCCTCAATCAGCGCACGCTCCGTGGCTTCGCCCTCGGGGTAGCCCGCGCACCAGTGGATGGCGGCATGGGGCGCCGCCGCGCGCAGCATCTCCAGCGGGCTGTCAACACGCGTGGGGTTAATGTGCGAGCTGCCGCCCCCCTGGAAATGGGCATTTTGCGCGGCACGTCCAATCACAGCAATGCGCTGCGACGCCTTGAGCGGCAGCGTGCCGTCATTCTTGAGGAGCACCATGCTTTCGCCTGCAATGCGACGCGCCAGCGCATGGTGGCCCTCCACATCAAAGGCGCCGCCCATTGTGGTTTGCTGGGCCAGCGCCGCCACGCGCACAATCCGGCGCGTTGCCTCATCCAGTACGGCCACATCCAAAGCGCCATTCTGCACAGCATCAACCAGCGCACGCGTGCGGCGGGGGCGTGGGCCCGGCATCTCAAGATCAAGGCCGCCTGCAAGCGAAGCCACACGGTCATGCACCGCGCCCCAGTCCGAGACGACGAAGCCCTGGAAGCCCCACTCGTGCTTGAGCAGGGTCGTGAGCAGCCACTCGTTCTCGGAGCAGTAGACGCCGTTCAGACGATTGTAGGCGCACATCACCGTCCACGGCTGCGCCTGCTTGACCGCCATTTCAAACGCAGGCAGATAGATCTCGCGCAGGGTGCGGTCATCCACCTGTGCGTTAACCAGAAAGCGCTCGCTCTCCTGGTTATTGGCGGCAAAGTGTTTGAGCGATGTGCCAACGCCTTCACCCTGCACGCCGTTGATAAAGGCCACCGCCAGCGTGCCGGCCAGAAAAGGGTCTTCCGAGAAGTACTCGAAGTTGCGCCCACACAGCGGCGTGCGCTTGATGTTGACCCCCGGCCCCAGCACAATATTCACGCCCAGCGCCACGGCCTCCTCACCAATCGCTTGCCCCATTGCGCCGATCAGCGCAGGGTTCCACGAACAGGCCGATGCCGAAGCGGTGGGAAAGCAGGTGGCGGGCACGCTGGGCGACGAAAGCCCCGTCACTTCCAGCGTCTTGCGCACGCCGTGGGGGCCGTCGGTCATCATGATCTCGGGCAACAGCGCGTGCGCCACCGCGGTTGTTGTCCACGTGGTGGCGCCAGTGCAGAGCGCCGCCTTTTCCTCCAGCGTCAATTGGCTCACAACATCTGCGGGATGATTCACCAGGTCACTCCTTTTCAATGGGTTAGGCCGGCGTCGCGACCGGCGCGTGTGCATAGGTGTCGTAGATTGACTGTATTTTGAGCGCGGCCTGCGCCTGCGCTGCGTTCCAACCCAACGGCAGCGGCGCGGTCACCTCAACGGGGCGCCCCGCGGGCAGGTCAAAGTAATTGTCGCTGAAGATCACGTCCGCGCCGGTAAAGGCAAGCTCAATCAGGCGTGCAAGCGATTGCGCGTGCAAGGCAATATGCAGGGTCTCACCATCCACGCGCACGTGCGCTGTGATGGCGGGATCTTCAAGACGCACATGCTTGGTGGGAGCGAAGGTGGCAACCTGCTGCGCCACGCGCCCCTCTGCGCCCCAGAGTTCGGCAACAAAAACGAGTGTGCGGCGGCTGTCGGCGTCCACCTCGCGCGCAAAGTTCAGCGTGCCGATGTGCGCCGCGCTGTGCGCGGCCACATCCACCGCTTCGCTGCCGCGCTTGAGCACGTCGCCATCCACTGTCTCCAGCGACCAGCGAATCTCGCCCTGCCACGCGCGGCCCAGATCGCTGCTCACATAGAGCCCCTGCGCCGCGGGCATATCCTCAATCGAGAGCAGCAGCGGCGCAAAGAAGCGGCGCGCCGCATAGTGCAACGCCTTCCAGCGGCCAAAGTAATCCATGCTCGACCACGAAGCCACCGGCCAACAGTCGTTAAGCTGCCAGTAGAGGGTGCCCGCAACGCGATCCATGTGCCGCCGCCAATGCTCAACGCCATAGCGAATCCCTTCCGCCTGAAGCACAAGGCTGAGGTAGACAAGCGACGCAAAGTCCTTGGGCAGGAGGAAACTGTCGAGCATTTGCCCCACCATGAGCGAGTTGCCGCTGGCGTTCTTCTGATGGCGCTCCATAATGAAGGAAGTCATGTTCCAGTCGGCTTCATCCGCATAGGTGGCAATTGTGGCCAGTGGCGGCAGCGCCTGAAAGCCAAACTCACTCATGAAGCGGGGAAACTGATCGCGATAGGCGGTGAAGGGTTTGCGGCCATGCCACACCTCCCAGTAGTGCGCATCGCCCTGCGCCTGGCCGTTGGGCGCGCTGAAGGCCACGTCGGAGGAGGGCGAACTCGGCCAGTAGGCATTGTCGGGGTCATCTTCTGCAATCCACTGGGGCAGCGTTTGGTGGAAGAAGCGATCATACGCGGCCTTGAGGGGGGCAAGCTCGGGTATGCTGTTCCACCCCCAATCCACCCAGCCCCACTCCATTTCGTTGTTGCCGCACCAAAGCGCAAAGCTGGCGCGCTGGCGCAGGCGGCGCACATTCTCGCGCACCTCTACGCGCACATTCTCAAGGAATGCCGCATCGTCCAGCGGATAGACGCTGCACGAGAAGATGCAATCCTGCCAGACAAGGATGCCGTATTTGTCGCAGAGATCGTAGAAGCGCTCTTCCTCATAGAAGCCGCCGCCCCACACACGCAGCATGTTCTGGTGGGTTTCGGCCGCGCCGCGCAGGAGCGCTTCGAGATAGTCATCGCTAATGCGCGTCGGGAAGGAGTCGGCGGGAATCCAGTTGGCGCCTTTGGCAAAGATGCGCTGCCCATTGACGACAAACTCGAAGGACTTGCCCCACACATCGGGCTGCTGGCGCAATGCCAGCGTGCGCAGGCCAAGCTGCAGCGTGCGCGCGTCGAGCACGTCCCCTTCTGCGCCCAGGAGGTTTACTTCAGCGCTGTAGAGCGGCTGCGCGCCGTAGCCATTGGGCCACCAAAGCTGCGGCTCCTCAACAACAAGCGTGAGTTCGCCTATGCCGTTCTCAAGTGGGCAGGTTGCGTGCTGCACGGCCGCGTTGGGCGCAGTCAGGCGCAGCGCAGCGCCCAGCGCGCCCTCGGCCATGCGCGCAGCGCTGACTGTCACGCGAATCGTTACGCGGCCATTGTCATGCTGCTGCCTCACATGCACATCGTCCAAGCGCGCAACTGTGTGTCCCTCAAGGCGCAGATCCTTCCAAATGCCAATCGGCGGCAACTGCGGACCCCAATCCCAGCCGAATTGGCAGGGCGCTTTGCGCAGGTGCGGGGCGCCGTCGATGGCCTGCGAGACGCCGGGCAGATAGCGCTGCGCCTGCGCCGCAGTCACGAAGGCCACGGGCGACGCAAAGCGAATCACAAGCTCGTTGCCCGTGGGGCGTAAAAGGTTGCCCACTGTCCAGCGCCATTGGCGGAACATGTTGTCGGCGCTGCCCACGGGTTGTCCATTCAGTTCCACGGTGGCGAGCGTGTCCAGCCCGTCACATACAAGCTCCACACGCCCGGCGGCAAGCAGACTGGCGGGGGCGTCAAAGCTGGTGCGGTACTCCCAATCGCGCTCGGCCACCCAGGCGACATGCGCTTCATTGTCGCCCACAAAGGGGTCAGGTATACGCCCTGCGGCAAGCAGATCGGTGTGAACGCCGCCGGGGACAGTCGCGGGCAGCCATGTAGCGTCACCTGCTTCGCGCAATTGCCAGACGCCGGACAGTGAAAGGTTATGCATGTGTGTGAATTCTCTCTCCCAATCGGTTCGTTGGATTTGCCTGCGTCTTTGGGTGCGGCGGCGTGGGGTTGCGCTGGGGTTGTGGGCCAACCATGAAGGTGGTTCGTAAATTTGTGCTGGGGATCGCCGAGCACCATATCCACATGCAGGTTCCCCAATCTTACCACGAACCGTGCAAGGCGGCGTTTGCGCATGGAGACGCTCAGGGCTTCTCTACTCCAGTGATTCCCTAGTGAGAACT
>DIAV01000379.1:0-8560 GCA_002415895.1 Anaerolineales bacterium UBA5069 | reverse complement strand
AGTTCTCACTAGGGAATCACTTTAAGACAAATTTGGCGCGCGCGCGTTGCCAGGCGCGCAGCGCGGCTTCCAGAACCAGAAGCCGCGCTGCGCTTATTTTTTGGTCGCGCCGGGGGTATCGGCCTCCAGGCCTGTACGCAACGGGCGGATGAGGCGCGCCCACCCCGCGCGCATGTCGTTGCGCCGCAGTTGCCACGTGCCCACAATGCCATAGGGCACAAAGAGCACGAGCAGAATGTAGATGACGCCAATAATCAGCGGCCAGCGCGGGCCGAAGGTTGCATTGAGCCAGTAGCCCAGCAACTGGTAGACACCCGCGCCCAGCATGGGGCCAATCAGCGTGCCCACGCCGCCAATGATGGTCATCAGCAGCGCGTTGATGGTCGTTTCCACACTCAGCACATCGGGCGTGGCGTTCAGATTCCAGAGCGCGTTCATAAAGCCGGCCAGCGCCGCCATAACACCCGAGAGGGTGACCGCCATGAGTTTGTAGCCAAAGGTGTTGTAGCCAATCATCTGTGCGCGCGCTTCGTTTTCGCGAATCGCCACCATGACGCGGCCCGGCGGCGAGTCAACCACACGCCGCGCAATCAGGTACATGATCACCATGAAGAGCAGCGCCACAAAGTAGAAGGTCAATCGCTGATCTGTGGGGTTGAGCCAATCGGGCACGGGGATGCCGTGCAGCCCATCTTCGGCCCCGGTAATGGCGCGCAAGTCTGTGGCCTGCGCCAGAATAAAGAACATTTGCGCAAAGGCCAGCGTGGCCATGGCCAAATAGACGCCGCGCACACGCAGCGAGACGACGCCAATCAGCACGCTCTGCACAATTGCCACGCCAACCACGGCCAGCAATACGGCCGCCAGCCCCCACCCCGAGTGCTTGAGCAATATCCCTGTGGCATAGGCCCCCGCGCCAAAAAACATGGCGTGGCCAAAGCTCAGAATGCCCGTGTACCCCATGAGCAGGTCATAGCTCATGGCAAAGACAGCGAGTATGAATACCTGGATGAGCATGCCCTGCCAGAACTTGGGCGTGCCCGTGTCAACGGGCTGCCCCGACAGGAGGGAGAGGATGAAGGGAAACGCCAGCAGCAGCAGCACGACAATGGGCCCAAGCCAATTGCGCGCCGTGCGCCGCGTTTGTGCGCCATGAATGGGTTTGGTGCTTGTCGTCATGTCCCCTACTCCTTCTTGCCAAAGAGCCCCGCCGGACGCACAAGCAGGACAAGGGCCATGATGAGAACCGTTGACGCGCGTGCAATGGAGGGCGACATGCGGATCGCCTCGTCCATCCACGGCAACTGAATACCCGAGAGCACAAGCTGATCACCAAAGGCGCGCGCCATGCCCACCAGCAGCGCGCCCACCGCCGCGCCAATGTAGCTGCCCATGCCGCCGATTACCACGGCAATGAATCCCTGCAACTGCACCTCGGCCCCCAGCCCCAGGTTCACCCCCAGGAAGGGCGCAGCCGCCACGCCGCCCACAGCCGCCAGCGCAGACCCAAGCGCGAAGACCAGCGTGAAGACGCGGCGCACGTTAATGCCCAGCGCCTGCACCATCTCGCTATCCTGCACACCGGCGCGGATGATGATGCCAATGCGCGAGCGTTGCAGCAACAGCGCCACGGCAATAAAGATCACCAGCCCCAGGCCAATAATGAAGATACGGTAGCTTGGGAAGGGTCGCCCCAGCACGTCGATGGAAGCACAATGATCGCTGAACCACGACCAAAGATTAGGCGAGGGACAGCCTTCGCCCGAGGCGGCGGCAAAGGCGGGAATGTCCATGTAGAAGCCCGCCGTGCCCCAGATTGTTTTGATCAATTCGGTGCCCACGAAGCTGACGCCCAGCGTGAGCAGAATCTGATAAAGCGGCCTGCTGTAGAGCGGGCGAATCAGCGCGCTCTCCATCAGCGCGCCCAGCGCACCGCCTGCCACGAGCCCCACCAGCAGCGCCAGTACGAAGCGAATGTTGGACGATACGCTCAGCAGGAAGGTTTCCGCCGGCGTGCGCAGCGGCACAATCGCAATTGCCACAGCCACCAGCCCAACGCCAATCAGCGCGCCCGTCCAGCGTGTGTGGCGGCGCGTTGCCACAGGCCCCACTCGGCTCAGCCCCAAGCCCAGCAGCACGCCCGCCAGCGTGAGCCAGAGCAGCCGCGGGATGTAGAGCGAGGCAGCCTCCTGCGCATCGGCCGTGGAGATGGCGCCACCCGCCGCCGTGGCGGAGTTCGCCACCAGCGGCTGCACATTGAAGCCACGCACGGCAAAGAGGATCACGGCCACGCTCAGCACAAAGAGGGCCAGATGCAACGCCGTATCGAGCCAGGGCTTCTTCAGCTTGTCGGGCAACATGCCGCCCAGCCAGCGCCCCACCTGCGCGCCGCCCAGCAGCGCCAGCACCAGCGGCAGCGTATTGAGCAGGAGCCGCGGGTTGGCGTAGGCGGTAAAACCCAGGTATGCGCCCATCATGAAGAGCATACCGTGGGCGAAGTTGAGCACGTCCATGAGGCCGAAAATGAGCGAAAGCCCCGACGCCACCAGGAAGTAGAGTGCGCCCAGCGTAAGCCCCGAAAGGATGATGCTCGCCGTTACCTTGGGTTCATAGCGATTGGTCATCCAGAGCAGAATCGCCAGCACAATGCCCAGCGTCACAAGGAGCGCTGTATTCCTGCGCAAATAGGCAACCATGACTATGCTCCTTGCTGCGCGGTTGGCATGACGGCAGGTGATTCAGGCGCGGCCACCGCAGCGGCGTAGCCTGCACCCAGGTAGCGGGAAATCAGTTCGCGGTTCTGCACCAGATCGGCCATTTGCCCCGCGTGCACCGATTGGCCGTCGTCCAGAATGTAGTAGCGGTCGGCCAGAATGGACGCCATGCGGAAATTCTGCTCCACCAGCAGGATGGTGGCGTGCGCCGATAACTGGCGCAGCGCATCGACAATCGACTCAATCAGAATAGGGGCCAGCCCCTCGCTCGGTTCATCAATCAGCAGCAGGCGATTCTCGGGTACAAGCGCGCGGGCAATGGCTAGCATTTGCTGCTGGCCGCCCGAAAGCTGGCCGCCGGGCAATTTGTAGAAGCGCTTGAGGTCCGGGAAGAGGCCAAAGATGAGGTCGCTGCGCCGCGCCAGGTCCTTCTTGGAGCGCTCGGCAATTCTGAGATTCTCCTCCACAGTGAGCGCGCGGAAGATGGCGCGATACTCGGGTACGTAGCCAATCCCGAGCGAGGCAATCGCATAGGCTGTCTTGCCGTGGATGTCGCTGCCCTCAAAGGCAATGCGGCCCGAGCGCGGCGCGTTCAGCCCAATAATCGAGCGCAGCGTTGTGGTCTTGCCTGCGCCATTGCGCCCCAACAGCGCCGTAATGCTGCCTGCGGGCACAGCGAGCGACACACCTTCCAGAATGTGAAACTGGCCGATGAAGGTGTGGATGGCGTCGACCTCAAGAATGTTCGTCATGGAACTCCCCCAGGTAGGCCTTTTGCACGGATTCGTTGGCTGCAATCTCCTGCGGATTGCCTTCTGCCAGCAGTCGCCCCTGGTGCATGACCGAGATGCGGTCCGAAATATTCATGACAATGCTCATATTGTGCTCAACCAGAATGATGGTCTTGTTGCCCGCAGTGCGAATGCGCGCAATCATCGCCACAAGCGAGGGCACCTGCTCGGACGCCATGCCTGCCGTGGGCTCGTCCAGGAGCAGCACCTCGGGATCACCGGCAAGGATGATAGCCAGTTCAAGGCGGCGTTTGTCGCCGTGGGGGAGCACACCGGCAGTCACATCGGCCTTGGCATCGAGGCCCACCTCAAGCAGCGCGCGTTCGGCGGCCTGCGTATAGCGGCGCAAGCTGTCCGCCGCGCGCCAGAAGGCGTAGTTGTCCTTGCCCAGCGCCTGCGCCGCGAGGCGCACGTTCTCCATGACAGTCAGTTCGGGAAAGACATTCGTAATCTGGAAGGATCGCCCAATCCCCATGTGCGCCATGCGATGGAGCGGCACACCGGTAATGTTGCGACCGCGCAGCAGCACCTGGCCGGAGGTTGGCTTGAGATAGCCGCTGATCAGGTTGAAGAGGGTGGTCTTGCCCGCGCCATTGGGGCCAATGATCGAGTGCATGGCGCCTGCGGCAACGTGCAGGCTCACGCCATCCACCGCGCGCAGGCCGCCAAAGTGCTTGGTTACATTGCGGGTTTCGATGATGGTCGCGGGGCTGGTCTCAGGCATTGGCACATTCGCCTTTCGGGGCCGTTCAGGGAGGAAGTACGCCCGTGCTGCACCGCCGGTTGCAAATACAGCCTGCGGTGCAGCACGGGCCAACGGGTTATTCGCAGCGGCCCAGGTCAGCCGGCACGCTGCACGGCGGTGCAGTCTCTGCGGGCGTGAAGGCCGTGACCAGTTCAACGAACTTGAAGTCGGGGTCTGTGGTGTTGGTCAGGCGCACAAGCGTCATGGGCTGGAGCAGCGCATGGTCACTGGCGCGCACTTCGTAATCGCCCTTGGGGCCCTGGAACTTCATGCCTTCCAGCGCGGCCACGAGGGCGTCACCGCTGGTGTCGCCACCGGTGGCCGTCACGGCGTCATTGATCATCGTGGCGCAGTTGAAACCCGCTTCCGCCCAGAGGTCCGGCGGCGTGCCAAAGCGCTCAATGTGCTGCTCGGTCAGGAAGTTGTTAATGGGGTTGTCGAAGAGGCTGTAGTGGTAGACGACAACGCCCACAGAGTTCACGGCGTCGGCATAACCCTGTGCCAGCGTCTGGTTGTCGCCAAAGCCCGTGGCAACGTCCATGGTGTCAAAGACGCCCAACTGCTGCATCTGCTGGAACATGGGCACGTAGCCTGCGCCAGCCCACGAGACGATCACAACGTCGGCGCCGGAATCGAGCACTTCATTGATGTACGGGGTGAAGTCGGTGGTGTCGGGCGGGGCGAAGATGGCGCCGAAGCCTGTTTCGGTATCATTCACGGGGAAGACGCCGCCGGCCGCTGTCACAACCGAGTGGAAGCCTGCCGCGGAGCCCTGGCCAAAGGCGTTGTCCTGCGCAACCTGGATGAAGTTGCTGCCCAGCTGGGTGAGCGCCGCGCCCATGGTCAGCGCGTCCTGAATGTTCTGGCGGCCACAGCGGAAGACATAGGGGTCAAAGTTCGCGCCGGTAATGGCGTCGGCAGCGGCGGGACCGGCAATGTAAACCATCTTGTTCTGCGAGGCAATGCCGCCCACGGCCAGCGCGACGGGCGAGCTGGGCACGCCCACGAGAATGTCGGCGCCGTCAAGCTCAATGGCCTCGCGGGCCAGCGATGCACCCTTTTCGGTGTTGCTGGCGGTGTCCTTGATGACAACCTCAACAGGGCGGCCTGCGATGACGCGCGTGCCGTCGGTCACATAGTCGAGGCCAATCTCAAAGCCGCGCTCGAAGAGCGGGCCATAGATTGCCAGCACGCCCGAATTGTCGGTGAGTTCGCCAATCACAAGCGGCTCGCCGGTGGCTGCGGCATCAGCGGCAGGGGCGGCGGCTTCGGGCGCCGGTGCGGCCGCAGGTGCGGCGCAGGCGGCAAAGAGCATCACGAGCAAGGCCAACAGGGAAAGTATGAACCATCGGTTGGTGCGCATCTGTCTCTCCTCAACGAAATGGTGGGGCAGGGTTAGAAGAACGGGCTGGTGCAGCCACAAGGAATGTGCGAAGCAGGTGGGTCGTGTCCGTTTGTTTCACCTCCGTGGTGACAGGAGCCGCGGCCATTACGGCGCTACAACACCTCAGCCCCGGCCCCTCTCCATGCGGAGAGGGGAGCAAACAGTGCCGCCATAGGTCACGTCTCCGGCGTGACGCCGTTGCTTTACTCCCCTCTCCGCATGGAGAGGGGCCGGGGCTGAGGTGTTGTTATTACGCGTCCGCAGGCTGGAACGCGAGCGTTGTCTGCTTGGCGTCGCCCTCGCCTTTATCAAGGAATGTCACCACAAGAGACGTGCCGATCCAGGCGATCTCGGGTTGATTGGCATCCACGCCCACGATGCGCGCGCTGATTGCGGGGCCTTCCTCCAGCGCCACCACGCCGGAGACATAAGGGTTCTTGCGATCAAAGCCCTGGGCCACCATCGCGCTGGGCCCCACAAAAATAGAGGTGAAGGCTGCCAGCGTGCCGCGCCCCGCAAGCTCCACCCACTCCAGCGCGCTGCTCTGGCAGGTGGGGCAAATGGCGCGCGGCGGCAGGTAGAGCGCGCCGCAAGCAGTGCAGCGCGTGCCCGCCAGCTTGTGCTCGGCAAGGTACTCGTCAAAGCCCGCCGCCGTCAGGGGGCGCCGTTGCATCTCTCCCTGTGAGTCGCTCAGTGATTTGATCATGTGTGCCTAATCCCTTCGCTCGTAAACATGCACCACGCAGGTGGAGCCGGTTGCGCCCACGTTGTGCGTTACCGCCAGCGGTACATCACCTTGCAACTGGCGCGGGCCCGCCTCGCGGCGCATTTGTTTGAAGACCTCTACCACCTGCGCCACGCCGGACGCACCCACAGGGTGCCCCTTGGCCTTGAGGCCGCCCGATGTGTTGATGGGACGTGCGCCGTCGCGCGCCGTCACGCCATCCTCGGCGGCCTTGAAGCCGGTGCCTGGTGCAAAGAAACCCAGGTCCTCAGTCGCAATCACCTCGGCAATGGTGAAGCAGTCATGCACCTCGGCCATGCGGATATCGGCGGCGCTGACACCGGACTGCGCATAGGCGGCGGCGGCCGCGCTGCGCGCCGCACCCAGCGTCGTCATGTCGGCGCGGCCATGCAGCGGCGCATCCGACGCGTGGCCCGAGCCAATGATGTAGACCGGATTGTCTGTATACTCATGCGCGCGTTCTGCATCCACCAGCAGCAGGCAGGCCGCACCATCTGTCACGGGCGAGCAGTCGAAGAGACGCAGCGGCCACGCCACCATGGGGTTGGCCGCGTCATCGTGAAGGAACTCCATGGGGTCCGCCCAGGTGGGAACAGGCTTGCCCTTGCGCTGCGCAGCGGTGATGCGCCCCTGCATCCAATCGGGAATTGTGACACCAAACTGCGCCTTGGGATTGAGCGCGCCGTTTTCGTGATTCTTGAGCGCCACATTCATGAGATGCTCAGGGGCCATGCCGTATTTGTGCATGTAGGCGGTGGCAATTGCGGCATAGAGGCCGGGGAAGGTGAAGCCCGCGGGAATCTCGTAGAGCACATCGGCGGCGGCGCCCAGCGTGTCGGTCACCTGTGCTGTGGGCAGCCGCGTCATGCGCTCAACACCGCCTACCAGCACCACGTCATGCATGCCAGAGGCCACAGCCATGACGCCCTGGCGCAGCGCAATGCCGCCGCTGGCGCACGCATCCTCCACACGCATGGCGGGAATCTGCGGCAGCCCCACCGCGTCGGCCATGATGGGGGCGGTGTGCCCCTGTCCCTCAAAGAGATCACTGGAGAAATTGCCCAGGTAGAGCGCTTCAATGGCCGCGGGCTCCATCCCCTTGTCCACGGTCGTGCGCAATTCCAGGTAGGCTTCTACAAACAGGTCGCGGCTGGTTTTGTCGGTGAAGGCGCCAAATTTGGAGATGCCTACGCCCACTACGGCCACACCGCGGCCCAACTTGCGTACAGTCATAAGGTGCCTCCTCGAAAAACCAACTGCGACGCCAACGCGCCAAGGTGCAAAGAAACGCGGAGAACTGCAACAACAGGAACGCCCTATGGCTCTTATGCTTGTCTTTGCGCTCCTTTGCGTCTCTGCGCCTTGGCGTCGCGGTTACGCGGTTGCCGGTGTATAGCCGGGGACGACGAGCCGGGGGACAATGCCCAGCCGCTCTACTTCCTCGCGGATCCACGCGCGAAAGTCGGGGTGCGCAATTCGGATCAGCGCCTCCGTGCGCGCCTTGACAGAGCGCCCCTTGAGTTCTGCCACGCCATACTCTGTGACAATTGTGTCCACATCCTGGCCGGGTACAGTCACCGCCGCGCCCTCGGCGAGCATGGGCACAATTGTGGAAATCGTGCCGTTGCGCGCCGTAGAACGCAGGGCAATAATGCCGCGCCCGCCCGGCGAAAGCTGCGCGCCGCGGTGCGTATCCAACTGGCCGCCCGTGCCCGAGAAGTGGCGCGGGCCAATGCTCTGCGAACAAACCTGGCCGCCGCAGTCCACCTGCAGCGCCGTGTTGACGCTCACCATTTTGTAGTTTTTGCCAATCACAAAAGGATCATTCGTAATGCGCCCCTGCTGAAACTCGACGGCAATGTTGTTGTCCATGAAGTCGTAGAGTTTCTGCTCGCCCAGCGCAAACGCGCCCACCATCTTCCCGGGCCACACGCTCTTTTTGCGACCGGTGATCACGCCCGCCTCGAAGAGGTCCACCAGACCGGTCGTGAACATCTCGGTATGCACGCCCAGATCGTGGTGATCCATGAGCAGCGCCGTAATCGCGTTGGGAATGCCGCCAATGCCAAGCTGAATGGTGGAGCCGTCGGCGATGAGATCGGCCACATAGCCGCCAATTGTCTGCTCCCACGGTGCGGGCGGTGCAGAGGGGAGTTCGAAGGGGGGCGTGTGGTTCTCCAC
>DIAV01000406.1 GCA_002415895.1 Anaerolineales bacterium UBA5069 | reverse complement strand
ACCAACTCTGGCACAGTCACGACGCACACTTACGCTTGACGCAAGTGTGAATATGAAATAGAGTATGCGTGCGCTTCACCCCCTCTCGCAAGGTGATCCCTCCACCTTGGAGAACCACATTTGTTCCCTCTCCTGCCGTACACGCGCAGTGCCGCACGCGCGCCCTTGCTGGCGCTTGCCTGTTTGCTCACCACGATTGCACTGGTCGTCATCTGCATACACCCTGTGCGCGCTGCCTCTGCCATTAATCCAGCCGGCGTCACCGCGCCTGACCCCAGCGACCTGATCTGGGCCTCAATCACCCTCAGCACCACTGTAACACCCGCCGGTGGCGGCGTGATCGTTGACCCATCGGGCAATATCTCCGTTACATTTCCGCGCAACGCCGTCACCGAATCGCTTCACGTCGCGCTGTCGATTTCCCCCACTGCCACCGCGCCGGTTGATGTTTTTGTGCGCACGCTGGGTTCATTCACACTCACGGCCACCAATCTCGCCGGTGAAGCGCAGACAATCACGCGCGCGCCGTGGACACTGCAATTCACGTACACGGATTGTGCCAACACAGGCCCGTGCCTGCTGCGTGAGGTCGACGAGGCATCGCTGCGCTGCCGCCGGCTGGATCCCATGCAAGACAAGTGGCTGCCTGTGGATTCCTCTGTCAATGTCTTTACGAACCGCGTGCACTGCAATTCCCTCCACTTCGGCCAATTTGCGCTTGTGGCCGATCCGCTCTACACCTCGGGTGAAACCAGCGGCACCGTTCTCTACCTGCCCGTGCTCATGCGCTAGCCGGCGCATACAAACGCGCGCAAAGGCAGCCCTCTGCGAAATGTACGCAGGGGGCTGCCTTTGCGTTCAGCCACGGCCAGCCGCGGCGTTCGACATGCACCGCGCGGGACGCGGGCTATCTACTTGCTGCCAATGACAACCGTGCTTGTCTGCACCGCACCGCCGCGCACAAAGCGCACGGGCACGCGCTTGCCTGCACGCCCGCCCATGAGCAGCGCCTGCAAGTCATCCAGATGGCGGGTCGCTACATCATCCACAGACAGAATGACATCACCCTGCGCAAGCCCGGCCTGTGCTGCGGGGCCATCCGTCTCCACAGACATGACCATGAGGCCGGTTTCCTGCCCCACGCTTTGCGCAAGCGCTTCGGCCAGCCGCACGGGCTGCACTCCCACGCCCACGTAGCCGCGCGGTACATTGCCATGCGCCAGCAGCGACTCCACAACGCGCTTGAGGGTGCCCGCCGGCACAGCCAGGCTGACGCCGCGCATAAGCCCCGAGCTGTTGATGCCCGCCACGCGGCCACCGGCCACAGCCAATGCGCCGCCGGAGAAGCCCGGGTACATCACCACGTCCGTCTGCACATAGCGGTCCATCTCGCCGCCGCCTGCCGTGCGCCATGCGCCGCCCAGCGCGCTCACAACGCCCAGCGTGGCCTGCACGCTTTTGCCGGGCCGCCCCAGCGCCAGCACAAGATTGCCCACCCGCAAATCGCCGGCTGCGGAGCCCTCTGCGCCCACCCATTGGGCGGGAGTGAGGCCGCCGGACGTCGTGCGCAGCAGCGCCACATCCGTGGTTGCGTCGCGCCCCACCAGTGTCGCGGGCGCGCTGCTGCCGTCGGGCAGACCCACCTGCAGCTCTTCGTCGCGTTCCACCACATGGTGCGCTGTCACAATCAGCCCATCGGCCGACCAAACCACGCCGCTGGCGCTCATGCGCCGGCGGCCGTCGACGCGCACCACGCTGCGCCCAACGCTTTCGGCCAGTGCGGCAGTTGCCGCCGACAGGTCTTCCACTAAATTGCTCATTGCCTGCTCCTTAAGCATGTGTTTATCAGACTCGGTCGCATATAATTGGTTGCGCTGCGCCGCTGCCCTTACGAGCACTCGCGCACACAAGATTCGTATGGGGCGGCGCGCCTCTACTATGCCACGCGCGTGCAGTGCCGCGCATCGCTCGAAGGGTGGGGCTGCCCTCCCCTTTCGGGTGATGACTGAGAAAAGCGCCCTGGTGGTGCGTCTTGCCAATGCGCGATGGACTGCGTAGCAGCGGTGCAAGCCGCCGTAGGCATGGATCGCGCAGCGTCTGCAAGTACGGCGGCTTGCACCGCCGCTACGCAAATCTGGAGAAACCCTCACCATTGCGTTACACACTGCCCGCCAAGCTCGCCCTCCTGCTCTTGCTCCCCGTCATCATGGCCGGTTGCGCCGCGCTGCCGCTGGACTTGAGCGCGATTCCTGCGCCCATTGCCGCCGACGACGTGGCCGCGCTCCTGCCCACGCTCACCCCTGCGCCCGGCGCCACCCCACCGGCACTTGACACGGGCGCGCCCGCCGAAGCGCCCGTGCGCACGATTCCGCTCGCAGGGCCCGCCGCACAGCGCAACGCCGAGTTCTCGGCGATGGCCTGGTATGGCGACACCCTCATCATGCTGCCGCAATACCCCAACTTTACGGCGGATGGCGCCAGCGCTGCCTATGCGCTGCCCAGAGCCGACATCATCGCCTGGTTGGATGGCGCAATCACCGGCCCGCTCACGCCCGCGCCCGTTGCGTTTGACTACAGCGGCGTCGCCGAGTGGCTGCCCGGCTTTGAAGGCTTTGAAGCGCTGGCGTTTCGCGGCGACAGCGTCTTCGCCACCACGGAAGTGACTGCCAACGGCCAGACCGCAGCCTACCTCGTCAGCGGCTCCGTGGATGCCGATAACGCCACCATCCGGCTCGACGCTGCCACCCTTACGTGGATTCAACCCCAAACTGCTCTGCCCAACTTCTCTGATGAGGCGATCATTGTGACTCCTGATGGCGGGCTAATCTCGCTTTACGAAATCAACGGCGCAGCGTGGAACCCAAACCCGGTTGCACACCGCTTCAACGCAGATCTCGCCCCGCTTGATCCCGTCCCCTCACCCTCCGTCGAGTATCGCATCACGGATGCCACCTCACTCGATGAACAGGGGCGCTTCTGGGCCATCAATATGTACTTTCCCGGCGAGGCCTTCCTTGTGGCGCCGGCTGATCCCATTGCCGCACAGTATGGTGAAGGCCCGACGCACGCGGCCCAGGAGCAGGTGGAACGCCTGCTGGAGTTCGCCTGGGATGGCGCACAAGTGACGCGCACCGACACGCCCCCCATGCAGCTTGCCCTCACGCTGCTGGCGCGCAATTGGGAAGGCATTGTGCGCCTGGACGACCGCGGCTTTCTGCTCATCACCGACCAATTCCCTGAAACGGTTTTGGGCTTCGTGGCGCGCTGAGCGTTACGCGCCATTTCAGCGCAACCCCTGTCGCGCGGTACACTGTCAGCCATAGTCGCGCCTGCATCCAGCCTCGGCCACACAACATCGAGAGGAACCCACGCATGAAGTTCCCACCACCCTTCTATCGCTGGAGACCCCACCCCTGGCACGGCCTGGATGCAGGCAAGGATCCGCCCCGCGTTGTCCATGCCTACATCGAGATTACGCCCTTCGATGTCATCAAGTACGAAGTGGATAAGACGACGGGCTACATGCGCGTGGACAGGCCGCAGCGCAGTTCATCACAGCCGCCGGCGCTCTACGGCTTCATCCCGCGCACATACTGCGACAGCCGCGTCGCGGCGCTTTCGCTCAAGTCCGAGCGGGGTGATGGCGACCCGCTGGACATTTGCGTCATCAGCGAGCGCCCCATCAACCGCGCCGAGGTCATCCTCAATGCCCGTGTCGTCGGCGGCTTTGACGTGGACGACAACGGTGAGGCCGACGACAAGATCATCGCCGTGCTCGAGAACGACATGGTCTACGGCGCAGCGCAGGATATCAACGATATTCCGCCTGTCATTATTGAGCGGCTGAGCCACTACTTCTCCACCTACAAACTTGTGCCCGGCGAGGCAGCGAAGCTGACGATTCAGCGCACCTATGACGCGGCGCATGCCATGCAAGTGGTTGAAGCGGCACTCAAGGATTACTACGAAGAATACGGCCAGTAGCCGTCTCGCCTGTGTGGCGTTTCCCAGCTTCACGATGGCGGGACGCCACGCAGGCGAATCGTTCAGAAGCATCGTCATGCTCCGTGCGCTGCGCTATCGCTGTGTAGCGGTC
>DIAV01000229.1:5647-9452 GCA_002415895.1 Anaerolineales bacterium UBA5069 | reverse complement strand
CGCAACCGCCTCTTCAAGCATACGGCGCTGCAATCGTCCTTTGGCGTCAACACGCTGGCGCTGGTGGACGGCCAGCCCGTGACGCTGGGGCTTAAGCGCTCGTTGTTGATCTTTATTGAGCATCGCGTTGAGGTGATTACGCGGCGCACGCGCTTTCAACTGGCCAAGGCGCGCGAGCGCGCGCATGTGCTTGAGGGCCTGCGCATTGCGCTGGAGTTCCTGGACGAGGTCATCCGCACCATCCGCGAGAGTGAGAGCGCCGACAGTGCACGCGTGACGCTCATGGCGCGTTTTAGCCTGAGTCAGGTGCAGGCGCAGGCGATTCTGGACATGCAGTTGCGGCGGCTGGCGTCGCTCGAGCGGCAGAAGATCGAGGATGAGTACCAGGAGGTGCAAGCGCGCATTGCCTACTACCTGGGGTTGCTCGACAATCCGGCGCGCGTGCGCGGCCTCATTCGCGAAGACATGCAGATGCTGCGCGATAAATTTGGCGACGAGCGGCGCACAACCATTGCCCCGGGTGAGCATGGCGATTTCAGTGATGAAGACCTGATTGGCCAGGCCAACATGCTGGTTTCGTACAGTGCGGGCGCGTACATCAAGCGCATGGCCACGGACGTCTTTAACAGCCAGAAGCGGGGCGGGCGGGGCGTCAAGGGCATGACGACCAAGAACGAAGATGAGGTGATTGACCTGATCTTTGCGCGCACACTGGATACCATGCTCTTCTTCACCAACCGCGGGCGTGTCTTTAGCACGCGTGTTTATGATCTGCCCGAAGGCAGCCGCACGGCACGCGGCGCACACATTGCCAATGTGCTCAACCTCCAGCCGGACGAGATGGTGACGGCCATGGTGGTTGTGCCCGATTTTGATGCTGCGCAGTACATTACGCTGATTACACGCCAGGCCAAGATCAAGCGCATGGAACTATCTTCCTTTGCCAACGTGCGTTCAAACGGCATGATTGCCATGACGCTTGAGGATGGCGATTCGCTGGATTGGGCGCGCTTGACGACTGGCCAGCAGGAGTTTATGGTTGTCACCCGTGGCGGCAAGGCGTTGCGCTTTGATGAAAACAACGTGCGCCCCATGGGCCGTGGCGCGATGGGTGTACGGGCGATGCGCCTGCTGGGTGACGACGGCATTGTCAGCCTGGATGTGGTGCGTCCTGACTGCGACCTGCTGGTGATTCTGGAACGCGGCTACGGCAAGCGCGTGTCGCTGGATGAATACAACGCCAAGGGGCGCCACACGCAGGGCAACTGGACCACCGACCACTCGCGCCTGGATGAAACCGGGCCGATTGTGGCCGCGCGCGTGGCACACCCGGATGACCAGATTACCGTGATGACGGCCAATGGCATTGTGCTGCGCACCACTGTGCGCGACATTAGCCAGATGGGGCGTGCCACGCGCGGCGTGCGCATTATCAACCTTGATGAGGGCGACAGCGTGGCTGCGCTTGCCATTCTCTACCATGAGGATTTGCAGCGCGGTGTGGATGACACGGGCGCAGCCGACGCCATGGGCCGTGAAGAGGGTGATAGTGAACGGGGGGCTGGTCCCCATGCAGTACGGGTCCTGGAAGGCGATGATTCCATGGACCCCGCCTCTGACAGCGAGCCAGCGGCTGACAGCGAATCCGTTGGTTAGACGCGTATCTACGCATATCGTACAATGAAGCCGGCGGGCAGAAGCCCGCCGGTGATTCATTTGCCAGAGGGTCCGAGCCAGCCAGTCGTCGATACTTGACCCCATTTTCTGACGTGTAATTCTCTATTCTCAATTATCACCCTTACCCACACACTTCATGACATCCGTTCACTCTCTGCTCAAGCAGCCGCCCGGCCAGCAACTGGCCTTCATTGCGCAGCCTGATCCGCAGCCAGTGGCCGAGGCGCTGGTGGCCCTTGCCAACGCCGAGGGCGGCACAGTTGTGCTGGGCATGGACCCAGACGGCACGCTGGGCGGCGTTTATGGCGAGGAAGATGCCGCCGACGCGCTGGAGGCTGCGCTGCGCCTGTGCAAACCGCCCATGCGTACAGAATGGTCCAGCGAGACGGTGCCCGGGGGCGCGGTTGTCATGCTGCGCCTTGAGCGCAGCGCGCAACTGCACAGCATGGCCGATGGCCGGGTGCTTGTGCGGCGCGGGGCCGAGAATCACATGGTGGAAGGTGAGGAGTTTGACGCGCTGCTGTCCGCGCGCCCCAGCGGTGAGTATGAGCTCCAGGCTGTGGCGGGTGCGCAACGCAGCGACTTTGACGAGGATGTGATTGACGACTATATCGAGCGGCGGCAGAAGCGCAATCCCCGCCACACGGTGCTGCCGAAGGACAAACTGCTCCAGCAAATTGGCGCGCTCACAGAGGATCGCACGCCGACCATCAACGGGATTCTGCTTTTTGGCAAGGAGCCGCAACTCTTCCTGCCGCACAGCCGCGCAATTTTCGTGAAGTTTGCCGATGTGACGCCACGCGGTGCGGGCGGCGAATTCGGCTATGGGCGGCGCGAGGAATTCATTGGCCCCCTGCCGCAGATTATTGACCGTGCCTGGCGTGTGATTTGGGAGGAGATGGACAAGCGCTCGGTTGTACAGGGTCTCAACCGCGTTGAGCAGACCGAATATCCCGCTTCCGCCGTGCGCGAGGCGTTGGTAAATGCCGTGGCCCATCGCGATTACCGGCTGAGTGGGCGCAGCATTGAGATCCGCATGTATACGGACCGCCTGGAGATTACCAGCCCGGGCGGTCTGCCTGCGCACATTACACTCGACAACATTGTTGAGGAGCACTACAGCCGCAACCCGCGCATTGTTAACGGTTTGTACCAGTGGGGCTATATTGAAGAGCTGGGGCTGGGGATTGACCGCATGTTTGAGGACATGCTGCGCGATGGCCATCAGCCGCCTCGGTTCGAGGCCAAGCCGCACCGCTTCTCGGTCATCCTTGCCAATGCACGCGACGCAGCGCGCGCCTCCCAGCAGTGGGAAGGCACAATGAGCGACCGTCAAATGAAGGCTGTGGAGTATCTGGAGCAAAAGGGAAGCATTACCAACAGCGAATACCGCGAGATCTGCCAGCATGTAGGCGCCGAGACGCTGCGTCTGGACCTCGCAGACCTCGTCACACGCGGCATCCTGCTGAAGATTGGTGACAAACGGGGAACGCGGTATATCCTCAAGTGAGCGTGGTGAATGGCCGCGGTGCAATGGGGCCGGTCATTTATCCCAGTTATCCCAATTGGGTTATTTGGGTTAGTGCGCAGGAGCCGCGCTGCCTGGAGAGCATATGACAGAATTGCGTGACAAGGCGGGCGATCAATATCAACTGCAACCCGAGAGTGTGGTAACGGCGGACAGTGCGGCGCGGGCAACAGGCGCTGCCAATCCGCTTGCGGCAGGTTCGTTGCTGCGCGAGTTCATCGAGACGGTTGTGCTTGCGCTCATCCTCTTCCTGGTGATTCGCCAGGTCGTGCAGAACTACCGCATTGAGAGCCACTCCATGGAGCCCAACTTCTATGAGGGGCAATTTGTGCTGGTGAACAAGCTTGCATACAAGCTGGGCACACCGCACCGCGGCGAAGTCCTCGTCTTTCACAATCCCAACAATGTTAAAGAGGATTACATCAAGCGCATTATTGGTTTGCCGGGCGACCAGGTGGAGGTTACAGGTGACACAATCTTCATCAACGGCGAGGAGTTGCCGCAGCCCTTTGTCCACAACCTGAACACGGCAAACGAACACTACGGGCCGATTGTCGTGCCTGATAATTCACTCTTTGTCATGGGTGATAATCGACCGCG
>DIAV01000229.1:1210-5555 GCA_002415895.1 Anaerolineales bacterium UBA5069 | reverse complement strand
TGGCTGCGCATCTGGCCGCTCAACCTCTTTGGAATCGTCCAGCACTATGCATTGGAGCCGGGCGCTGCTGCAAGCGCAGGCGCGCAACCCTAGACTCGTTTCCGGTGCGTTGGGTGCTGTACGCCTCTGCGTTGAGGTGTAGATGGTGTAGATGGTGTAGATGTAGCCGTGGCTGTGGGATTCATTGATAAAAGCATGACATTCGCTGGAGGCATGATGGCGACTGAACTGGAAGCGAAGATTGATGCGGCGATTGCGCGCGTGCAGGCCGCAGGCGAAGCAATTGCACCCGCCGCGCCTCAACCCGTGGCGGCGTCGCTGGTGGCCGCGATGATTGACCACACGCTCCTCAAGCCGGATGCCACGACAGCGGCCGTACAGGCGCTGTGTGCAGTGGCGCGCGCGAACGGCTTTGCCAGCGTGTGCGTCAACGCGACGTGGGTGCCACTGTGCGTGGCCGAACTGGCCGAGAGCACTGTCAACGTGTGTACAGTGGCGGGCTTTCCACTGGGGGCAACACTGCCAGCGGTCAAGGCGTTTGAGGCCAAAGAGGCCATTGCCCTGGGCGCAGCCGAGATCGACATGGTGCTGAACGTGGGTGCGCTCAAGAGTGGCGACGTGCGCCTGGTGTGGGAGGATGTGGCCGGCGTGGCTGACGAGTGCCACGACGCGGGCGCACTTCTTAAGGTGATTATTGAAACCGGGCTGCTCACGCATGAGGAGAAGATCGCCGCCTGCGTCATCTGTCAGGACGCCGGCGCTGATTTTGTGAAGACGGCCACGGGTTTCAACGGCGGCGGGGCCACGCCCGAGGATATTGCCCTCATGCGCTTCGTGGTGGGGCCGGAGATGGGTGTCAAGGCGGCGGGCGGCGTGCGCTCGGCAGCCGATGCGCTGGCCGTGATTGCCGCCGGAGCCACGCGTATTGGCACCAGCGGCGGCACAGGCATCATGGCTGACCTTTTGGGCGCCAGCGCGAGCAGCGCACACACAGTAGACGGCTACTAATCTCGGGAAGCACCCTGCACATGACTGCTCGACTGACTGATTACGCCCTGCTCATGGGCCATGTCTGGCGCTGTCTCGATTGTCGTGAGCTGCTGACGTCCAATCCTGATGTCTACTGGATTGGCTTCAAGCTCAACGACGAACAGAAAGACGCGATTCGCCACCTGGTTGATGAGTCCTTCCAGACGCTCATGCGCCTGTCGGAAGAGACGGGGCTGAGCACCCGCGAACTTGAGGAGGCTGTTGACCACCCACGCGCGCGCCTGCGCCATCTGGGTGTCGTCAAGTATGATTATCGTTCGCGCGACCGTTAGCCACGCGCTGATTGACGTAACCTGCAAGCGCCTGGCCGTCATTTCCGGCTGTGGCGCTTGCGGCTTTTTTCGGGACTGCCGGCCAAAAGAGTGGAGCAATTGACATGCAGCAAATCGTCCCCCGCCTCTATCTGTTTGACGAGATTGGTGACATGGTGCACGCGTACCTCTGGGAGTGGGAGGGGGGCGTGACGCTGATTGACACAGGCCTGCCCAGTGCCAGTGAGACGATCAGCAGGGCGTTGGTTGCCAAAGGCTACCCACTGCATCGCGTGCAGCGCATTATACTGACGCATGGCGACGCCGACCACATGGGTTCGGCAGCCAAGCTCAGGCGCGCGACGGGTGCGCCCATTCTCTGTCACACTGTGGAGAAGGATCTCGTGGAGCATCCCTGGAAGCGCAGGCCCAACGCGCTGCTCTTGCGGCCACTCTTCGCGGTGGTGCGCCAGTTCCCACTGATGAAGGCGGAGCCTGTGACGCCCGAGGAGATTGTGGTGGATGGCCAGGAGCTGCCCGAAGGATTGACGGTGATCACCACACCCGGCCACACCGCAGGCCATATCTCGCTGCTGGATCGCAAGCGGCGTATTTTGATCGCGGGTGATGCGCTGAGCAATCGCAAGGGCAAACTGGCGCCCCCGCCGGGCATGTTCACACCCGACATGAAGAATGCCGAGCGCAGCATTTGGAAACTGGCCAAGAAGTATGGCGATGAGATTGATGTGATTGTTTTTGGTCATGGGCCGCCCATTTTGAATAACGGCGGCGCGCGCCTTAAGGCAATGGCGAGCCGCATCTTTGCTTCGGAAGTGTAGCCCGCACCTGTGCCCCATGCTGTTTTGGGTTGCGGTTGCGTGTGATATGCTAATGGCTCAAGATACTCTCCCTGCTGAATGAAGCCAAGGCCGGCAGCGATTTGTACTCCCCCGACATATGGGTGTCTCTGGCAGCTGTTCTCGCCGCGGCAAGCATTGGCTTGTATGCCTGGCGGCGCAATGACGTGCCCGCTGCACACTATCTTGCCATCTCATTCCTCCTGATCGTACCGTGGCAACTGGCTGTGGCTGCCGAGGCTGCGGCCGCATCGCTGCACGCTCGGGCCGCGTGGCACGCCATTGGTGCGCTCTTTCCCTTACCCATTGTGACGGCCGCAGCCTGCTTTGTTTTTGAGTACGTTCGCCCAGGTAAATGGCTTACGCGGCGCACCTTGATCCTGTTGTGGCTGCCGCCGCTGCTAAGCATTTTCCTCGCACTGACAAATGAGTCCCATCATCTCTTTTGGCGACGCCTGGTGGCCGATGGCGCCGTCGTCGCGGAGTATGGCGCGGCAGCCTGGATTCTGATTGGCTATGTCGGCCTCCTGTCACTTGTGCAGATAGGCGCGCTTGGCTGGCTGTTTTGGCATTCACCGGCCCATCGCGTACCCGCAGGACTGTTGCTCGGTGTTGTGGCTGCGACGCGTACGTTGTGGCTACTCAGCATCCTCGTTCCACCATCAGACACACGGCCTTTGCTTGGGCTGCTTGTGGTCATCCTGCCTACGCTGGTCTATGCACTTGCTCTCTTTGGTTTTCGCATTTTGGACCCCATGCCTGCCGCACGCCAAACGGTGCTTGAACAAATGCTCGTCGGCATGGTGGTCTTTGACGCGCGCCAACGCATCGTCAACCTCAATCCTGCTGCGGCGCGCATGTTGGGCGTGCGCAGCGACGCGCTGATCGGCAAGACGTGGCAGCAGAGTGCCCTCTCCGGTATATTTCGATTGGCCCCTGCCTGTGTGGAGGCAGCACCTGCAATCGCGCACGCGGGGCTGGCTGAAGTCACAATGCAGTACGACGGGAGCCAAAAACTGATTTCCCCCACCCTCTCTACGTTGTACGATTTTCGCGGACTACACATTGGGCACCTGCTCATGCTCCACGACGTGACCGAACAGCGCAAGGCGCAGGCCCAGGTGGCAGAGCAGCAGCAGGCGCTGGCATCGCTGCGTGAGCGCGAATTGTTTGCCCGCGAATTGCACGACAGCATTGGCCAGGTGCTCGGATATGCAGGCCTTCAGGCCGATGCTGTCGGCGCACTGATTGAGAATGGCCAATTGGCGGTTGCCCGCACACAACTGGAGCGGCTGGCAGGCGTGCTGCGCGATGCGCATGCCGATGTGCGCCAGCAGATTCTGGATTTAAGGTCAACACCGGACGCACAGCAACCGTTCTGTGATGCGATTCGGCATTATCTTGCGGGCTTCTCCAGAAACTATGATATTTCCACCGCACTGGCAATTGACGAGAATTTGTGTGCCGATGACATCCCACCTGCTGTGCAGAGCCAGTTGTTTCGCATTATGCAGGAGGCATTGGCCAACGCCCGCAAGCACAGCGGTGCGCGCCACGTGCAGGTGGCAATTGCCTGTGAAGACGGCATTCTGCGCACAACCATCATGGATGATGGTTGCGGCATGGACCCGTGTGCTGAGGTTGCCGCCGGAGGGGCGCATTGGGGCGTGGGTTTCATGCGCGAGCGCGCAGAGGCACTCTCGGGCCACCTGCGCATTGAATCAGCGCCGGGTGCGGGAACCCGCGTCGTGGTGGAACTTCCAGAGAAAGTGAACTGAGAATGCGCGTGCTGCTGGCGGATGATCACCGCCTGATGATGGAAGGCGTCAGCAACCTGCTGGCCGCTCATGGCATTGAGGTTGTGGGAACGGCAGCCAACGGCAATGAGGCCGTTGCCCAGGCTTTGGCGCTCAACCCAGACCTCATTCTCATGGATTTACGGATGCCCGTATGCGATGGGCTTGAGGCGACGCGCCTGATCAAACAGCGGCGGCCCGACATCAGGATTGTCATGCTGACGACGTCGGCAGAGGATCAGGATCTCTTTGCGGCGGTGGAGTGCGGCGCATGTGGGTATCTTCTAAAGAGTATCAGCGGCAGTGCATTCATCGACGCGCTGCGGGGGCTGGAAGAGGGCGCGCCCCCGTTCTCGCCCGGACTTGCAGGTCGCCTGCTTGCAGAGTTCAG
>DIAV01000229.1:0-1136 GCA_002415895.1 Anaerolineales bacterium UBA5069 | reverse complement strand
CGCCGCAGGTGCAAAGCGAAGAGACGAATGCGCTGACCGACCGGCAGACCGAGGTGCTGCAACTGGTTGCGGCGGGGCTGACATACAAGGAGGTGGGGCAGCGGTTAGCGCTCAGCGAGCGTACTGTGCGCTATCACATGTCCGAGATTATGGATCGCCTGCACCTGGAGCATCGCAGCCAGGTGATTGCGTATGCGGGAAAGATGGTTGCGCGCAGCTAGCGGGATGCCGGCACAAACAACAACATCTCAACGCAAAGGCTCGAAGAGAGCAAAGAAACGCAAAGGCAGGCAACTGCGTAGCAAATTGTTGTTGCTCTTTGCGTTTCTTTGCTCGCTTCGAGCCTTTGCGTTGAGATGTGATGCCGGCGCACGCTTTTTGTCTTTGGTACGACAATCGACAGTTCGCAGCTATTCTGCGGACTGTCGTTTTATTGCCGCTTGTGACATGGCAAGGGCGCACGCAAACTGGTATCCTGAATAGGACGCAGGCGAAGACGCACCACTGGGCGTTGCCTTGGATCGGACTCCCACTGCGATGTCATGCAGTTGCGCAATATCCTCTGCGGGCCGATTGCGAAATGCAAAATGGCAGAGCTTCTGAAGGTTCTGATCTATGGCGAATCACTGCTGCTGGCAGGTTTGCGCTCGAGCCTGGGAGCCTATCCCAATCTGCAGGTATGCGCCCTTGACGGGCCACCCATGGACGAGCGCGCGCTTGATGTAATGCAGCCGAACGTCATTGTCTTTGAAGTGGGCGCCATCCAACCCGACTTCCACTACAGGCTCACGGAGAAACTGCCCGAACTGCTGCTTGTGGGCATTGAAGCGGGCACAAACGAAGTGATGGTCTGGTCGGGCCGCCAATTGCGCACACTTTCGACGGGTGAACTTGTGGAAAGGATTGGAAGCTTCACGCGGCTTTGATGTTGAGCGAGCGCCCGCACGTGCGGCACTGCCGGCAGGCGGAAGCGCACACGCTGCCTGAATGCTGCGCCAGCCGATATTGCACGTAGATGCTGCAAAGCCCATTCCGCGAAGGGGGAAATGCTGTGGGGGTTTCCCGACTTCGAGGGCCGGCTTGGTAAGCAGTGATCAGGATGCCTGGGGGGGAGTCCCGATTGCTGCGGTCCACCT
>DIAV01000172.1:5847-6619 GCA_002415895.1 Anaerolineales bacterium UBA5069 | reverse complement strand
TGCAGGGATCACTGCGGATATCTGCGTGTATCCATGCTTGTTCCGCCGTTATCTGTGTTCATGGTTGTGGCCTTCCAATGCGTTGCTTTGCGCTCCTGCGCAACTTTGCGTTGCGATTTGGCTGTGGGTTTCACTGCGGTATCACTTTAGGTTGTCCCGTGCCGGCGCGTTGGTGAGGATACACGAAACACACGAGCCAGTCTGGATGATAGGTTCCTTAATCATCCGCAACCGATTGCGACCTGGGGAAAGCAAAATGCATACGATTGCGGCTTATTGTGTTGCATCTTTGTCCAATGTTGCGCGGCGGTTCGGGATTACTTTGCCATGGGCCGGGAGCCGCCAACGGTGCCATCTCTGTAACCCACTCTTGACAAATACACCCGCTTCTCATACCATCGTGATACTCGAGTATATATGTGTGTGTGGTCGGCGCGGTTCTGGCATGGCGAACTTTGCAAGTCGTTATCGCGCCGCCGCACGAACTGCCGGATCAACACTCGCTGTGCCTGCGCTACCGCGATTGCCATCATAACAACCGCCGGCGGCGCAAGTATGTGCTTTGTTTGCACAAGGTTTCATGGCATAGAGGTGATTCCACGTCGCGCCTAGGCGGCGTGTTACAATCTCAGTCTTTACTGACGGATGGCAGGGTGTGCGGGGGCCACGTATGCGGAACCCGACAACCAGCAAAACCGTCCATCGCAGGTCAACCACACAGTACATTCACGATCCAAGGAGAAGTACAAATGCGCAACAAATGGTATTTGCT
>DIAV01000172.1:2084-5816 GCA_002415895.1 Anaerolineales bacterium UBA5069 | reverse complement strand
CAGCACCGGCCCCAAGCTGGTGATCTGGGCCGACGAGACGCGCGTCAAGGCGCTGAGCGGCCTCGCTGACGCCTTCGAGGCGGAGACCGGCGTCAAGCTGGAACTGGTCGAGAAGGCCTTCGGCCAGATTCGCGACGACTTCAAGGTTGCCGGCCCCGCCGGCCAGGGCCCCGACATCTTTATTGGCGCGCATGACTGGCTGGGTGAACTGGCTGCCTCCGGCCTCGTTGCAGAGGTAACCCTGGGCGACAAGGTCTCGGAGTTTGAGCCGGTTGCTGTCAACGCCTTCAATTATGCCGGCAAGCTCTACGGCATGCCTTATGCCGTTGAGAACGTGGCCTTCTTCTACAACCCCGACCTCGTGGCCGAAGCGCCCGAGACGTGGGATGATGTGAAGACCATCTCCAAGGAACTTGTGGATGGCGGCATGAAGTACGGCTTCATCATTCAGGAGAATGACCCGTTCCACTTCTACGGCATCCAGACTGCCTTCGGCGGATATGTCTTCGGCACCAACGACGACGGCTCCTGGAATCCCCAGGATGTGGGTATTGACAGCGAAGGCACCATCGCCGCTTTCGACTGGCTTGACGGCATGTACAAGGACAAGCTGCTGACACCGGGCGCAGCCCTGAATGACGAACTCATGGTTGCCGCCTACAACAATGGCGACGCCGCCATGGCCATCCTGGGCCCGTGGCGCCTTGATGCAATCAAGGATGCCGGCGTTCCCTACGCGATCATTCCGATCCCCGCCGGCCCCGCCGGCCCCGGCGCACCCTTCCTGGGCGTGCAGGGCTTCATGGTCAGCGCCTTCAGCAAGCAGCCGCTGCTGGCACAAACCTTCCTCCAGCAGTTTGTGGGCACCGAAGAGACCATGACGGCGCTCTTCGAGGCAGGCGGTCGCCCGACTGCGTTTACGGCTGCCAATGCCAAGATCGACGATCCCGACCTGAAGAAGTTTGCCGAGGCCGGTGTCGCCGGCCAGCCCATGCCCAACATTCCTGAAATGTCGGCTGTGTGGGCGTCGTGGGGCAATGCCATGGCACTGGTCAGCCAGCAGACCGTCGCGCCCGAAAAGGCGATGACCGATGCCGCTGATCAGATCCGGACAGCGATTGCCGGCAACTAGCATATGACTGCGATGACGCAGAGTGGGACGGGGGGCGCTTCGGCGCCCCCCAAGTCCCCATCCACCAGTTCAGGCGGCGGCATGGTCTCGCTGCTGCTTCGGGTCGGCGCGCTGGCCGTCATCGATGCCTTCGCCATATGGCTCATTTATAGCATGTTGAGTGATGGCATCTGGACGTTCCCCCTCGTGCTCGGCCTTGTCACTCTCGCGCTCAACTTTGTCTTCCTCGTTCCTGGTATGTACCCCTTGCGCTGGGTCTCTCCGGGCCTGTCGTTGATGGTGATCTTCGTCGCCTACCCCATACTCTTTACTATCTATATCTCCTTCACCAACTTTGGCGACGGTCACCTGCTGACCAAACAGCAGACGATTGACTACTACGAGAATTTGCCCCCTGTTCTGCCTGATGACGCGCAGCTTTACGCGTACACGCTCTTCGTCAATGCCAACGAAGAACTCATGCTCTGGCTGCAGCCCGATGGCGGCGGCGATCCATTTACTGTAACCCCCAACGGTGTGCCTGTGCCGCGCAGCGGCGAACCGCCCGAAAGCCTTGACGGCTTCAGCAAAATGAACCCCTTCCGCGCCGCCGCAATGGAGACCGTGCTCAAGGCGGCCGTCTTTGGCATTGAGCCGGACATCTTCCAGGTGCACCCGCGCTTCCCCGGCGAGGCGGGCCGCTTTGAACCTGCGTATGTCTACGACGCAACGCAGGACGCGCTGATTGAAAACGCGACAAATCAGGTCTATAAGCCGATTGACGGCACCTACACCGCGCCGGACGGCACACGGCTCACGGAGGGCGGCTTCTCCGCAGTGGTCGGGCCGCGCAACTATGTGCGCCTCTTCACCGACCCTTCGCTGCGCCAGCCCTTTCTGCTTGTCTTCCTCTGGACGGTGATCTTCGCAGCACTCTCGGTGCTGCTCACCTTCAGTCTGGGCATGTTTCTTGCCATCATGTTTGACGTGCCCGAAATGCCGGGGCGGCGCGTGCTGCGGTCGCTCCTGCTCATTCCGTATGCAATCCCGGCATTTGTGAGCATACCCGTGTGGGTGGGCCTGCTCAACCCGCAGTTCGGTGTCATCAGCCAGGGCATCGCTGCGATAACGGGCGGCTGGGTGCCGGCCTGGTTTGCCAATCCCTACTGGGCCAAAGTTGGCATTCTGCTCATTCAGACCTGGCTGGGCGCCCCCTACATGTTTGTGATTGTGACGGGCGCGCTGCAAACGCTGCCCCGCGATGTCTACGAAGCCTCTTCCATTGACGGCGCGAGCGCGTGGCAAAGCTTCCGCAGCATCACGCTGCCGCTGCTGCTCGTTACCGTTGGGCCAATGCTCGTGGCCTCGTTTGCCTTCAACTTCAACAACTTCACGGTGATTGACCTCTATGCGCGTGGTGGTCCACCCATGGCGAATACCGCGACGCCTGTGGGCCATACAGACATCCTTGCAACCTATACGTATCGCATTGCCTTTGCCAGCGCACGTGGTTCGGACCAGGGCTACGCCGCAGCGATCACGGTGATCATCTTCCTGATTCTGCTTGTCATCACCGCGCTGCAGTTCCGCTACACGAACATGCTGGAGGAACGAGGCGAAAATGTCTAGCAGCATCGTCACTGGACGCTCAGCCACCTCAATCAAGCGCAACAAGCGCATCGCGCTCGTCTTCCGCATTCTGCTGGCCATTGTCATGCTGATCTTTGCCCTCTTCCCAATCCTCTGGATTTTCTCGGCATCGATCAACCTGTCGGGGTCGCTTGTGGGCCAGACGCTCATTCCGGCCAACCCCACCTGGGCCAACTATCAGTACCTCTTCAACAACACGCAGCATCCCTTCCCGCTGTGGATGTGGAACTCGCTCAAGCTCTCGTTTCTAACGACCTTCCTGGCGCTGGTCATTACCGTGCTGGCTGCCTATGCGTTCAGCCGCTTTCGCTTCGGTGGGCGACGGCAGATTCTGCAATCAGTCCTGCTCATCCAGGTCTTCCCCAACTTTCTCAACATGGTGGCACTCTTCATCATCCTGACGCAACTGGGCACCTACCTGCCCCGCGTTGGCCTGAACACCCATGCCGGCCTGCTGCTGCTCTACCTGGGCGGCACATTGGGGGCCAATACCTGGCTGATGAAGGGCTACTTCGACTCCATCCCGCGCGATCTTGACGAGGCCGCCACAGTAGACGGCGCAACGTCCTTCCAAACCTTCTGGCTGGTGATTCTGCCCCTCGTGCGCCCCATTCTCGTCGTGGTCGGGCTGCTCATCTTTATCAGCACCTACTCCGAGTACGTGCTCGCCCGCATCGTCCTCACCGACAAGTTCCAGTACACCTTGTCGGTTGGGCTTAATCTCTTTATCTTCAACCAGTTTGGCCAGCGCTGGGGTGTCTTCTGCGCCGGCGCGCTCATTGCGGCACTGCCTGTGGTGATCATCTTCATGATCTTCCAGCGCTACCTTGTGGGCGGGTTGACAACGGGTGCGGTGAAGGGATAAAGCATTGATCTTTGATCCTTGAGTTTGGGCGTCGCGCGGCCGAACTCATTCTTCACAGATCGCTCTTCTATTGTTGCCGTTCACGGAGCGGTGAGGATATCCTCAC
>DIAV01000172.1:0-2011 GCA_002415895.1 Anaerolineales bacterium UBA5069 | reverse complement strand
GTGAGGATATCCTCACCGCTCCGTCGTTTTGATGGATTGCGAAGGAGACTTTTGATGGCAGAACGCATGGATGAATCAACTCACAACGAACTGGCTGACGCCGAAGCCGCCACCAGCGCGGCCGCCACCGCGCCTATCATGGCCGATTTCGTCTTCGGCGGCATTGAAGCCGACGAAGCGCGCCTGCTGACAACCACGCGCGCGCGCTTCGCCGGCGTGCGCCACGAATATGCCATTGCGCCTCTGGACCCGCGCCCGGGCGAGCCTGTCACGCTTGCGGTGACGCTGGGCGCTGACGTGGTGGCCGATTGCGTCACTGCGTATGTCACCACCGACGGCGCGCTGCCCAGCGGTGCGCGCGGCGTGGCCACCACCGGCTTCGCGCTGCCCCTGCACCGCACATCGGTACGCTGGGAGCCGCTCATCTGGGGCTATGTTGCTGAATGGCAGGCCGAAGTGCCCGCCCAGCCCAGTGGCACATTCGTGCAGTACATCATTGAGGCGTGGCGCAGTGCAGAGTACCAATCCAGCGTGTGGAGCCGCGAGCAGCACATTGACCGCACGGAGAATGAACGCACCCTCTACGCCTACAGCGTAGACACAGACGCCGCCCCTGCCTGGGCGCATGAAGCAATTGTCTACCAGGTCTTCGTCGACCGCTTCCGCAACCCGCAGCGCAGCGACGCAGAGCACACGTTTTTAAGCGCCGCGCAATTGCGCCATGATGAATTCTTTGGCGGCACACTGCGCGGCGTGTTGGATCAGATCGACTCCATTGCCGATTTGGGCGTTACGGTGCTGTGGCTTACGCCTGTCTTCCTCACGCCCAGCAACCACGGCTATGACACCATTGACTACTATACTGTGGACCCCCGCTTTGGCACGCTGGATGACCTGCGCGCACTTGTGCAGGCCGCGCACGCGCGCGGGCTGCGTGTGGTGCTTGACCTCGTGGCCAACCATACCAGCCTCGAATTCGCGCCCTTTGTGCGCGCACGCGCCGATGCACAGAGTCCTGAGCGCCAGTGGTTTACCTTCGGCGATCAGTTCACACATGGCTTCCGCACCTTCTTTGATGTGCCCACCATGCCCCAATTTGATCTCGACAACCCAGACGCGCGCGCCTACATGCTGGATGTGGCCCGCTACTGGCTGCGTGAGCTCAACATTGACGGCTATCGCCTCGACTACGCCGCCGGCCCCTCACTTGGCTTCTGGAGTGCCTTCCGGCGCGCCTGCCATGCCGAGAAGCCCGACTGCTGGCTTTTCGGCGAGGTGACATTGGCGGGCGACAATCTGCGCGCCTTCACAGGCCGCCTGGATGGCTGTCTTGATTTTGCCTTTGCGCGAGCAGTGCGTGGCCTTTGCCTGCGCCCCGACAGCTCGATTGCCGGCTTTGCCGCATGGATTGAGCGGCAGCGCGCCTTCTTTGGCCCCGAGTTTACACTGCCCGCATTCGTTGACAACCACGACATGAACCGCTTTCTCTACATGGCAGGCGACAACCAGCAGACGCTCCGCCTCGCCGCGGGGCTGCTCTTCGCCCTGGGCGATGCGCCTGTGCTCTACTACGGCACCGAGGTGGGGCTTAGCCAGCCGCGCGCCAAGGGGCCCCACCGCGAAGAATCGCGCCACCCCATGCCCTGGGGGGCAGCGCAGGACGCCGACCTGCGCGCCTGGTTCAAGCGCTGGATTGCCTTCCGCCGCAGCCATCCCGTGCTGGCATACGGTGACCTGCGCACCCTTCAGGTGCACAATGCAGCGGGCATTTGGCTGGCCGAGCGGCGCGTGGGCGCAGAGCGGCTGCTGATTGCCGTCAATACCAGCCACACGCCGCAGGTCATTGCGCTGCCCAATGGCGATTATGTGCAGGTTATGCCGGCCGTGGATCAGGATGCGGCTCCGCTTCGTGGTAAAATGCTCCTTCCAGAGCGGTCGGTGCTGCTGTTGCAGCCGACTTCCTGAAGGACTGCCGCAACGGAGTCTACAGCAGAACGGTACAGCAGAACGG
>DIAV01000293.1:16320-16905 GCA_002415895.1 Anaerolineales bacterium UBA5069 | reverse complement strand
GGTGTCAAACAAATAAAAAACCCGCCGGCTTCAACGCACCTGCGCTGGAACGCTGTCGTGTCTGTGGTTTTCACTTCGCTCTTGCTGGATGCACCACTTACGTTAAAAACGGTATTCAGCGCTGAAGTAGCGCAGCGGCATGAGCGCACCCACCAGGCAAAGCAGAAAAATAATCACGAGGCCAACTCGTGCCACATTCCCCAACGCGTCCAGTTGGTGACCCAAATAGGCCAACAGCAGCACCAGCGCCAGCAGCGCATGAAAGAGCACGCAGGGAAGCAGCACAAACAAATCCAGATCGTGCACGCCGGCCGCCAGCACCAGGAAGAGGCCAAAGGCAAGCAGCGCAGCGCCCGCCACGCGCCACCCCAGGGGCGATGCATCGACAGGCGACACCGCCACAAGCCAGCGAGCCGGTGCAATCAGCAGATAGAACCCGGGCAGCAGCCCAAGCAGCACGCCGTTGATGCGCAGCACCAGCCGCAAGGGGCGATAGGGGTCAGCAAGTGAGTAGGCCATTTTGGAGAAGGGCGGTGCAGGTGGAGGATGAATAAATCAATGATCAACTCATGTTACGCAGTGAAG
>DIAV01000293.1:13464-16217 GCA_002415895.1 Anaerolineales bacterium UBA5069 | reverse complement strand
TTGTTTCCGTCCTTTCTGCGTACACATCGTTTTGCTGCGTAACTTGAGTGATCAATTTCGTTTGTCAATTGTCGCCATTCAACTCGGCAATCAGGGCGCCATACCCCGCCGCTGCCGCAAAGAGATCGTTCAGCCGCAGCCGTTCATCAATCACATGCGCGTCGGCTTCAGTGGCGGGGCCATAGCCAATTGTGGGCACACCTGCGACGCCGGCTGAGTACGCTGCATTGGTGCAGAAACGGTAGGCGCTGAGGCGTGGCGCCTGCCCCACCTGCGCCAGGGCAGCCAAGGCGCGCGTCACAATCGGCGCGCCGGCATCCACCACCCAGGCAGGGAAAAATTTGTGCGCCGATAGCGTGGCTCCCGTCCACGCCGTGTAGCTGTTGTCTCCAATCGAGATGGACAGCGGCAACCCCTGCACACCCGGCAAACCGGTAATCTCGGCTATGACCCCTGCGGCCGTTTCGCCGGGCAGCAAGCGCCGATCATACGTGACATTGCAAATGCTGGGAATAACTGAGTTCCCAGGCCACGGTTGCGAGATAATGTCCGTTAGCGCGAGGATGGCCGGCCCCATGAGGGGATGCTCACCCAGTTGCAGCGTGCTAATGGCATCAATCACGCGCACCATGTCGAGCACCGCATTGCGCCCCAAATGGGGAGCCGACGAGTGGGATGGTTTGCCCGTGGTGGTGAGGTGGAGTTCGGCGCGCCCGCGGCCACCGTGCACAAGCTGCAGGTCTGTCGCTTCGCCAATAATCACCATGTCCGGCGGCCAGGCGGCCATAACGGCCTGCAGCGCCACCCCTTCCATCACCTCCTCCAGCGTGGAGGCCGAGACGACGACGCGCCCGCGCAACTGCGCGCGGTCCACCGCCGCCGCGCCGTGCACCATGGCGGCCAGCGCGCCCTTCATGTCGGCCGTGCCGCGCCCATAGATTGCATCGCCATCGATTTCTGCGCCAAAGGGATCGTGCTGCCAGGGGGCGCCGGGCGATATCGTCACCGTGTCGGTGTGGGCGTCAAGCAGCAGCGTGGGGCCGGGCTGTGCGCCCTGAAGCACGCCAACGACGCTGCCGTTGGCGTCGACTTCAACGCTATCGTAGCCCAGCGCGCGCATTTCCTGCTCTACGCGCGCGGCTACATGCTGCTCTTCGCCGCTCAGGCTGGGCAGCCGCACCAGGTCCTGGGTGAATTCAACGAGCCGTTGCGAGTTCAGGGAGCGGGCCATGTGCGCGTTTCCTTGCCGATCATGTTTGTGCTCATTGGAGTGATTGCAAACCACTGCGGCCTGCCACTTGTGATTGTCACCGATGTCGGGCCAGGCGCAAAGCACGCGCGCGCCTGAATTGGGCGTAACGCTACAGGGCGCGTGCCGCTGAGCGGGAACGCGCACCTTTATGAAACGGTTTACAAAGTACGCGGGCGGGTGTACACTGCGGCCCCGTTTCGCAACGGCTCTGTTGCGAAGCAGCCCGATAGTTCGGCAGCAGTATGCCACCGGCTCTTTGAGGAGATGATCTCGCCTATGAACAGCACCAAACGCTATGACTCGCCCGCTGCCCTCAAAAGCGCGCTCGGCGAACAACAATACATTGCCAGCAACGAGATTGCCACCACGGTCTTTCTCACGCAGCAGTTGGGCAAGCCGCTGCTCTGCGAGGGGCCGGCCGGCGTGGGCAAAACGGAACTGGCCAAGGCCATTGCCTGCGCAACGGGGCGCGAACTGATTCGGTTGCAGTGCTATGAGGGGTTGGACGAAACCAAGGCGCTCTACGAGTGGGAGTATGCCAAGCAGATGCTCTACACGCAGTTGCTGCGCGACAAGCTGCAGCAGGAGTTGGCAGATACCCACAACCTTGTCGAGGCAGCCGACAAGCTCGCTGCGGAAGAAGATGTATTCTTCTCCCAGCGCTTTTTGCTCCAGCGCCCGCTGCTCAAGGCAATCCTCAGCGACCAGCCCACAGTGCTGCTGATTGACGAAATTGACCGCGCCGATGCGGAGTTTGAGGCCTTCCTGCTGGAGGTGCTGAGCGACTTCCAGGTGACCGTGCCCGAACTGGGCACGCTGCGCGCCGTGCACCGGCCCATTGTGCTGCTCACCTCCAACAACACGCGCGAATTGAGCGAAGCGCTCAAGCGGCGCTGCCTCTACCTCTTTATCGGCTATCCCAGTTTGGAGCAGGAGCTGGCCGTCGTGCGCCTCAAGGTGCCCGAACTCAACGCCAAGCTCGCGCGCCAGGCCGTGGAGCTCGTCCAGAAGCTGCGCGAGCTTGACCTGCGCAAATCACCCAGCATGAGCGAGACGCTGGATTGGGCCAACTCGCTCGTCGCCCTCAACGCCGGCCATCTGGACGCGGCCACGCTCGAGACGACGATGAGCGTGCTGCTCAAGCACGAGAGTGACCTTACCAAGGTCAAGCGCCGCCTGAGCATCTCGGAGCGCGGCGTGGATGTGGGCCATGACGAGCAGCGCTGGCGGAATTAGGGGGACTGGTTGATTGGTTGATTGGTTGACTGGTTGATTGGTTGACTGGGTGACTGGTAAGTGGTAAGTGGATGCAGTCGCCGAGGCCGCCAGTTACCAATCAACCAATCAACCAATCAACCAGTTACCACTTACCAGTTGCAGCCAATTGCCTCCCTCTCGAGAAGGAGACACACATGGAAGAACGCATGATTCGCTTTATTACGGCGCTGCGCGCGGGGGGCGTGCGCATTAGCCTCGCCGAAAGCGCCGACGCTTTTAACGC
>DIAV01000293.1:10611-13383 GCA_002415895.1 Anaerolineales bacterium UBA5069 | reverse complement strand
CTTGTCAAGGATGCACCCGGGCTCGGCGTCTTTGATGAACTTTTCCCCATTTTCTTTGATAGCGCCAACGCGCCTGCCATGGCCGACATGACCGAGGACATGACGCCGGAGGAGGCGCAACAGCTTGCCCAGGCGCTGCACCAGTTCAACAAGCAACTGCGCGAAATGATGGAGCGGCTGCTGCGCGGCGAGGAGCTCTCGCAGCAGGAGATGGAGCGGCTGGGGCAGATGGTGGGTCTTAACCGCATGGACGACATGCGCTACAAGGAATGGATGTCCAACCGCATGTTGCGCGCGCTCAAGTTTGAGGCGGTGCAGCAAGCGCTGCAGGAGATGATGAAACTTTTGCAGCAGATGGGCATGAACAAACAGCGCCTTGAGCAGATGCGCGAACTCCTCAAAGGCAACCAGCAGGCCATGCGCGATCAGGTGGAGCACTTTGCCGGCCAAAAGATTGCCGAGAACATGAGCGAGAAGCGCCCCGAAGACGCGCTGGATGACCTCATGGATCGCCCCTTCAACGCACTCAGTGATTACGAAATGGACCAATTGCGCCGCGAGGTGCGGCGATTGGCCAACCGCCTGCGCAGCCGCATTGCCTTGCGCCAAAAGCGCGCCAAGTCCGGCCAACTCGATGCCAAGGGGACCATCCGCTCAAGCCTGCGCCACGGCGGCGTGCCCTTCGAGATCAAGCATCGCGACCACCGCCTCAAGCCCAAGCTGGTCGTCATCTGCGACATCAGCACCTCCATGCGCTACTGCTCGGAGCTTATGCTGGCGCTTGTGCACGCACTCCAGGATATGGTCACCAAGGCACACGCTTTCGCCTTCATCGATCATCTGGAGTACATTACCCCTGACTTTGCAGGGCGCGAGGCCAACGAAGCCATTCAGCAGGTGCTTGTGCGTATGCCGCCGGGCCACTACAGCACGGATATGGGCTATGCGCTTGAGGGCTTCGCCCATGACTATCTCGACACGATAGACGGCCGCACCACGCTGATTGTGGTGGGCGACGGCCGCAACAACTACAACGACCCGCGCCTGGAGATCTTCCAGCAAATGGCGCGGCGCGCACGCCGCACGCTCTGGATCAATCCCGAGCCCGCCATGCTCTGGGGCAGCGGCGACAGCGACATGCTCAAATACGCGCCGCTGTGCGGCAGCGTGGTGGTCGCCGCGACTCTCAACGAACTCAGCGCAGCGGTGGATGGCTTGATGGTCAACGGATAACGACGGCCTGGCTGATGACGGGCCGCTTGTGCAGCGAGGCTTCCTGAATTGGAAGCCTCGCTGCGTTTTTGCATAGGCAGCGCATCTTCCGCAGTGGAGGCGCGGGACTCTTGCCCGCGCGCCGCGCAGAGTCTACAATGGATTCACCGCTCTCCCACACCGAAAGGACAAGTTGCCTTGCTCACCATCCAGGAGATCATTCCGCGCCTGATTCAGCTTCGGCGCGCGCGGGATATCCAGATTACGCTCTTTGCGGCCTGCCCCAATTCGGCCGCCGTGCTCGAGGCCGCCGTTCTTGTGGCCGCACGTAACCAATGCCCCATGCTCTTCGCTGCCACCCTCAACCAGGTTGACCGCGACGGCGGCTACACTGGCTGGACCCCCGCGGCGTTTGTCGCTGAAATTGACCACTACCGCAAGAAGTACGCATGCACCAGCCCCCTTTACCCCTGCCTGGACCACGGCGGCCCCTGGCTCAAGGACAGCCACACGCGCGACCATCTTGGCCTGGCCGAGAGCATGGAGGAGGTGCGCCAAAGCCTGACTGCCTGTCTCCAGGCGGGCTACGCGCTGCTTCACATTGATCCCACCGTGGATCGCACCCTTGCGTCCGATGCGCCCGTGCCGATTGCGCTTGTGGTGGAGCGCACGGTCGCGCTGATTGAACATGCCGAAACAGAACGGTTGCGCCTGGGGCTGCCGCCCGTGGCCTACGAAGTGGGCACCGAGGAAGTGCACGGCGGCCTCGTGGACATGGACAACTTCACCGACTTCCTGGTTGGCCTGCGCACAGAGCTGGAGCGCTCCGGGCTGCTGTCGGCGTGGCCCTCCTTCATTGTGGGCAAGGTTGGCACCGACCTGCACACAAGCTACTTTGACCCGGAGAGCGCACGCACACTGCACGCGACGGTGGTCCCCTATGGCTCGCTCATCAAGGGGCACTACAGCGACTGGGTGGAGAACCCCGAGGACTATCCCGCGACGGGGATGGGTGGGGCGAATGTAGGGCCGGAATTTACCGCCGCCGAGTATCTGGCACTGGCCGAGCTGGCCATCCGCGAGCGCGACCTGCTGCGCACCCAGCCCGACGCCCAGCCGTCGCGCCTTTTGGAAGCACTTGAAGGCGCGGTAGAGCGCTCCAATCGCTGGCAGAAGTGGCTCCAGCCCAATGAGCAGGGCGTGGAATTTGCCAATCTCGCACCCGACCGGCGCGCCTGGCTGGTGCAAACCGGCTGCCGCTACATTTGGACCGACCCCGCCGTGGTGGCCGAACGTGCGCGTCTCTACGCCAACCTGCGCCCGCTGCTGGCCGATGCCAACGCGTTTGTTGTAGAACGCATCGCTCTCGCCATGGAGCGCTATGTCACCTACTTCCACCTCTTCGGCTGCCTGCCGCTGCTGGAGGGGAGAATGAACGAGTCAATTGTAAGTGGTTGAGTGGTTGAGTGGTTGAGTGGTTGAGTGGTAAGTGGTCAAAGTCCGTCAGTGCAATGGTCGGTCACCACGTACCACTTAGCGCGTCCTGCAAATGCGCGAGGG
>DIAV01000293.1:9475-10481 GCA_002415895.1 Anaerolineales bacterium UBA5069 | reverse complement strand
CGCGCATTTGCAGGACGCGCCACTTACGAATTAACCACTTACCAATTACCATTCAACCATTCAACCATTCAACCAACCTCTCCACAGTTACCTACCCACCACACAAGCCTCAGGATCGACCCATGCCCACAAACCCCGACGTTATCTGCGTTGGCACTATGCTTGTCGAGATCATGCGCACCGAGCTCGACCAGGCCATGAATCACCCGGGCCCTTTTGTCGGCCCATTCCCCAGCGGCGACACGAGCATCTACATTGACAGCGTGGCGCGGCTGGGACGCTCGGCCGGCTTCATTGGCTGCGTGGGGCCGGATGATTTTGGCCAGTGCATGCTGGACCGCTTTGCGCGCGACGGCGTCGACGCGCGCGGTGTCCATGTACTGGAGGGGCAAACAACGGGCGTTGCCTTTGTGGCCTACTTTACCGGCGGCAGCCGCAAGTTTGTCTATCACTGGCGCCACGCCGCGGCCGGGCAGCTTGCGCCCGAGCATGTGGATGCGAACACTATCCAGAGCGCCAAGTGGCTGCATCTCACCGGCTGCACCATGGCCGCGTCGGAATCGGGGCGAGATGCCTGCTACCGCGCTGCCGCGCTGTTGCCGCCCACGGCGCGCCTTAGCTTTGACGCCAACGTGCGCCCTGAATTGATGACCGTGGAGGAATTGCGCGCCATGCTCCAGCCCATTCTCGATCGCGCTGATGTCGTGCTGCCCAGCGTGGGCGAAGCCGCCATGCTCACCGGCGCCGCGTCTGACGAGGAAGGTTGCCGGCTGTGGGCGGCGCAAGGCAAGACGGTTGCGCTCAAGCGCGGGCCTGCGGGCTGCCGCATCTATCAGGGCAACACCGTGATCGACGTACCGGGCTTTTCTGTGTGGGAGGTGGACCCCACAGGCGCGGGTGATTCCTTTGGCGCTGCCTTTACGGTTGCCATGCTGGAGGAGATGCCGTTGGCAACTGCAGGGCGCTTTGCCAACGCGGTGGGTGCGCTGGCCGTGACAAAGCAGGG
>DIAV01000293.1:0-9327 GCA_002415895.1 Anaerolineales bacterium UBA5069 | reverse complement strand
AGGCGTTTACCTATGATCAATATTCAATGATCAATTATTCTTTGTTTTCGACCTTTATACCCTTCGCCGCCAGCAATGCGCGGTAGAGTGCGTCAATCTGCGCCACCATGCGCTTGTCGCTGAACTCATCGACGCGCGCACGGCCCGCCTCGCCCATTTGTTTGGCCAGCGTGGGATTCTCCAAGAGCTGCAGCAGCATCCCTGCCAGCGCCATCGGCTCCCCGGGCGGCGTGAGGATGCCGTTGACACCCTGTTGCACCGCCTCGGCAGTGCCGTCGGCGGCAGTCGCTACAATGGGAAGCCCCGTGGCCATGGCTTGCGGCAGCACGCGCGGCAGCCCCTCCCACAGCGACGAGAGCGCAAAGATATCAAACGCGGCCATCAATTCGGGCACGTCGCGGCGCAGGCCGGTTAACACCAGCCGATCGCGAATGCCCAGTTCGGTTGCCAGCGCCTCCACCTGCGGGCGCAGGTCGCCATCGCCCACCATCACAAACCAGACATCGGGCCGTGTCTGCGCAATGGCTGCGGCGGCGCGCACGAAATCCAGCGGCGCCTTCTGCGCCGAGAGGCGCGTGACTGTGCCCACAACCGGCACGCCGAGGGGAATGCCCCACGCGCGTCGCGTTTCGTCGCGCCCAATGGCCGGATGGCCGAAGCGATCCAGTTCAATGCCGCTGCGGATCACCACGTAGTCGGCGGCTGTGCCAATGCCATCGGCCAGCCCCTTCTCCGTGTTCTGGGGCGAAACAACAATCAGCTTGTCGGTGATGAGCAGCGTGAGCTTCTCGAGAATCACATAGTAGGCGCGCACCAGTGGATGCTGCCGTTCATGATGACCCCAGCCGTGCACCGTGTGGACGATCACCGGCACGCGCGCCAGCCACGCCGCCCAGCGCCCCAAAATGCCCGCCTTGCTGCTGTGCGTGTGTACGACAACGTAGTCGTTGCTGCGCATGCGCCGTGCCATGCGCACAAGCGCCTTCAGATCGTTCAGCGGGCTCACCTCGCGCACAAGCGCCGGCTCAATCAACAGGGGCGTGCCGCTCGCGCGCACGGCCTCAATCAGGCTGCCCTCGCTGCCCGTTTGCGGGCCGGAGAGCACATCCACCGCCCACGTCTGCTTGTCAAGCAGGTTGGCGGTGAGCATGGTATTCTCCTGTGCCCCACCGATGATTAGGCGGGTAATGGGGTGGAGGACGCGTAGAGGCATAGGCTGTTTCGTTCGCCTTCATTTCCGGTGGTTACGTTTGGGCGCCTGCCATGCGGCGGATGAGTGGGTGCAGCAGACGCACGACGTAGCGTGCCTTGCGATTATTGGCCTGCCGCCACCACGCAAGCATGTAGAAAGCAAGCAGCGCACGAATACTCAAATCAACAACAAGTGGCCGGTTGGTGTAGAGGCTGCCGCCGCCTCTTTCATCTTCGTCAATGTAGGCACTGCGCAAGTAGTCATTGGAGAGAAAGGTGAAACAGCGCGGGCCCAGACGCGCCTCCCAGCGCGCGCACGACGCGCGCAGGCTGCAGTTGCCCAGCGTCATGCTGAGATGGTAAGGATCCCAAAAGACCTCGAACGTTTCAAGGGCTTCGAGCGCGGCGCGCGTTGTGGCAAAGAATGATCCCCTGACACAATCATGAAAGAATGTCACCGGCGGCTTCCAGCTTGCATGGGCAAATTGGTCGGGCCGCTGGCGGGGGTAGGGATAGCGGGCGCCCACGCGCCCGTTTCCAACAACACCATAGCCTTCCTCGAGCAGCGCCTTGCACGCATCCAGAAAGCCGGTGTCCTTGATCACAATGTCGTCGTGCATAAATACTGTCACCGCATAGTCGCGCCAGATGCCGGTCTCAAGGAACTGCTGATAGCAGCCCCAGTCATAGCCAACATTAGGACGCACGAGAATTCTGCCAGGGCCCAGACGATCCCGCAGCGCCTGCGGAATCTCGCTTTCCGGGCGGTGCGAAACGACATAGATGTCGCAGCCAGGCAAAGCCAGCAGCGTATCAAAGAGTTGCGGCCAGAAGTGCCACCCTGTGACACAGATGGCTGTGCGCGCCTGGGTGGCCGTGCGTGCGTAATTGGCGAAGGTTGTCATCGATGAAATCTTGCCTGTATGAAGAGGGTGGCCCCTCCGATTGTTGCTTGATTACAACCTGTCAGTTGCCCGCATGGGGCCAGGCTGCGCTGCTTCTTTGGCATAGATCGTGCCCCGCCTGGACGATGGCCACCAGCGGTCCGCCGCATAACTGAGTGCACCCAGGGGGAATGCTGCCAGCCACAACAGGCGCGCCTGCCATGTGTTGAGGGCGCGCACCTGCCGCATAGGCGACGTTGAAAGGTAGATCGAGTAGCGCACGTAATGGACGGCGGCAAGCAAAAAGTCTCGCGGCGCTATGCGTGCATAATCCATTTGCTCATTCAGCACCAGCAGGTAATGGGGTGCAAAGGTTGCGGCAATGCGCGCATTGACTTGCCTGCGCGTGCCCGTCGGCCTGCTCAATGAGCCGGACCCCATATAGACAAGCAGAAGTGGATCGTTGACATAGCGCAATGTGTAGTGACGCGCCATCCTGAAGTAGAGCGTCTTCTCGTTGAAGTGCGTCGCGCGCCCCTCAACTTGTGGATAGGGAAATTGGCGCAGGACATCTCTCCGTACGCATATCCAACAGTCGCCACCAATGCGATGGCGATAGACCATTTCCAGTTGGTTGCTGTCCATCAGCCCGCGCGGAAATGGCGGGCCCACAAGCCCACCGCCCACATGGGCCGCCAGCACGGCAACACCGGCATAGGCAGGTTGCATGGACACAGGGATTGAGTTCCAGTAATCATTGATGTGCGCCAAAGCTTGTGGCGCGCAGGAGTCGTCGGAGCCGATTGCTGCCACAATGAATCCGTGCGCCTCTTTGGCGGCCAAATCGTCGGCTGTATGTTTGCCGCCGTTTTCCTTCCAGATGTAGCGAATGGGGAATTCTGCCTGGCTTTGCCACAACCGCACCAGCGCGTCTGTGCCGTCGGTGGAGCCATCATCGATGATGAGCCACTCAAAATCGTGGAAGGTCTGCGCCTGCAAGCCCTCGTAGACGCGGTGCAGCGTGTGCGCGCGGTTGAAGGTGGGCGTATAGACCGTGAATGTGTACGCGAGAGTCATTCCGTTCAAGTCATTTCGTCAATCTTGAGGCGGCAGGGCGTCGTCCGCCTTGCGCACGGCCACAAGCAGCGTGCTGGAATAAAAGGCGCGCGTGGGGTCAACTGCATCGACGATCACGGCGGCAAGATTGAGCGCCGCACAGAATCCAATCCACAGGGGCAGGAAGAACGCTTGCAGCAGGCGAGCCACGCGGCTCTTGTCGGCCCAGGCTTGCATCCAGCCCAGGATCAGAAGTGCCAGCGCACTGCCAATGCCCCCCTCGCGCCGCAGCGTTGTCACTGTAAAGTGCGCCCCCAGCGCCTGACGCAGCCCATCAGCCGTGTAGTAGCGGAGCGGTGCGCCGGCAGGCCCGATTGCGGCCGCAGCGGACGGCGTGGCGGGTGCACGCACCACAACCAGTGCGCCGGGGCGCAGCACGCGTGCCATCTCGGCCAGCGCATGCGCCGGGTCTGCAACGCGCACCAGTGCATCAATGCACAGCTGCGCATCAAACGAAGCTGCAGGCAGCGGCCATGGCTGGCCGGGGTGCACCACAAGTGTAATCCCGGGCCCTGGAGATTCATCCACGCCCACAACTTCACCTGCGTCCGCGATCATGGCGCGGTGGCCAAGACCGGCGCGCCCCACAACCAGCACACGCCCACCCAGCAGGGGCAGTACCTCGCGCAGATCTTCATGCAGCGGCTGCAGGGCGCGCCATTGGTAATGCCACGGCCGCACATTGGGATAGCTGCCACAGATCAGCGCGTACAGGCGTGCATAGAGCCATGCCATGGGCCGCGCAATGAGCCGTACACTACGATCTGCGATTTTGCGCACCACGTCGGCCATGCCTTTCTTTGTTTGCGTCGCACCCCAAGCGCAGCAATCTACGCGCTCTGCAATTGCTTGCGCAGCGCGCCCCACATCTCCAGCAGGCGGCGGCGCTCACCCAACCACAGAATTGCCATATAAACCGCGCCCATGATGAGGCTCTTGAGCAACGCCGACAGCCAAAGATTGAAATCGGGACCCCACGCCCAGATCGCCAATGCTGCTGCGCCAACCGCACCGCCCAACGCCAGCAGTGGCCACAGGAAGATGCGGCGCAGGGAAAAATCCACCCACGGGCGTGCGCCCAGCATGAGCTGGCCAATGCCAACGACCAACATCAGGTCGACGGCCACCGCCACACCAACGACGCTCCAGCGTTGCCCCAGCAGCAGCAAACCGGCAATGAGGACCAAAAGCTGAATGAGTTTGTAACGCATGAGGCGGCGCGGTTGGCCAACCGCCACGTACACGGACGTCAGCAGGTCGCGCAGCGGATCAATCAGCGCAAAGATGGACATGATGCGAAAGATGGGCACCATCGGAAGCCACTTCTCGCCCAGCAGCAGCATGACAAACTCGGGCGCGATCAGGATGAGCCAGCCTGCCAGCAGAAAACCGGCGCGCACCAGCAGCGCGCTGGTGCGAAAGAAGGCCTTGGACAACTGTAGCCGATTCTCCGCCACTTCGGCGAATGTGCCGCCGGCCACCAGCGTGACAGGTGTGGAAAGCAGCCCGCGCGGGTAGGAGGCAAAGGTGTAGGCGCGCGAGTAGAAGCCCATGTCCAGCACGCCCAGCCGGTAGCGCACAAAGATATCATCGATACGCTGGATGGATGTCTCAAGCAGGTTTGCACCGAGCAAAGGCGCGCCAAAACGCAGGAAGTAGGCGGCCGTTGCGCGGTCCCACGCCAGGTGCGCCCGCCACGCCGGCCACCACACAAAATAGCCAATGCCCATGACCAGAGTCGCAATGACCTCACTCGCCAGCAATGTCCAAAGCTCTACACCGCGCCACGCCAGCCCCACCGTGATCAGCGAGACAAGGAGGACATTGACGATGTTGAGAATTGCGATGCGCTTGTGCTGCACGCGGCGCACCAGCATCGTGGAAGGCACACGCGTCAGCAACTCCACAGCCGTGGTAATCACAATCACCAGCAGCGCTGTGCGTGCAGGGCCGGATGCCCACAGCAGCACAAACGCAACCATGGCCACGCCCCACAGTGTTGAGAAAAGGAGTTGCAGCGACAGATAGACCGCCGCCGCGTGGTCCTCATTGTCAGTTTCGGGGGCGTGATGCAGGAACGCGCCCGAGAAGCCAAAATCGGCAAAGACGCCGGCAAGCAGCACAATGGCCAGCGCACCTGCATAGATACCAAAGGTCTCGACCTCCAACATGCGCGCCAGCAGGATGGAGCGCACAAAGCCTACGGCAATGATGATGCCCTGGGCCAGCACATTCCACGAGACTGCCGTTACACTACGGCGCGCAAGGCTGGACATGCTAGATGTACTCTGCCAGGTGTTCGCGATAGTACGCCACTGTGCGCGCCAGCCCGTCGCGCAGTGCCGTTTGCGGCTGCCAGCCCAGTTCGGCGCGAATGCGGCTGTCGTCGGCGTAGTAGTCGCCAATGTCAATGGGCTTGCGTTCGGCGGGATAGGACCGCACGTTGAATGCGCCGCCGCCCGCCGCCTCCACCAGGAGCGTTGCCAGTTCCCGCAGCGCAATCACCTCATTGCCGCCCAGGTTGTAGACACGGCCCGCTGCCGCCCCATCATCGTTGAGCGCCGCGGCCGCACGCAGGAACGCATCGGCGGCGTCATCCACAAAGGTGAAATCGCGCAACTGCTCCCCGCCCCACACGTCAAAGGGCTTGCCCTCCACCAGCAGGCGAATCCAGATACCCAAAAAGGTTTGGCGTGCGTCCACCACGCGCATACGCGGGCCGTAGGTGTTCGTCAGCCGCAGCGACGCCGTGCGCAACCCGTAGACGTGACTGTAGAGCGTGTGATACGCCTCTCCCGCTATCTTGTGAATGCCATTGACATCGACAGGGCGCAGGGGATGGCTCTCGTCCACGGGCAGCCGCTCGGGCTTGCCATAAATTTGGCGTGTGGACGCAAAGACAATGCGGATGGCCGGGTTCTCGTGGCGGCAGGCCTCGAGGATGTAGAGTTGGGCGCGGCTGTTGATCTCCAGGTCCGTGAGCGGATCCTGCATGGAGTCCATATGACTCGTCTGCCCGGCCAGATTGAAGAGATAGTCGTGACCCTGCACGAGGTAGCGCATGCTGTGCGCATCGCGCACGTCCGAGATATTAATACGGAGCTTATCTTCCAGCCCGGCCACATTGAAGAGATTGCCGCCATACTCGGGAATCAGGCTGTCCACCAGGGTGACGCGCGCACCCAGCGCGACGAGTTGCCTGGCGAGCGTTGCGCCAATGAAACCAAGACCGCCGGTCATCAGCACAGATGCGCCGTCAAACGCTGTGCGCAGTGAATTCATGGGAGTTTTGGGGAGACGATTATGCGGATAGGAGTAAGGATAGGAGTAAGAATAGGAGATGGATGCAAATTGCGCAGCAGAAAGGCGAGCCGGCTGCTCATGGCTGTCCCATAATGTCGACACCGCTTGCGGTTGCCTCGGCCACCCAGCCCTCGTTGCCCTGATATGTTACGCGCCACCAGGTCAGGTTATCAACGGCTGCCGTCTCACCCTCAATGATGAGCGCATCGCCGGGGCGCAACTGCGCCAGCACATCGCTGCTGGACTTGCCCACATGCCCGGGGGTCTGCCGCAGATTCACGCGGCTGCCTGTAATGTTGTAGACGGTTTGCCCCGCGCTGAAGCGCCCGGCAACCGGCGCAACTGGCGTTTCGCCCGGGGCGGGGGCGAGCGGCGTGGGGATGAGCGTGGGCGGTGTCCATGCCACAGTGTCGCCACGCAATTCAGCCAGTGTAAGGCGATTGAAGCCCAGCGCGACAGCCACGCCCCCGCATGAGACCAGCATGAGCAAAGTGAAGCCCAGCACGAAGCCCAGCCAGTAGCGGCCGCGGTGACTGCGCGCGGCGCGGTTGCGTGGCGCGCCCGATTGCGGCGCGCCGCCCGCGTCGCGACCGGAGGGCGAGACAGGTTGAGCGGTCATGCGCTGCCCAGGCTCACAATGAGGTTGGGTCGGCGATTAACACGGTCTCTGCCGGCAGCGCCGATGGGTCCACCGGATCGGATAACCGGCCCAGCACGCGCAGCAGTCCCACACTCTTGCCGTCGGCATCCATGCTCTGGTGCTGCAGCAGCACATTGCCGCTGCGTCCGTCGTCGAGCTTGATCTGCAGGCGATCATCACGCACCAGTTCGAGCATGGCCTTGCCCGTATTCAGGTTTCGGGTGCTGTAGTAGATGCGCACGGGTGCAACAGTATGGTTGTCGTTGAACGCAATCACCTTCACATCATCAAGTATAGCCGCCGGCTCTGCGCGGCCGGGCAGGTAAAGCATCCCCTTCATGGCTACATCCCTCTCGTGTTCCCTGTTGTCTGTTGTGACGTGTGCTGCCGGCTCATGCCCGTGCTGCAATTGCTGGTGTGCAATCCCGCACAGCCATGCCCACACAAATCGGCACGGGGTGCATCGCAGTATGATGTCTGTTGGCTATTGTAGCAAATCGGCGCGCGATTGGCGCATGGGCGCAGAGACTGGGTGCGCAATCCACACATCATCTGCCCGCACTGGACACAAGGCTACGCGCGCCCTTTGTATCATGGCGTATAATGGCTGCAACGCACAAGCACATTTGGATTATAGTTGTGTACGTATTCTGGAGGTTGCGCTGATGGGTCATATTGTGAAGGATCCCTTGATGGCCGTTGATGTGCAGTCCTACAAAGAGGCGATGTCACACTGGGCGACAGGCGTCTCCGTTGTGACGGCTGTCGCACCGGAGGGTGGCCGCCAGGTGGGCATTACGGCAAGCTCACTCACAAGCCTGAGCATTGACCCGCCCGAAGTGCTGGTGAGCGTGAGCAAAAAGCTCTATACGCACGATGTAATAATGGCCACGCAACGCTATGCGGCCAGCATCCTGCGCGCCGAGCAAACCGAGTTGGGCATGCGTTTTGCCGGCATGATTCCCGAGGTGGAAGACCGCTTCGCCGGCGTAGCGACGTTTCTTGCAGCGACGGGCTGCCCCATTTTGTCTGATGCGCTGGCCTGGGTGGATTGCCGAGTGAAGCACGTTTTTGACGGCGACGACCACACGATTTTCGTGGGTGAGGTTGTGGCCGCAGGCGCTGCGGATGATGGCGCGCCCCTCCTCTATTACAAGCGTCAGTGGCACGTCCTGGCCGACGTTTAGCAGCGGCGGGTTTTTGCATAGAAAGACAAAACGGGCAACCCATATCAGGTTGCCCGTTTTTCTTGTCCGCGGATGCGTGTACTGCACTGTACTGCACTATGCCTTGGGCATGATGATCCACATGATCACATAGGCCAGGAGGCCCGGCACACCGCCCGGCAGCGCCAGCAGAACAAAGAGCAGGCGGAACCAATTGGGGGAGATGTCAAAAAACGCACCCAAACCGCCACACACGCCTGCAAAAACGCCATTCTGACGGCGCAACTTCTTGTATGTCTCCATAATAACTCTCCTGCGGCGCTGTGGCCGCTGCATCCTGCCGCAATGGCAGTCCATTTGCGATCCTGATGATTGCCGGGCGGGATGGGTAATCACCACACGCCCCATTGCTACACTATACGCAGCCGAGGCGGCAAAGGTTTCGCGCCCAGAGCGCGCATTCGCTAGTGCTGTGCCACCGATGATGCACCGCTTGTGTCCTGGCGTATCGTCGCGGGATTGCCAATGTACTCAACGTGGGACGCGCCACCGGCTGTGGCATCGATCTCCTCTGACGCATTCACCAACGCAAAGCTCGCGCCGGACAGATCCAGGGTTGCGCTGCGCACAACCAGTTCGCCCAGGTTGAGCTTGCTTGCGCCCGAAGCTTTGGCGTCGAGCGTGTCACTTTCGCCGCGCAGGGTTACCTCACTGGCGCCCGCAATGTCGAGCACAGTGCGGGCGGCGGACATGTCGCCGGTAATGCGGCTGGCGCCGGATGCAACCCCCTGGAAGGCCATGCCGCCCGCAAAGCCCTCGAGCGTCGCCGTCGCTGCGCCACTCACCTTGACGCCGCCCAGCATGGGCATGGTGATCTCCGCCCGCTCAGTCACATTATTGTATGCACCGGATTCGAGCGCTATCACCAGCGTGCCATCCTGATTCTCAACAGTCAACAGGTCAACAACATTGTCGTCCACCGTAACATGGACGGAAAACGCGTCGCCCCTGTCTCTTATACACATCT
>DIAV01000333.1 GCA_002415895.1 Anaerolineales bacterium UBA5069 | reverse complement strand
CGAAGGCGCAGTGGACGAAGGCGCCGCAGATGCGTCAGCCACCCCCGCCGGGCCGGACCCCACGCTGGATGAGTGGGCGTGGGTGGTCGGTTCGCCCGGCTACACGCTCGACATCGACGCCAGCATTCCCACGATTGTGGAGGCGCTGACGCGCAACGACGGGCGCGTGGCCAATCTGGTGCACATCGAAACGCCACCGCCGGATCCCTCCATGGACGATCTCGCGCGCGTGCTCAACACGCAAACCATGCAGTTCCCCGGTTTTGCGGCAATCTATGTGCATGATCTCATGGCCGCAGAGGGCGCTTCAGCGAGCGAGGCATCGGTCGATTCGGATGTCTCCTTCTCGGGCATGTCCACGCTCAAGATTGGGATTGCCACCGCCGTCATGCGCAAGCTTGCCAATGGCGTGGCTGCCGATGATGAAGGCAGCCAGGAGATTGGGTTGCTGCTTGATTATGCGCTGGGTGAGAGCAACAACAATGCCGCCAACCAGCTGCTTGCTTTTATTGGCGATGGCGATGTAACGGCGGGTACGCGCGTCTTTACCGAGATGATGCGCACCCTGGGCTTCACCTCCACTTACATGCAGTCGGGCTATGATTTCCAGACGCAACTGCCGCAGATTGCCACACCGGGCAACCAACAAACCGCGTGGGAGACTGATCCCGACAGCAATCTGCAATCCACGCCGCGCGAGATGGGGCGCATCCTCTCGGACATCTACCTGTGCACACAAAACGAGGGGCCGCTGATTGCCACCTACCCCGGCGCAATTACGCCCGCTGAATGCTGGCAGATCCTCTTCTACATGACGCATGACCAGTTTCGCGAAATGGTGTGGGGTGGGCTGCCCAATCGCGACGATCAGTGGATTGTCCACAAGCATGGTTTTGCCTATGAGTCGCACAGCGACGTGGCGCTGATTTGGGGACCCAAAGGGCCGTACGTAATGAGCATCTTCCTTTATCGCCAGGGGTGGATGGACTGGGCGACGAGCAACAGCACCATGCAGAAGATCAGCCGCATTGCGTGGACCTTTTTCGAGTTCCAGAAGGCGCAGGAGAAGGAACCGCGCGATCCGCCGCCTGCGCCCACCCTTGAGCCGCCACCCGGCTACAGGGAGATATACATTGCGCCCGAGGCCGCGCCGTAATGCATGATGAAGCCATAGGGCAGAAACCGCCGATGACGAACCTTCCACCCGAAACACATTTATGAGCACAAAGAAACGCATTGTCATCAAGCTGGGCACCAGCGTGCTCACTGGCGGCGGCAAACAACTGGATCAGGCGCACATGATTGAGCTTGTGCGCCAGTGCGCCGCACTCTACCGCGCAGGCCACGATATTGTCGTTTGCACCTCGGGCGCGGTGGCGGTGGGGCGCGCCGTGCTCGACTTTCCCGCGCTGCCCGCGACCATCCAGAGCAAGCAATTGCTCGCGGCTGTGGGCCAGCCGCGCCTCATGCTGCTGTGGGATCGCTTCTTCGACATCTTCGGCATTCACACGGGGCAGATCTTGCTGACGCGCGCCGACGTGGAGAACCGCCGCCGCTACCTGAACGCGCGCGACACCTTTGGCGTGCTCCTGGATCGACGCATTGTGCCCGTTGTCAACGAAAACGACGCTGTGGCCACCGAGGAAATTCGCGTAGGTGACAACGACAATCTCTCGGCGCTGGTGGCCATGCTGGTGGGGGCCGACCTGCTGCTCATTCTCACCGACCAGGATGGCCTCTATACCGCCGATCCACGTGTGGATCCTACCGCGGAGTTGATTGCCGAGGTGCATCACATTGACCAGTCGTTGCGCCGCAGTGCCGGTGGCACCTCCACCGGGTTGGGTACGGGCGGCATGGTGACAAAGCTGCAGGCGGCCTCCATTGCGCACCAGGCCGGCTCCGACGTGGTGATTGCCGCCGGGCGCGAGCCCAACGTGATTCTGCGCGCCGCCGCCGGTGAGGCTGTGGGCACGCGCTTCCCCGCACCCGAAAGCCCCCTTGTAGGCCGCAAGCAGTGGATTTTGGCCGGGCCGCGCGCCAGCGGCCGGATTGTTGTGGACGCAGGCGCTGCCGACGCCGTCCTGCGTCACGGCCGCAGCCTGTTGCCCGCGGGCATCGTCGCGGTCGAGGGTGATTTCAACCGCGGCGACACCGTGCTGATTGTCGATGCCGGTGGCAGTGAAGTGGCGCGCGGGCTGACGCCCTACACGGCCAACGATTTACGTACCATTGCGGGCTGCAAATCGCACGAGGTTGTGCAGCGGCTGGGCTTTGCCTACGGCAGCGCCGCCATGCATCGCAATGACATGATTCTTTTGGGTGAGTGAAGAGTAGGTGGTAAGTGGTAAGTGGTTGACTGGTCGATTGGTTAACTGGTTGACTGGTTGACTGGTTGACTCTTCGATGCGATTCCAGTCAACCAGTCAACCAGTCAACCAGTCAACCAGTCAACCACTTACCACTTACCACTTACCACTTACCAATGATTTCTCTAGATTGAAGACCCCTTGGCCAATCCCATCCTGCGCATTGACAACATCTCCTATGCCTACCCCGCCGCGGGCACGCGCCCTGCCGTGCAGGCGCTGCGCGGCGTAAGCATGGATGTGCGCCGTGGTGAGTATGTGGTTGTGCTGGGCCACAATGGCTCGGGCAAGTCCACGTTGGCGCGCCATCTCAACGGGCTGCTGCTGCCCAATGCGGGCGACGTATGGGTGGAGGGATGGAACACACGCGAGAAGAAGCATGTGCGCGACATCCGCACCACCGTGGGCATGGTCTTTCAGCAGCCCGACAACCAGATTGTCGCGACCATGGTGGAGGAGGATGTCGCGTTCGGCCCCGAGAACCTGGGCGTGCCGCGTGATGAGATGATCGCACGCGTTGACTGGGCGCTGGGCCAGGTGGATTTGCGCGAACTGCGCTTGCGCGCGCCTCATCTGCTCTCGGGCGGGCAGAAGCAGCGCGTCTGCATTGCGGGTGTCCTGGCCATGCGCCCCGAAGTGCTTGTGCTTGACGAAGCCACCGCCATGCTCGACCCGCAGGGCCGCGCCGAGGTGCTGGCTGTGGTGCGTCGCCTCAACCATGAACAAGGCGTTACCGTTGTCTCCATCACCCACTTCATGGAGGAGGCGGTCGAAGCCGACCGCATCGTTATCATGGAGGATGGGCGCATTGTGCTGGAAGGCACGCCGCGCGCGCTCTTTGACCAGGGCGAGCGCTTGCGCGCACTGCATCTCGATGTGCCGCAGATGGCGCAGGTTGGTGCGGCGCTGCACGCGCGCACACCTGGCTTCCCCGCGGGCTTGCTTTCCAGCGACGAAATTGTTGCCGCCGTGCTGGAGCAGGTCGGTGCGGGCGCATCCACCCTTCCCGCCATGGCGCCTGTGCAAATTCCAGCGCAGGAGACAGGCAAGACCGCGGCTGAGGTGGTGATTGATGTGAACGACCTCGTCCACTATTACATGCGTGGGACGCCGCTCGAAGTGCAGGCGCTCTTCGGCGTGGATATGCATGTGCAGCGGGGTGAGGTTGTGGGCGTCATCGGCCACACAGGCTCGGGCAAATCCACCGTGCTGCAGCACCTGAATGGACTGCTGCGGGCGCATGGCGGGCGCGTGGCTGTGCTGGGGCAGGATACCGCCAACCCGGCCACAGACCTGCGCGCCTTGCGCCGGCGCGTGGGCCTCGTCTTCCAGTTCCCCGAGGCGCAACTCTTTGAGCAATATGTGGGTGACGACATCGCCTTTGGCCCGCGCAAGATGGGGCTGGACCGCGAGCAGGTGCGCGCACGCGTGCGCAAGGCCATGGCAAGCGTGGAACTTGATTTTGAGGCATACAAGGATCGCATGGCGATCCAGCTTAGCGGCGGGCAGCGGCGGCGCGTGGCGCTGGCGGGCGTGCTCGCGCTCGAGCCCGAAGTGCTTGTGCTGGACGAACCCACCGCCGGGCTGGACCCGCAGGGCCGCCGCCATCTGTTGGGCAACATTCTCGCGCTCAACGCAGAGGGCGTTACGCTGATCATTGTCTCCCACAACATGGAAGAGCTGGCCGCAGTCTGCGACCGCATCATCGTCATTGCCGAAGGGCGTACGGTGATGGAGGGGCCGCCCGCGCAGGTCTTTGGCAATGGTGCGGCGCTGCGTGCGCAAGGGCTGAATGTGCCCGCGATTACGCAACTGGCCGACGCGCTGGCCGGCGCAGGCCTGCCCATGCCCGGCCCAATCACGACACTGGACGAAGCCGTCGATGCAATTGTGGTGCTGATGCAACAGCAATGAATGTGACGCGTAGGCGCCAAGATTTGCAAGGGCACGAAAAAGCTTCCGTGCCCTTGCGTCACATCGTTCAGTTACTGCGCCAGACGCGGGGTGCGCGGGCGGGTGGGGCGCGGATCGGTGTGCAAAGCGTCTGCACGCGGGTGGTCGCGGCGGGCAGCAATCCCGAGCAGCACGGCGGAAAGCAGTGTCAGCAGCCACTCCATCCACAAACCGCCGGGTGCATACATGACAATCAGCCAGAGAAGGCCTGTGGCCAGCACAAGCAGCCAGCGCCTTCGGGTTAGCGGCCGGACGAGCAAAACCACCAGCGCCGCCACAAAGATCAACCACGCCGCAACATAGCCATAGAACTCGCCATCCTGCTGCCAGGCGGGCGGATTATGCCCCTCGACGCGTCCTTTCACCCCCAGCAGGACCTCACGCACGGCAATATGGTCGGCAATCTCTGTAAACATATCCATAGCCAGTACGCCCGGCTGCGTCCAGTGGTGGCTCCAGCGAATGCGGCTGATTAGGCGCGTCTGGCCGTCGCCTGTCGGTTCGAGAAACCAAAGGAACTGGCCGCCAGTGTCGTCCGGCCCTGTCCAAATGAGGACATTGGGTGGCTCGACCGTAGAAAAAACAAGGCCTCCGGCGGCACTGAGCGGCAGCGGCTCTCCCGGCAGCGGGTTCTGCAATGCGGGAAGAATCGTCGTGGCGCTGCGCAGACCGGTTGGGCTGGCAATGTTCTCGAGAATGTCGTAGCCATAGAAGCCGGCGCGCCCAAAGCCAATCTGGACGACCCACGGCCAGATCTGCTCGGGCGGCGCGTCGATTGTGATGGCGCGCGTGGCGTCGAAGGATGGCTGCAGCGCAAGCTCGTCACCGGGCAATGCGCGTGCGATCTCGCTGGGGGTGGCGCCCCAGTGCAGCATGAATGGGCGGGCCACCCCCATGTAGACGACCAGCACGAGGGCGACTACGCATAGCGCAGCGGCAAAACGGAGAAGAAAGTCAGTGAATCGGCGTCTGGCGTGCATGGTGGGTATCCCTCAAATACAGTGCAGCGTTCCGGGCGCGCTGACTCAGCGCACAAGGCGGACGGCGCGCCGGGCAAGCAACGCGGTGGCAAGCCAACGACTGCCAGTAAACCACAACGAGTCAGCGAGGACACCTATCGATGGTTACGAAGTGGGCAAGCGTATGTATGGGTAACTGAAATACGCTGTCCTGACCCGCTGTGTCAGTGCAGGGAGGCGGAGCAAAGCACTAAAGTGATACCGCAGTGA
>DIAV01000224.1:1043-3025 GCA_002415895.1 Anaerolineales bacterium UBA5069 | reverse complement strand
GCGGATATCTGCGTGTATCTATGCAGTTTCCGCCGTTATCTGTGTTCAAGGTTGTGGCCTTCCTATGCGTTGCTTGGCGCACCTTCGCCACTTTGCGTTGCGATTTGGCTGTGGGTTTCACTGCGGTATCACTTTAGGTCGCGCCCTCGTCTTTATCCGCGTGGGCAGTGCCGCTGCATGCGGCGAGCAGTGCACGGTCGGCCTTCTTGATAATCAGCCGCACAGGGCGCGCGGGTGCGTTGAGCACAAGCGCACTGCGCAAATAGTCGCCGTCGGGGTCCATCGTGCTCAGAGGGTGGCGCGCCAGCGCCTGGTCGTCGGCATCGCCCACGGCATCCACCACAGTCCACGCAATCAGCATGAAGGGTTGCGCCTGGGTGAGGCGGCGCGCCATTTCGTAGGCTTCAGGCTGCGTGTGCGCTTGCCAGAGCGCAATCAGCAGGCCGCTTTGGTAATCAAGGCGGCGGTTGTCCTGCGCAACAAGGCCGCGGTATTGCGCAACCGCCTGCTCCCAGCGGCCGCCGCGCAGGTGCAGCGTGCCCAGGCAGGCCGCGTTGAGTGCAGGCAGGCGCGCCAGATCGAGGCTTGTGCGCACAAGCCCTGCACGCGTCTCCGGCTCATAGGGATCACACTCGAACGCGCGCTGCCAGCGTGCATTGGCGCGCGCACGGTCGGCGCGCTGCTCGGCCGCCATGGCCACAGCACGCCACGCCAGCGGATTGGCGGGATCGGCGCGCAGCAGGCGGCGGCCCCAGGCGTCGCCTTCCTCCCAGCGGCGCAACACCCACGCGGCGCGAATGAGGCGGTAGTAGGTGGCCAGATGGCGTGGCAATTGGCGCAGCACGACGTGCGCCAGGCGCACGGCATCGGCCGGACGTTCGTCGCGCAGTGCGTTTTCCATCGCGGCGGACCATGTGGCGAGGAGCGCGTCATCGTCATCGGGACGGGTGGGCAGCACCACATCCTTGAGGTTGGTGAGGGGCTGGAGCACAGTGACCTGCGACTGCGGCAGGGGCAGGCGCGGCACTTCAAGCGGCGCTGCGGGTTCCGTCGGGACATCGTTGTCGGGCGCAAGCGGCTGTGCGCTCGCGCCGCCCGCGGCATCGTCCAGCGCGGCATCGTCCAGCGCGGCATCGTCCAGCGCGGCATCGTCCAGCGCGGCATCGTCCAGCGCGGCATCATCCAGCGGGATCAGCTCCTCGTCCGGGACAACGCCTGCAGCCGCATCACTTTCGCCCGCGACGACGTCATCGGGCACGTTGATGGGGTGCGCGTCGAGGGCGCTGGCTGGCGGCGCAGATGTTTCGCTTGTAGCGAGCGTAGCAGTCGGCTGTGTCGGTTCGTCAGCCATGGCTTTCACCTGGGTATTGGCGGCGATTGTGCGCCCTACCCTCTGGAAGGGCGGGTTGATTTCACCGTGCCGCATTGTGCCACGCAGGGGCGTCCGGCTCAGCGCGTGGCTGTGAAGGGCGGTGTTGGCACGTGTATGCCATGCAGATTCTGCACACGCAGGATGAGGCCGCTCACGTCGCGCTCAGTTGTGCGCGGTGGGCCAAAGGGATCGCTCACGCCCCGTTCGTCGCCGCTGAGGACGCGCAGCGTGGAGAGCACAGCGTGCGACAAAACATCCAGATTGTACCCGCCTTCCAGTACGGCCACCAACCGCCCGCCGCAAAGCGCATCGGCCAGTGCAAGCAGTTCCTCCACCAGTGCGGCGTAACCGGTGACGGTCAGCTGCATGGAGGCCAGCGGGTCAAGCCAGTGGGCGTCAAAGCCCGCCGAGAGCAGGATAAGATCGGGGCGGAAGCGGCGCGCCGCAGGGGCAAGCACGCTGCGAAAAATGTCGAGAAAGCCCTTATCGCCTACATAGGCGGGCAGAGGGACGTTGAGCGTTGTGCCATAGGCGCTCTCGTCGCCCATTTCGTCGGCGGCGCCGGTGCCCGGGTAGTAGGGGTATTGGTGCGTGCTGAAGAAGAGCACCG
>DIAV01000224.1:0-864 GCA_002415895.1 Anaerolineales bacterium UBA5069 | reverse complement strand
GGCGGGCGCACCAGCGCAAAGCCGTTATCGGCGCGTCCGTCCAGCACAGCGTTTACGGTGTTGATGAGGCCGCCGGCTGCCAGCAGCGCCGCATTGTAGCTGTCGGCGTTGAGGTAGGTGTCGGCGTCAAGATGGCCGCCGCCCAGGAGTTGCGACATCTGCAGACGCTCGAGATAGCGAGGCGAATGCACCTTGAGCAGGGCGTCGTGCGGCGCCATGGTGCTGGGCAGGGTGCGCAGGCTGGGCAGAATGCCATCCTGGTTGAGCAGCGCCCACACGTGTTCCAGCCGCCGGTAGTTCTCCGGGTGACCCTCACGCGTATGGCGCAGATTGAAAGGGTCATAGACGATGGCAGTTGTGCGCTTCATGAAGACAAAGGCCTGGACGCTGAAGAGTTTGCGGTGCAAAAGTAATCATCACGTAAGGCGTGGTTGATTCATCTTAGCGCTTCTGCGCGCGCGCGACAAACAGTGCAGCAGGTGCGTGCACTTCGGGCGCGTGCGCCGCCGTCAAACAAGCAAAAGGCCGGCCACTCTGGGCGCCGGCCCTGCAATATTGCTATAAATGGTGCTGTGCGCTCACTTCAATATAAGGAACACAGATGTATTCCTTACCTCTCTACAACCTTGCGGCTGCGAAGAGCTCGGCGCTATCACCCCCCCAGGCTTGACCCCGGATTGATGCTACGCACAGCACACCGCAGAATTAGTCGCTGCTGCGGGGTGAATCCTTCGCGCCTGCACAAAAATTCACAAAATGCCCACAGAAGTGAGTGCGCGAGGGAGTGCATAGCGGCGGCCTTAGAGGGGGGGCCCTGAAGTGTGGGGGGGGGTGTGTGGGGGGGGGGGGCGGGCATGCGGCTCT
>DIAV01000217.1:23748-24030 GCA_002415895.1 Anaerolineales bacterium UBA5069 | reverse complement strand
GTGATTGAGCACAACCTGGATGTGATCAAGAGCTGCGACTGGGTGATTGACATGGGGCCGGAAGGCGGCCACAAGGGTGGCTATGTGATTGCCGAAGGCACGCCCGAGGAGTTGGCCGAGGTGAAGAAGTCATATACCGGGCAATATCTCAAGACGCTGTTGGAGAATGGCGTGCGTGCCGAGGTGCCCAGCACCCGGCGCAAGTCGCGTCGCAAGAGCGATGCCTTGGAGAGTGCGGAGGCTGTGGAGGCGTAGGGAGCAGCAGCACTTCATGCAGGCTAG
>DIAV01000217.1:15858-23726 GCA_002415895.1 Anaerolineales bacterium UBA5069 | reverse complement strand
CTAGCCTGCATGAAGTGCTGCTGCGTTGATCTGAAAACGGAGGGCTGGAAGCCCCCACTACGCAACCGTCAGCGGCTTAGGCGGCAAGGGCGTTCGTGTAGACGTCAAGGAGGGCACGTGCGCTGCGCGCCCAGGTGAAGCGCGCTGCGTGGGCGCTGCCGGCGGCGGCAAGCGCGGCGCGCAGGGCCGGATTCTGGGCAAGAGTCACCATGCCGGAAGCAATGGCGTCGACATCGAGTGCGTTCACATAGAGCGCGCCCGGGCCACCCGCTTCGGGCAGGCAGGAGTTGTCACCCGCGAGCACGGGGAGGCCGCAGGCAAGCGCCTCGACCACGGGCAGGCCAAAGCCTTCGTACAGGGAAGGATAGGCGAAGAAGCGTGCGCCGCTGTAGAGCGCGGGCAGGTCGTCATCGGCCACGAAACCGGTGAAGTGAACGGCGTGCTCCAGGTCGAGCGCCTTGACGCGGGCAAAGATTTCTTCATACAGCCAGCCCTTGCCGCCGCCAATGACGAGGTGGTCTTCGATGCCGGCGGCTCTGGCGCGCGCAAAGGCCTCAATCAGCCGCACGTGGTTCTTGCGCGGCTCCAGGCGGCTGAGGGTGAGGATATAGGGCGCGCTGCCCAGATTGTAGCGGGCGCGCACGGCGGCGCCTGCGGCGGGATCATCCACGGGGTGAAAGCGTGCGGGGTCAATCGCGCCATAGACGACGGCGAGGCGGTCGGCGGGCACCTGCCACTGGGTGGCAAGGTCGCGCGCTGTGTGGGCGCTGTCGGCAATCACAAAGTCGGCGCGGGCTACGCTGCGGGGCACCACAACGTTGAGGTAGCGTTGGAGGCCGGGCATGGCGGCCTCGGGGTAAAAGAGGAAGGCAAGGTCATGCACGGTGAGCAGCGTGCGGCGCGCGCGTGTGGGCGGCAGCACAAAATCGGTGGCATGGAGCAGGTCGGGGCGGCGGCCCAGGAAAGTGTCGATGGTGGGTAGCGGCGCATTGAGGCGGTGCCAAAGACGCACCATGTTGCGCTCGGAGAGGGGCGTGCCTGTCAAGGGCCGGGGTGAAGCACCGCGTTCGGCGCGCGTAAGGCGCCCTACGACAAAGAGGCGAATGTCGAAGGGGGGATCGAGGGCAAGCAGCGCGTCGATTTGGCCGCGAATGATACGCCCAATGCCGGCGCTTTGGCGCACGGCCGGGGTGTAGTCAATTGCAATCAGCGGGAGCGTGCTGTGGCTGCGCACAGAGTGAATGGGTCTGAGCGCCTCAGGCCTTGGGCGCTGTGTCGGTGGGCAGGTTGGCCGCAGGGTCAATGGCGGCGACGGGCTGCATGGGGGTCAGGCCGCGATAGGTCCACATACGGTTGGCGGCAAAGTTCCAGAAGAGAACGACGCCCACGGCTACCACATAGGCCCCATTGTAGGCCATGAAGTGGGCGAATTTGGGGTCAGCAATCATACGGTCCATGGTTGGCTCAAGGAACCAGAGCACGGTGGAGAAGACGGCCATGTTGAGGAAGAAGCCGATGATGCTCACGAGGAAGAACTGGCTTAATTGGCGACGGGCGTCGCGGCTGCGGCTCTCGGGGTAGGTCCACCGGCGATTGAGGAAAAAATTCTGCACCACGGCGGTAATGAAGCCCAGCGCGTTGGCCAGCAGCTCGGGAGAGCCCGCGAACTGGACAAGGACGTTGAGGATGGTAAAGTGCGTGATGGAGCCGAGCAGGCCGACCGTCGCGAACTTGCCGAAGCGCTGCATTTCGGCGCGGCGAACTTCCGGGGTCCTGACCTTCGACTGGATCATCTGCAACGTCGAATTGGGCATGTAGAGGGATGTTCCTTCTGGTTACGTGTGTACTGAAGCGGCCGCACCGGCCGCTGAATCCGTTTGACTACCGTATGTTGATGCATCGAGCAGCGCAAGCCAGAGCGCGACAAGAATGTACATGCCCTGCACAAACAAGTTATCCACCAGATTATGGACGGCAAGATGGGCAAGAACGCCCAGCATGCCGACGGCCAGTGCGTTGGCCCAGGCGTCGCGCGTGTGCGCACGGCGGCGCACCACGAAGACTATACTCGCTGACCAGAGTACCACAAAAGCGGCAAAGCCAATGATGCCAGTTTCGGCCAAAACGTTAAGGTAGACGTTGTGGGCATGGCCGAGAGGTTCTTCCCAGCGCGGCAGGCGGTAGGTGTCGTAGACGGCGGCATAATTGCCGGGACCAACACCCAGCAGCGGTGACGCTGCAAACATGCGTTGGGCAGCCACCCAATGGGCAAGGCGCTCAATGAGGGCGAAGTTGTCGTCGTTCACTTCCTGATTGAGAGGATCACCCACACCGAAAAAGGCGGGCACCTCCTGCACGCGCGCGGCCACGGGTTGTGGTAGTTGGGCGGGTGAGAGGCTGCCCAGCAGAAGCGCGGCGAGTACAAGCAAAGCGACGCCTGCAAAAAGCAACGCGGCGCGACGGCTGCGCATGACAATGACCACAGTGACGCCGGCGGCGGCGCCGATCCACCCGCCGCGGCTCCAACTGGCAAGCAGCGCGGCGGCGAGCAGCAATGTTGCGCCAAGGTAGAAAGCTGCCCATAGCCAAGCCACCATGCGGCGTGGCTGGCGCAAAGCGCTGCCCACGGACAGAAGCGCAAGGCTGAGCGCCACGGGCAACGCCAGCCCCAGAAAGCCTGCATACGGGTTGGGCTGGCTAAAGGTGCCACTGGCGCGCATGAAGCGATCCAGAATGATGAACCACTCGGGCCCCACCTGAAAGACAAACTGATAGATGCCCAGGACTGCCTGCGCCGATGCAGCAACGATGATTGCGACCGTTACCCAGCGCGCCTGCGCCGCACCGCGCACCATTTGTGGGACGAGCAGCAGCACGGCGGCAAATTCGAGCCATTTTACCACTTCAGCCGCAGCCTGCGGCAAATCGGTGGCAACCAATGAAGAGGCAAAGAGCGTCGCGGCATAAAGCATGGCGGCGACGGCAGGACCTGTTGCGCGCAACTGCAACGACTTGCGACGCGCGCCATCTACAAACCAGAGGCCAAGCCCCGCCGCCAGCATGAGATCCAGCAGACTTAACGGACCGGCGAGCTTGATCCCTGCGGCAAATGGGAGCGCAGCGCCCACACCAACCCAGAGCAGCCACGGCCAGCGCAGGCTGAGCAGCAGGGCTGCGCTCCCCGCGGCGGCCAGCGCCGCCATGCGCAGGGGCAGCACAGCGAGCGCAATGGCAATCAGGACGAGCGCTGCAAGCAGAAGTGGCTGGTTGAGGCGGCGCGCTGTGGTGCGCGTGGCCGCTGAGGTGATCATGCGTGTATCGTAGCAGAAAGGCGGGGGACTGCAACTTGGTGAAAGCAAGATGCATACGGGCGCAGACGCGACAAAGCGAGCCTTTCATCGTTGGAAGGCTCGCTCTGTCGTAAGTGGGCCGTATTTCGGCCGCACACGTGCGGATTACTTGCCGATGTTTTCGCGCAGCCTGCTAATCCCGCGACGTGACGCCTTGACCACTTCTGCGGCGGTTTCCTCAACAGATTGTGTGGCTGTTTGCAGCGCGTCCTCGGCTACTTGCATGGCGCTTTGCAATGGTGTGCGCTTGCGGGCCGCGCGCCGCTTTTGCATGAGTACATAGGCCACAATGGCGTTAACCAGGAAGACGGCAGCGCCGATTCCCCAAAGCAGACGTTTGTTGTTGATCATGGATAGCTCCTTCACAGTACGACTGCGCAACGATTTACACGCTTATAACGTTTGCTGCGCTATCAGGGTTCATCGTGCGCGCACCACGTCCTGACTGCAAGCTGCTTTCGCTCTGCGTCGACGCGTTCAAGCGTGCGTGCTAGAATAATCTGCCTGCAGATGAGAGAATGATCATGCCAAAGAAACAGAAAGGGCAAGCGCATGTACGAACATGAGACAGCCGTTGTCGACTTCTGGAAGATGAACAGCTACCTTGAGAAGATTATGCCGGCGCGCCCTGCCGAACTGGCGGCTATGGAGGCCTATGCCGAGGAGCACGATTTCCCGATTATTGGGCCACTCGCGGGGCAGCTCTGCTATTTGGTCGCGCGTCTGACAGGAGCGACGCGCATCTTTGAGCTGGGGTCGGGCTATGGTTATTCCACGGCATGGTTTGCGCAGGCAGTGCGCGAAAATGTGCGCGACGGCCACAAGAGTAGCGCTGGCCCTGTCGTCCACCACACTGTGTGGGACGTGGAAGCATCTGCGCTGGCGCACAAGCATATGGAGGCGATGGGCTTCAACGACCTTGTCAACTATCACACGGGCGAGGCGGTTGAGGCGCTCACAATGACGGATGGCCCCTTCGACATCATCTTCATGGACATTGACAAGGAAGGCTACCCCGACGCAATGGGTGAAATTCAGCGCAAGCTGCGCAGAGGCGGGGTGCTGATTGTGGACAACATGCTGTGGGATGGTCGCTTGTGGAACATGGACGAAATGGATGCGGAGACGCGCGCGATTCGCAAGCTGGCAGAGATGGTCAACACAGGCGCAACGTGGACGCCTGTGATTGTGCCCCTGCGTGACGGCGTACTGGTGGCGCGGTACAACGGGGAATGAAGCGCGCAAGGCACAAAAAAACCTCTCCAGTTTGTGAGGAGGCTCCGATGACGAAGCCTCCTCTAAACTGGGAAGGTGGTGATGCGCGTGCGACCGCGGCCTGTAGCGGCCGAACAATGGAGCCGTACCCGCGCCCCATCCCTGCCACTGCAGGCAATTGTACAATAGAATTCCAATGGCTGTCAATACTTTGAGCAAAATTGACCACATTTTTGCTCAATAGTCGACAGCCGCAATGAGAAGAGCATGCGATGCGAGTAGGAGTGCAGAACGCGCAGGGGCGCGCGCTGACTGACGAAATTGCCTGGGCCGCCGTCAATGGGTACACGCTCTTTGACCTGCACGTGGCTGCGCCCGACGCGCCCACAGAGCGAGGCGACTGGCGGGCGGTTGCCGCGCAATTGCAGGACAACGGGCTGGCGGTGATCTGCCGCGCGGCGGACTACCTGCCTGTGGAAAGCCCCTCGCCCATTGTGCGCCAGGCCGCGCTGGACGAACTGCGGCGCACGCTGGACGTGGCGCAGGTTGTGGGCGCGCCACTCTGCACGTTCCCCTTCAAGGGGTGGCCGCACGCATGGCCCGATGCTGCCGGTTATGAGGCGTATAACCAACTGTTGCAAATCCTTGTGCGCCACGGCGCAGAGCGGGGTGTACAGGTGGCGCTGGAGAATGGGCTGCATAGCAAACACGAGCCGAAATACCTGCGCGAAATCTTCAAGCGCGCGCCGCAGGCAGAGCTTGCGCTGGACGTGGGGCGGCTGAACGTGGGCGCCGCGCGCAGCCTTGTGCGCGACTACCTGTTTGCATTTGCCGATCGCCTGCGCCATGTGCGGCTCAGCGATAACGACGGCTCCGCCGATCAGCGGCTTCCCTTCGGCGCGCCGGCTGCTGGTGGCATTGACCTGGTGCATACGCTGCATGAACTCAAAGCGTTTGGCTACAGCGGCGATTTCAGCCTTGTGCTTGGGGCCGACCGGCGCTGGGTGCAGGGCTGTCGCGAACTGGTGGAGGCGGGGTGGGCGCAGAGCGGAAGACCAAAGATAGATCATTGACAATTGAAAATAGTGGACAATTGAAAATAGTGTGCGCAATGCAATGGCTCTACCTCAACCATCACTCCTTGCGCTGATATGCAGCGACCCGCATCCTTGCCATTCTCTGTAGGGTTGACGCGTGGGCTATAATTCAGGTTTGGTGGGCGCAGCCTGGCTGCGGCCCCGTTGGTTGACTTATTCATAAAGCTTGCAGAGCGATTACATACAGAAGGGCACAGGTGCATGATGAGCGGATTGATACTCCCAGGTGGCAAGAGCGCAGGTTCGCCGCCTGATGACGGCGGCAAGACGAGCGGCGGCTCCGGCCTGATTTTGCCGCCGGGCGCAGGGCGCAGGAAGGAATCCGCGCCGGCACAGCCTGCGGCAGCGGAGGGGGCAGCACAGGCTGCATCGGAAGAGAGTGCGGGCCGCGCGCCGCAGGGCGATCCGAGTGGCGCAGCGCGCGGTGCTCGGCGCATTTCTGCCGACGAGTTGCTCTTTCCGCCGCAGAGCGCACAGGTGCAGTGCCCCAATTGCGGCACACCCTATGTGGTGCCGGTCTTTTCGATTATCGATCTGGGGGCAAACCCTGAGCTCAAACAGCCGTTGCTGGGTGGGCAGATCAACAGCGCGGTTTGCTCGGCATGTGGAACGGGGGGGCAGATCAGCGCGCCGCTGATGGTGCATGTGCCCGAGAAGCAGTGGCTGGGGGTGATGATTCCGGCTGAAGCACGCATTAATGACGTGCAGCAGCAGAAGGTGATTGGCGAAATGACGCAGGCGCTTATGCGCAAACTGCCGCAGGAGGAGCGCAAGGGTTATCTGCTCCAGCCGAAGCAGTATCAGGATTGGCAGCGCTTTTCGGAACAACTGTGGGAATTTGAAGGCGTTACCGCCGAAATGATCCGCCGCCAGCGCGCGCAGACCGAACTCATGCAATCTTTGCTGGGTCTGGCGGATGATCGCAAGGCGCTGGAAATTGCTGTTGGCCGCAGCCGCGACCTCATTGACCGCCAGTTCTTTGTGCTCTTTGATCGGCTGATGATGATGCTTAACGCGCAAGGGCAGGAGGCCGAGGGCGAGCGCTTTATGCAATTGCGCGAGGCACTGCTCGAACTCACTCCTGCCGGCAAGGAAGTGGCCGCGCAGCAGGAGCGCATTGCCAACTTCCTGAAACAGATTCAGCCCGATACCACGCACGCCGAACTGGTTTCCATGTTGCTGGCGCAGTGGCTGGAGCCGGAAGGGCGCGACGTAGGCGCTGCCGTGATGATGGGCGTGCCCACCCTCTTCGATTACCAGTTCCTGCTTGAAGTCTCGACGCGGCTGGAGCAAACGGAAGACGCAGCCGAGACGCAGGCGCTTGAAGAGATACGCGAAATTGTCATGTCGGTGCAGCAGCAGATGCAGGAGAGCCGCCAGCAGGGGATGCAGCAGGCGCAGGAAGTGCTGGCACAGATTTTGCAGGCGCCGGACTTGAACGTTGCCCTGCACGAAAACGCCCAATTCATTGACGAAATGTTTTTGTCGCTGCTGGTAGCCAATATCCAGCAGGCGCAAAAGAACAACAGTACGGGCGCAGTGCGTCGCTTGCAGGCGGTGTACGACGCGACCATGGAACTCCTGCAGGAAGGGCTGCCGCCCGAACTCCAGTTGGTCAACCGGCTGCTGGGCGTGGCCACCGACAAGGCCGCGCTCAATGCCATGCTGGACCAGAATCGCGACGCACTGACGCCGGCATTGGTTGAGTCCATGCGTTCCATGGAGGCCGAGATGCGCGAATCGGGGCGCAATGAGTTGGCGGATCGCGTGAAGCAGGTGCGCGGCCAGGTTGCGCTTAAGATTTAGGGTGCCAAGGCGCGTAAACGTATGAGGTGCGTCCGGCACATGTGCGGGACGCACAATTATGCTGTTGCTGTAATTTTCGATCAGTGATGAATCATTGTTAACCGGCGGTCGAGGTGAGTATGGCGGATGACGCGCTGCCGCAGAGCAGCCTTGTGGCCGAGATTGTGACCACGGGCACAGAGATCCTGCTCGGCGAGATTGTGGATACGAACGCGGCGTGGATTGCGCAGCAGCTACGCGAGGCGGGCGTTAATCTTTATTACAAGACGACCGTCGGCGATAACCTGGCGCGCATTAGAGGAGTGATCGAGGCGGGCATTGCACGCAGCGATGTGATTATTGTCACGGGTGGGCTTGGCCCCACGGTGGACGATGTCACGCGCCACGCCATTGCCGAGGC
>DIAV01000217.1:11535-15728 GCA_002415895.1 Anaerolineales bacterium UBA5069 | reverse complement strand
ATTCCCGAAGGCGCGACAGTGATTGAAAACCCCGTGGGTACAGCGCCGGGCTTCATTGCAGAGGCAAACGGCTGTTCGGTGATTTCGCTGCCCGGCGTGCCGCGCGAAATGAAGCAGTTGATGAACGACACGGTGCTGCCGTGGTTGCGCGCACGCGCGGGCGGGGCCATCATTCGGCGGCGCGTGCTACGCACCATGGGAATTGGCGAAAGCACAATCGACAGTATTGTGGATGACCTCATGCGGCAGAGCAACCCCACGGTGGGGCTGGCGGCGCACACAGGGCAGGCCGATATTCGCATCGCGGCCCGCGCCGAAAGCGCCCAGGCCGCAGAGGCGATGCTGGACGAGCTGGAGACGGATATCCGCGCGCGCCTGGGGCAATACATCTATTCAACCACGCCCGATGAACGCTACGAGAGTGTTGTCGCGCAGCATTTGCGCGCCCACGGCCTGAGCGTGGCGCTGCTGGAGACAAACAGCGCAGGCAATGTGGCGCTGCGTCTCTCCAGCGCGTTGGCGGACTTTGACCCCGTGCGCAAGCACCTGCTCGCATCCGACGACACACTGCCCGAATCACTGCGCGCTGTGATCCAGCAGGCAAGCCTGCCCGCCGAGGATGTGGTGCGCAAAGCCGCTGATGCGTTGCTGCGCATGAGCGGGGCCGACATCAATGTTGTGCTGCTGGGCACATCGGGTGTGAATGAGGGTGTCTACGGGGCTGTGGCCGGAGAGACGTGGCTGGCTGAGGCCGACAGAGAAGCCACCCATGCGGCGCGTTTGCCCTATGGGGGCACGGAGGAGTTCACGGTGGTGCGCATTGGCAACTACGCGCTGCGCATGATTGATGACGCCGTGACGGCGCTGGTTGAGGAGATTGGCGGCGCACCTGCAAAGCCCTGGCAAAGCCGTACTGCTTGACGCAAGGGCGCGAATTTGGCAAGGCGCGCCATGAAGGACAATTGCAGGAAGCGCGCAATACCGCGCGCTTGCGTTGAGATGTATAGTGGCAAGTGACAGGTGCTGCGTTCCGCAAGAGAGAAGGTTGTTCGTAGCGGCTGCTTCAGCTGCCGTTGGAATGAACGCGTTGCAGCCTTGAGAACGGCAGCTGAAGCAGCCGCTACGATCCGCTACGAATACGCAATGAATTTGTGAGATAGAGCATTTGGCAGTATCGGCCATATGCTGATAATGGCCGGGGGATCTCAGCCCCCGGTTTTCTTGTGCCCTGCAATGGGGGCCGCAATGCGCATGGGCGCGCTGGTGTAAAATGAGCGTGACAGGGGCGCGCTGTCAATCTGTTCCCCCGTCCTAACCTACGGAAGAATGGCTTATGCAGAAATCCAAATTGCGCATGCGCGTGGTTGCACTGCTCCTGCTGGTTGTGCTGGCGGGCATCAGCATTGGTCGTCCCGTGCCCCTGCGTGCGCAGGACGAGCTTCGCTACGAGCGCTTCGATGTTGCCATCGACGTGGCTGAGGATGGCGCATTCACCGTCACTGCCGAGCAAACCGTGCACTTTGACGACGCCTACAGCACGGCGTTTGCTGAAATCCCCACTGACCGCGCCACGGCCATTCGCGACATACAGGTTTTCCAGCGTGATGATGAAACCAGCGCCATGATGCCGCTCCTGTTCACGGTGAGCGACGATGGGGCCGCGCAGTACGTCGAGTGGGCGTATGACGAGGTGCAGGCGGGCGACGAACGCACTTTCATTCTCCAGTATACGGTGGAGGGTGGTCTGTGGGTTTATGACGACCGCGACATCCTGCGCTGGTTTGCCGTCAACGCTGACCGCAGCGGGCTGCCTGTGGAAAATGCAACGGTCACCGTTACGTTGCCCGAGGCTGCGGCGGGCGGCGTGACCGCCGAGGTCATCTCGGGCAATGGCGTGAGCAGGGTTGAGGCGAATCGCGCCGTCTTTGCGGCTGGCGGGCCGCTGGCTGATGGCGAGCCGTTGGAGATTGAGGTGGGCTTTGCGCATGGCGTGGTGCAGGCCGTGCGCCAGCCCTGGCAGCAGGCCGAAGATCGTGCCAATGTGCGCGTGGAGGTTCCGCAGGTGGAGGTTGGCCTGACCGTGCAGTACGACGGGCGGTTGGACGTGACCGAGGCGACAACCTTCGCCGTTGAGCAAGGCGTGCTTGAACAGGGTTTTCGCACAATTCACCTTGTCTATATGGATGCCATCCGCGATGTGCGCGTCCTGCAGGATGGTGCGCCGCTGCCGCTGGGCGAAGAAGGCTGCACGCGCTGCTTCGTTGTGCATGAGGCGCCGGCGGCGGGACCGTGGGCGTACTTTGCTGATGCAACAGGCGAAGTGATTGTGGATGAAGAGGCGGCGGCGCGCATCGATATTGACTGGTATGGCGCGCCCGTCGCCGCAGGCGAGTCAACGCTCATTACGCTGCACTATGCGGTGGCGGGGGGCGTGCGGGTGGGTGAGGATGCGCAAGCCATTCACCTTGAGGTGCTGCCCGACTATGACGCGCTGACTGCACGTGCGACGCTGCAGATTATGCCGCCGCCACGCCTGGCTGCCGACGCGCTCGTTGTGGACTCGGGTGCGGCCATGAGTTCCGGCGAGGTACAGGCGGATGGCTCGGTGATCTACCGCAACCTTGATTTGCCCGCCAATCGCGCCCGCTGGGAGGTGATGGTGGCCCTGCCGCCGGGTGCGACCTCGGCGACTGCGCCGCAATGGCAGGCGCAATTTGAGCAGGCGGTGGCCGCCCAGTCCGCTGCGTTCAGTGCAGCGGCGCAGCGCACGCTGGCCACGCGCACGGCGTCCATCTTTGTGGGCGTGGCCGGGCTGGCCGCGGGTGCCTGGGCCTGGTTTCGCTATGGGCGCAAGCGCACGCGCGCGCTGCTCAATGGCTATGTGGCTGAACCCCCGTCGGACCTGGCGCCTGGCATTGTGGCCTACCTCATGGACCGCGAGACGTCGGAGCGGGGCGTGCTGGCATCGCTGATGCAACTGGCAACTGTTGGGCTGGTGGAAATTGACCTGACCAGCGGCGTGCAGGTGCGGCGCAAGGTGAACGATGCGATTACACCCGGGCAGCGCTTTCCTGTTGGTGGTAGCCGCCTGACGCTGGCTCCCCACCAGACAATGCTCTTTAATGAGGTGCTGCTGCCCAACGCGCCCGCCGATCACTTTGTGCCGTTGGATGGCCTGGCGGGGCCGTTGCGCGCGCGGCTGCCGCAGCTCTATGCGCAGATGGGAGAGGACGCGCAGAGCTACTTTCTGGCGGGTGAGGGCGGCGGCTGTATGCGCGGCTGCCTGACACCGACAATTCTCTTCCCCGTGGCTACGGCGGCACTGGGTGGGCTGCTGCTGTTTGGCGGTGAATCCAAGTGGGTTCTGGCCTTTGCTATGGGCGGCTTTGCCTTTGCGGCAATTATGCTTGTGCTTGCGCTGGGACAACCCTTTGGGCGGCGACGCAGCGCATCGGGCGAGGCGGAGGCAGAGAAATGGACGCGCTTCCGCAACTACCTGCTGAACATCAAGGACTATGGCGACCTGGGCGCGGCGCAGGAGATCCTTGAGCGGCACTTCGCCTATGCGGTTGCGCTGGGTGTGGAGAACGTTGTGCTTGCGCAGGCCGAGGCCATGGGCGCGACCGTGCCCTACTGGATGGCGCTGCCCACCCACGTGCCCATGGATGGGAGCACCAGCAACGGCCCCACGGGTGACGCCTGGCCCAATGAGGCCATGGGGCCGCGCCCTGTGGCATCAGCGCCCGCGCCTGCCACTGTTGCGACTGCCGCAGCCGGCAAGCCGGCGCAGCGTCCGCGGCCATCGCTTTCGGGCATGTCGCTGAACATGGGCACATCGCTCAGCAGCGCCAGCAGACGCATGGGGACGACGCTTGCGGCCGCGACGGGCGCAACGGCGGCAACGGTGGTGCTCAAATCGCGCTTGCGCGACCGCACCATCGAATGGGGCGCAGAGTCCAACCCCGGGCAGATGCTGGATGAGATCATGCGCGTTTCCATGCGTGATGTGGAGAATATACGCAGCCGGCCGGCGCAGAGCGGGCCGCGTGCGCCAGGGTGGGGCGGAAGCGGGCTGGGGGGCGGCTCGTCGCGCTCGACGTGGGGCGGCGGATCCTCGAGCGGAGGGAGCAGTTCGCGTTCCAGCGGCGGCTTTGGGCGCAGCTCAAGCGGTTCATCGCGCAGCAGCAGTTCAT
>DIAV01000217.1:4588-11441 GCA_002415895.1 Anaerolineales bacterium UBA5069 | reverse complement strand
TCATCTTCGCGCAGCAGCAGTTCAACGCGCGGTGGGCGCAGCGGATTTGGCAAGAAGTGACAGGGCGTTTGGATTGTGCAGGGTACTTTTAGCGCACGGCAACGGGTGAAACGTGCTTCCGCCGACGCAAGCGGGCCACTACGAAGGGTTGCGGACAATGGGCATTGGGGCTAATCAAGAAGAACGTGCGTCACTGAGCGAGAGAATGCGCGCCGAAATCCGCGGCCTGCCCGCGGTGGAGCGGGCGGAAATTGACGAGTCGCTGCACCGCATGCAGTGGAACGAGAGCGCGTATGACTTCCCTGCCGATTTGAAGGAGGAGGTGCTCCAGCAACTGGCGGCGCGCGCGTGGTCGCGCTACCCGCTGGCGCTGCGCCCCTTTCGCCTGACCGATGCGCTTGCGCGTACGCTGGGTGTAGAGCCGAATCAGATTGTGGCGGCCGGCGGATCGTCCGAAGTCATCCGCGTTGTCATGAGCGCGCTGCTGGGCGCAGGCGACGCGGTGGTGATGCCAACGCCCACCTTTCTGCTTTATCGCCGCTACGCGCGCATGTTGGGCGCGCGCATCTGCGAGATCCAACTCCACGCCGCGGATGACTTTGCGCTGCCGGTGGATTCAATGATTGAGGCGGCACGCGCTGAACAGGCCAGAGCCGTTGTGCTCTGCGCGCCGAACAACCCCACAGGCACGGTCTATGCACAGGCCGACGTTGCCCGCCTGGCGGCGGGCTGCGCCTGCGCGGTTGTGATAGACGAGGCGTATCTGGAATTTAGCGGGCAGGAGCTGCTGCCACTTGTGGAGACGCACCCCAATATCATCCTCATTCGCACCTTCAGTAAGGCGTACCGCATGGCAGGCGTGCGCGTGGGCTATGCGGTGGCGGCTGCAGAGGTGGCGGCGCAGCTGCAGAAGGGCGTGAACAGCTTTGCGCTGAGCGTTTTTCAGGAGGTTGTGGCCGAGGTTGCACTGGCGCACGCCCATCGCTTTGCCGATGGCGTTGCCGAGGTGATTGCTGAACGCGAGCGGCTGGCTGCCGGGCTGCGGGCGTTGCCGGGCGTTATCGTTTTCGGCAGCGGCACGAATTTCCTGCTGGTGCAGCCTGCATGCGACGTGAAAGCGCTGATTCGCCACCTGCTGGAGGTGGAGCGCGTGCTGGTGTCGGACAATGGCGGCTATGCAGAGCTGGCCGGTATGTTGCGCGTAACCGTGGGCACACCCGAGGAGAACGACATGGTGCTGCGCGGCTTTGCGGCGTGCTGTAGAGACTGAGCCGGCAGAGCCGGCAGAGCAGACCGCGCAGACCGCGCAGACAGCGCGTAGGGATCCCTGTGCGCAATGGTGCGTTTTGTGCAAGCATCGGGCGGGCCATTGGGCCCGCCCGTTTTGTTACTCGGCGCGCGCACCTTCGATGACGACGACGAATTCACCCTTGAGCGTTTTGCCTGCGATGGCCGCATGCAGTTCCGAAAGAAGGCCGCGATCTACCTTCTCGTAGAGTTTGGTGAGGTCGTTGCCGAGGGCGGCGCGGCGATCGCCCAGGACTGCAATGCAATCCTCGAGGAAAGCAGCCAGCCGGTAGGGGCTTTCATAGAAAACGAGCGTGTGGGGCGACGTGGCGTCAATCTCCACGAAGCGACGGCGTGCACCCGACTTGCGCGGCGGGAAACCGCGGAAGGTGAAGGAGTGGCTGGGCAGGCCGGAGAGCACAAGCGCCATGAGCAGCGCCGACGGGCCGGGGATCATGGTGACGGCATAGCCTTCGGCAATGGCGCGGCGCACAAGCGTGAAGCCGGGGTCGCTGATACCCGGGGTGCCGGCATCGCTCACGACCGCCACCGATTGCCCGCTGGTGAGGAAGCCAAAGATGCGATTGGCGGCTTGCTCTTCGTTGTGCTCGTGGAAAGCAATTTGGGGCTTGTGAATGTCAAAGTGCTGGAGCAGGCGCCCCGTCGTGCGCGTATCTTCTGCGGCAATCACATTGACGGCGCGCAGTGTCTCCAGGGCGCGCAGCGAAATGTCGCCCAGGTTGCCGATGGGCGTGGCCACAAGAAAGAGCATGGGGACGGCAGACTGCGTGGGTTCAGCGGGTGCGGATGCAGGGTTCACGTGCGTCACTGTCCTTGGCGTGTGGTGCGCGCTTGTGTTTGGCGCGGCACTTAGCGCCTTATCATGCACCAGAGGGATACCGGAATGAAAACAATCGCGCAACGCGAAGTACGCAAGGACCAGCGAAGAACCGCACGTTGAACACAGATAACAGCGGAAAAAGCAAGGACACGCGCAGATATCCGCACTTATGCTTGTTGTTCCCACGCTAATCTATGTTCTTAGCGCGGTTATTCGCTGTAGTCCCAGAAGGCGGTAATCGCGTCGGCGCAGCGCTGGTCCTGCGGGTAATCCCAGAAGGCGGCGGGGTCGGTGTGGACGTTGTAATCCTGAAAGATGTAGCAGCCGCGTACGGCGTAGGGCTGCAGGGTGGCCATGAGGCCGACGCCGCCCATTTGGGGATTCTCGGGATCGTAGATTTGTACGTAGCGCAGGCCGCGATTCTTGCTGGAGCCTTCGGGACGACGCAACTCAAAGTACTGGCAGTCGTCATAGGTTTGGCAGAGAATGACCGCCACAATGGGGATTATGCTCTGCGTCGCTTCGTCCCACGAGAAGGCGTAGGTTTGATGGGCGCGTGCGGGGTTGTCGTTGAACCACGCGCGCAGCGTTTGATTGTCGGCAAAGCCGGGCTGTCCCTGTCTGTAGAGCAGGAACATGGCGTCCTGAAAGGCGCGCTCAATGGAATAGGTGTAGGCGCTGCCCACATGCGCGGGGATGCCGATCTGGGCAATGGCCTGGTCGGCCTCGAGATCGGGAATGGCGGCGTGAATGGACTCCTGCGCTGTGCGCACAATTGCGCCTGCGGCCGTCCAATCCAGCGCGTCGCCCACGCTGACAAAGGCGTAGAACGATATGAGCCCGGCCACAACACCAAGCAGGGCATATTGGAGAAAGCGCACTTTATGGAGCAACTGGTGCAGGGCGGCGACCAGCGCCGCCAACGCGACAGCGAAGCCGAACGAGAGCAGATAGGTATAGCGGTTTTCGGGGTTGCGCCCCGTGAGGCTGGCGAAGGCAAAGCCCATGATGAGCATCCACAACAGCCCCCACACAAGCCACAGCGCGCACCTGGCGACGGATTGCGTTTCGCCGCGCACATGGGCCACGCGCTCGGCACGCAGCGATGCGACAAAGGTGATGGCGGTGAGCAGCAGCGTCATCCCGATGGTGAACAGGGCCAGCGGGCCGGCCGGATCAAGCCAGGTACGCCCCCACGCGTAGAGCGGAGCGCCGGGGTAGGGCGAGGTGTAGAGGAGCAGCATCTGGCCGAAGAGGAGCTGGTAGCCGCGCACGAAGTGGCCCAATTCGAGGCTGGCGGCATAGTCGCCGCGCTCGGGCACAAGGCTGCCGCCCTGCACGAGCAGGCGAAGCAGGATGAGCGCGACCGCGGTGAGTGCAAGCAGCAGGTAGAGGCGCACGCGCTTGTGCACGGCGCGCCCGCTGCATATCCAATCGGCAAGCAGGATCAGCAGGGGCAGCGCCAGCGTCACTTCGTAGGCAAGGATCGCGCAGCCATAGGCGGCGGCCACGGCAATCTGCGGGGCGAGGCCCGGGCGCTCAAAGGCAGTCAGCGCAAAATCCAGCGCGAGCAGGCTGAAGCAGAGGGCCAGCAGATTGGAGGTGGCTGCAAACCAGAAGACAGCCTCATTGTGCGAGGGGAGCAGGAGCACGACGGCCGCCGCAATGAAGGCCCAGAGCGTGCTGCGCGCCACGCGTCGGACCACGCGATAGGACAGCAGCGTGTTGAGCAGATGCAGGCCCAGGTAGATGACGTAGTAGCCCCACATGCGCTCGAGGCCAAAGGCGTGAGTCATCAGCACACGAAAAGCTGTGCTCAGTGGGCGGTAGCCAGACCAGGAGATTGCGCCCGTGAAGGTATCGCGCAGCGTGGGCCAGAGCGGGCCGGTCATCTCGCTGGCGCTGTGGATGAAATCATCCATCACAAAGTAGAGGCCGAAGGCGAAACGGCCATAAACCCAGAGGAAGATGAGGACGAGCGAGGCCAGCGCGGCGACATGGCCTGCCCTATGCGGACGTGGTTGCGGAGGATTGTGCATGGGTGCGGGCCGGAAAATTGCTTTAATCGAGTACGTTGCGCCTTTGGAAGGGTGCGCTGGCGAAGCGCTTGTAGATTTTGGCTTTGGTGAGCCAGACAATGCGTGCGCCGGTGGTTGTCGTCTCCAGCACATTGTCGGCAATCCACGGTGCAACCGTCTCGACCTTGTCGGCCAGGATGTTGAAGACGCGGCGGGCGCTCTTCTGTTCGCCGGGTGCAACATTGGCCAGGAGGAGATCGGTGACCATCATGCCGGGGCTAATCGCGCCAACCAGCACGGGCTTGCCCTTCGTTTCGGCAAGCAGCGCGTCTGTGAGGTAGCGGATGGCGGATTTGGTAGTGGCGTAGGGCGAGAGGCCGGGGCGCGTGGCGCCGTCGCTGCCAAAGCCCTCCATGTTGTAGAGCGCACCGCTGCCCTGGGCCAACATGCCGGCCAGTGCCACGCGGCTGCCGAACATGGAGCCGATGAGATTGGTGGTGACGATCGCGTCAATGATCTCTGGCTCGACTTCCCAGAAGGGCTTCATCTTGCCGCCCAGCCCTGCGTTGTTAATCCAGATATCCACACTGCCAAAATGGGCGGCGGCAGCATCCCACAGCGCCTGCACCTGGGCAAAGTCGCCCACGTCACAGGGTTGGCCCAGAATGCGGTCGGGATTGTAGCGGCCAGTGAGGGTGCTGAGTGCGGCGTGAACGGCGCTATCGGTGCGGCCGCAAATGACAACGGCGCAATCGCGCTGGAGAAACGCTTCGGCCAGTGCAAAGCCAAGGCCGCGGGTGCTGCCGGTGATGACGACGGTGCGCATTGTTCACCTCTTGTTGGCCAGGAACGCTGCAATGGCATCCTTGCAGCGTTCTTCGTAAGGATAGACTGTGAGCGCGTCTTCGGCCAGCGGGACGCCCCAGTCCTGGCGGAATGAGCAGGCGAGAAACTGAAATGGATCGAGACGCGCGTAGAGGCTGACTCCGCCCAATTCGGGGTTGTTGACGTCGTAAAGTTCGAGATAACGGGTGCCGCTGTTGAGGCCTACGCCGTCAGGCCGCGCCACTTTAAAGAACGAACAATCGTCAGGTGTGTTGCACAAGATGACAGCGACCGTGGGCTCAACGTCTCCGGTGGCTTCATCATACTTGAAGACGAAGGTTTTGCCGGCGGCAGCGGGGTTATCGCGCAGATATTTGCGGAGATTCTCGGTACGCGCAATGGTGGGTCGATCGGTCTTGTAAAGAAGCTGGATTGCAGCCTGAAAGGTGGCGTCGGTCGCAAAGGTGTAGGCGCTGCCCACACGCGCGGGGATGTCGAGCTGGGCAATGGTTTGGTCGTCGTCAAGGCTCGGCACCGCGGCGAGAATCGTGCGCTGGGTTGACTGGACAATGCGACCTGCAGCAGCCCAGTCGTGCGCGTCGCTGGTGCTGGTATAGCTGTACAGGGCCAGGAGCGCGACGGCGAACGTAATAACAAGTCCTCTGCGCACGCGACTGCGCGTGGCCGTGTAGAGCCAGGAGACCAGCGCTGTGAGAGCGACGGCCATGCCGAAGACAAGCAGATAGGTATAGCGGTTCTCGGGGTTGCGTCCCGAGAGACCGGCGAAGGGGACGCCAAGGGTGACAATCCAAAGCAGACCCCAGGCGATCCAGAATAAGTGCCGGCGACCAGGGCGCGTCACGTTTGGCGTCGAATCGTCAGGTTGATTGTGCAAGGCGAGGTAGAAGGTTGCGGCGGATAAAAGCGCCGTTAGGCCGATTGCGAACCAGGCTTCGAACTCGTCAAAAGCAAGCCAGTTGCGGGCGTACTCGAATGTCGGTGCGCCAGGGTATGGTGAGGTGGTCATGGCGATCATCTGGTAGGCGATGAGCAGGTAGCCGCGCATCAAATGGAGTGGCCCGAGCGCAAATCCGTAATCCTCTCGGGCGCGCACTACAACGCTGCCCTGCGCGTAAAGGCGCAAACCGAGCAGTGCGACGGCTGCGGCTGCCATGAAGAAATAGAAGCGCAGCCGATGCCCGCGCGGACGGCCAATGAGGAACCACTCGGCGGTGAAGATGAGAATGGGGAGAAGTATAGCTGCCTCACAGCTGAGTTCAGCCAGGCCGTAGGCTGCAACGGCCGCCACCTGCCAGATCATGGCATTGCGCGACAACGAAGTGAGTGCGAAATCGAGAGCAAGGAGGCTGAACAGGAGCCCAAGGCTATTCGCGATGGCGCTAAACCAAAAGATGGATTCATTGTGAGAGGGCAGCAAGAGGACGACCGCAGCAGCAAAGAACGACCACGCGACGTTACCGCTGACACGGCCCACGAGTCGATATGCGAGCAGTGTATTCAGCAGGTGCAGGCCCAGACATATGATGAAGTAGGGCCACATAAGCTGAAGGCCAAACGCATGCATCATAAGAACGCGGATTGCTTCAGTGAGCGGGCGATAGCCCGACCACGTTAGAGAGCCATCGAATGAGGCGCGCAGTGTCGCAGCCAGCGGTCCGGACATTCCGCTTGTGCTGATGATGTAGTCGTCCATGACGAACGACAGGCTGAAGACAAAGCGGCCGTAGACCCACATGAAGAGGAGGACGAGCGTGGCAAGTGCAAACGTATGGGGTGAGGGTTGCCGGCTTCGAGCGGAGCGAGTCGCTGTCATCGGGGATGCGATCCTTGATGGCGATGCTTACCTTTGCTGCGCGCCGCG
>DIAV01000217.1:3027-4456 GCA_002415895.1 Anaerolineales bacterium UBA5069 | reverse complement strand
TTCAGGCAATCCAGCCAATGCCCAGTTCGTCGAGTCGATGGGCTTCGGGGTTGCCGGTTTCCATGTCCCAACCGGCCATGCGGTAGTATAGGTCTTTGGCCTGTTCGATTTCGGCCTGGGTGACAACAAGGCCCGCCGTGCTGCCGCCCACAAGCGGCTCATGGAGGCGCGGCGGGAGCACATCTTCCTCGCGCGAGAAGCCTTCGCGCGCGTTGAAGACGCGCTGCATGTTGACGCGGCGCGCGCCCAGCGTGAGCAATTCGTCGCCGCTGACATCCCACCCCGTCACGGCGTTGACAACATCGGCCATAACCTCGGGGCCGTAGAGTTGCCACGTGGCGCCCCAGTCAAACTGGCAGAGATTGAGGACATCCGTGGCGGAGGTCCAGTATTGTGTCTTGAGGGTGAACTCCACCTTTTCGGGGCCAAGATCGGTCGCGGGCACGGGGGTGGTCAGCCCCAGATAGGCAAGGCGGCTCAGGTTGACGGGGCCGCTGCTCTCCTCATAGGAGGGATCATGCTCGGAGGATTGGTGATCCGCGCCAAAGGGGTTGACGGCGTAGATGAGCCCCATGCTGCGCTTGACCTGGGGCATGTGGGCGGGGAACTCCGTGCCCTTGACGGTGACTGCGCGCGCCTGGGCGGCTGGACCCAGCCGCTTGGCGGCGGCGGCAGAGCCTTCGGCCAGCAGGTCGCCCAGCTTGCCCGTGCGGAAGGCGAGCGCCTTGAGCGCGGCGATCATGGCGTCGGCGTCGCCCATGTGCAGCGCGAGGCCATCGGTCTCTTCCAGTGTGAGGATGCCGTCCTCAAAGCATTCCATAGCCCAGGCAATGGTTGCGCCCGCGGCGATGGTGTCGAGGCCATAATCGTTGCAGAGGGCGTTGGCATAAGAGACCGCTTCGAGGTCGGAGATGCCGCAGTAGGAGCCAAGGGTGGCAATGGACTCGTACTCGGGGCCGCCCAGTTCCTTGGGAATTTTGTACTTGCCGTCGCTGGCCACTTCGCGCTTGCAGCGCACGACGCAGGCATAGCAGGTGTCGCGGCCAACAAGCAGCGTTTCGGCCATGCGTTCGGCGGTGAGGTCTTCGGCCTGTGCAAATTCGCCCGATTTGTAGTTGAAGGTGGGCAGGCCGCCCACGTCGTTGTTGGCGCGTACAACGCTGGCCGTGCCCTGTTCGCCAAACTCGGCCAGGCCATGGTTGGACTTGATCTCTCTGCCGCCCGCCTGGGCAATGCGGCGCACGCCTGCGGTGTCGGCCAGTTCGGGTTTGGCCATGCCGCGCACGGCAATCGCCTTGAGGTTCTTGGAGCCCATGACTGCGCCCATGCCCGTGCGTCCGGCGGCGCGGTTGCGCATGTTCATGACGGCGGCAAACTTGACGAGCTGCTCGCCTGCCTGGCCGCAGCAGGCCACTTCCACCTTGTCATC
>DIAV01000217.1:0-2816 GCA_002415895.1 Anaerolineales bacterium UBA5069 | reverse complement strand
AGGGGCGATTTGGCATTGAGCGTCATGCGGCTTTGGCCGGAGAAGGCCACGCCGGTTACGACGGAGAGCATGACGGTAAGCACATTGTCGGGGCCGAGCGCGTCGGCGCCGGGGGGCATGTGCTTGAGGATGTAGTAGAGGCCGAAGTTGGAGCCGCCCATGTAGAGGCGGTACCAGGCGTCGTCAGGTTGCTCGACTGTGAGTGCGCCTGTGGTGAGATTGACGTGCAGGATATTGCCGTGATAGCCGTAGGGCATGGGAGCCTCCAGTGAATGATAGGGGCTAGGCAGTAACAGTGCCCTTGGTGCTGGGCACACTGTTCTGGCGGCGGGCATCGACGCGGCTGGCAGCGTCCAGGGCGCGGGCAAGGGCCTTGAAAAGCGCCTCCACCTTGTGGTGATCATTGTGGCCATAGAGGACGCGCGCATGCAGATTCATGCGCGCGTGGATGGCGATACTTTCCAGAAGGTGAGCAATGAGGTCGGTACCCAGTTGCCCGAGGCGATCGGTGACGAAGGGCGCATCGACAACGCAATAGGCGCGGCCGCCCAGGTCTACAACAACGTGGGCCAGCGCCTCGTCCATGGGGACAAAGCTGTCGGCGGTGCGGGTAATGCCGCGTCTGTCGCCCAGGGCCTGATCAAAGGCCTTGCCCAGGCAGATGCAGACATCTTCGGCGGTGTGGTGCTCGTCTATGTGCAGATCACCCGTGGCCTTGATGGTCAGGTCGAAGAGGCCATGACCGGCAAAGAGGGTGAGCATGTGGTCGAGGAAACCAATGCCGGTGTGGATGGCGGCGCGTCCCGTTCCGTCGATGACGAGCGTTAGCTCGACATCCGTCTCGGCAGTGCGGCGCTCAATATGGGCCTGGCGATTGGGGTTGTATTCGTTCACGGTGTGTCTTTCTGTTACGGCTGCGTGGCGGCTGTGTCATCAATGACTTTGCGCACCTGGGCGGCCTGCTCCTCGCCAAGGCCAAGCTGCAAGGCGCGGCTGAGGTCGGTTTGAGCGGCGGCGTGCTTGCCCGATTGCGCGTAGGCAATGGCTTGCATGGCAAGAATGGTGGCGGCGTTGGGGCGTAGCCGCAGCGCGGTTTGGAAGTCGCCGGCGGCTTCATCGGCGCGACCGAGCGCGGTAAGCACTGCGCCGCGCAGAATGTGTGCGTCGGGGTTGTCGGGCGCAAGCACAAGGAGCGCATCGAGATCGGTGAGTGCATCTGCATAATTGCCGGCGCTTTCCAGTGCCGACGCACGCAGCATGATCTCCTGGATGTTGGCGTTTGAAGGGGGTGCGGCGGGCGCGCAGCCCGCAAGTGTGGCGACAAGCAGCAGGGCAGCGGTTGCGCCCCGCATCGATTTGCGAGTTGTGTGTGTGGAGGGCATCGCGAATTCCTGAATTCCACAGTGCATGTTCATGGCAGCGCGTTCAATTCGTGTAGCAATACAGGCAATGCGGCCTCATCGCCCACGCTAATGCGGATACAGTTGCGCAGGCCCGGTTTGTCGTAGTAGCGCACGAGAATGCCGCGCGCTTCGAGGGCGCGCTGCACGTCGCGCGCGTCGCGACCTAGAACGTCGCAGAGGATAAAGTTTGCGTGCGATGGGTAGGGGCGCAGCCAGTCGATGGCGGCAAGCCCCGCATAGAGGCGGCCGCGCGTCGCCTTGATGCGTTCGACAACGGCGGCCACTTCGTCGCTGTGGCGCAGGGTGGCAAGCCCGGCGACCGTGGCGGCGACATTGACGTTGTAGGGCTGCTTGAAGGTGAGTAGATGGGGCATGAGCCAGGGCGGGCAGATGCCGTAGCCAAGACGCAGGCCGGCAATACCGGCGGCCTTGCTGAAGGTGCGCAGGACAACGAGATTGGGGTGATCGAGCACCCACGGGGCGCGGCTGGGCGCGTCGGCAAAGTCGATGTAGGCCTCATCGAGAACGATGAGCGATGGCAGCGCAAGGAGTCTGCGCAGGTCATCATCAGGGAGCAGGTTGCCCGAAGGATTGTTGGGCGACGTGAGAAAGAGCAGTTTGGGGCTCTGCGTGCCGGCGTCTTCACCATAACAGGCGCAGCGCTCAATCGCGGCGACATCCACGGCGAAATCGGCAAGGCGGGGTACATCAACTACGTGCGCACCCTGGAGGGCAGTGTCGAACTCATACATGCCGAAGGTGGGTGGGCAGTTGAGCACATGGTCATCGGGGCCAAGAAAGAGCCTACAGAGCAGGTCGATCATCTCGTCGGCGCCGTGGGTGGGCAGGATCAGCGACGCAGGCACGCCCAGACTTGCGGCCAACGCGTCGCGCAGCTCGTTCTGCTGCGGGTCGGGGTAGATGTGGTAATAGGGGTAGGTGCGCAGGGCGTCGAGTACGGCGGGCAGCGGGCCGTAGGGATTTTCGTTGGCGTCGAGCTTAAGCAGTGTCTCGGGCGCGCGCCCGAGCTTGCGCGAGAGCGCCTCGAAGGGGAGAATGGGTATATAGGGCGCGAGACCGCGCACATGGGGTTGGAGCAACGATTCGGGATTCATAGCGAATGTGAAAGGGATTGCTGCGCGCGCCTGATCATTGGATATGCGCGGCGCGCATCTGTCGTGTGGTGCAGCGTCATTGTAGCATGGGGCGCTGGCTGTCACCATGTCGGCTATGCACAGGCAGCATTCCACCCTGATGCGCGGCAGTGCGCTGTGGTGTTCGTAGCGCACGCGCATTTGTGCAGGACAAGGAGATCGATATGCAGTTTCGCACGCTGGTTCGATTGGAAGGCAAGACGGCAACAGGGCTTGAGGTGCCGCCCGCTGTGGTGGAGGCCCTGGGCGCGGGGAAGCG
>DIAV01000064.1:6465-6966 GCA_002415895.1 Anaerolineales bacterium UBA5069 | reverse complement strand
TGCTGGGCGAAGAGCGCCAGGTCTACCGTAATGGGTTTCGCTTTATTACGGTGGAGGCCGACTGGGGGCGCTTTGGCCTGTCGGCGGGCGATGATCTTGTCTTCCCCGAGACGGCGCGTGCGCTGACGCTTGATGGCGCAGAACTGGTGACTGTGAGCGCCAATTGGGAGAAGCAATATCATGACTCGTGGCGCGCACATCTGATTAGCCGCGCGTGCGAGAACGCGATCTTTGTGGCCGCGGCCAACCGCGTGGGCGAGGAGCCGACGCGCGGCTTTGAGGGCGACAGCCTGATCGTGGGGCCGCGCGCCGAAGTCTACTCTGTGTTGGCCGATCCGGTGGAAGGCTATGCCGTGGCGACCATTGATCTGGACGCCGTGCGCGAGGTGCGCGAAGAGCGCCAGCTGATCCAGTTCCGTATGCCCGAGGCCTACCGTGCCGTGGTGCGCAAGTACTAAAGTCATACCGCAGTGAAACCCACAGCCAAATCGCAACGCAAAG
>DIAV01000064.1:0-6236 GCA_002415895.1 Anaerolineales bacterium UBA5069 | reverse complement strand
TTCTGCCCATCTTTGCATTGCGTTGCTTCCACTGTGGCTTTATGTTGAGCCGTCACGTTGATGCCGGACACAAACAGAAGATGGCTTTATGACCTACACCTACAAAGACACCCTTATTGCCTGCTATCTCGGCTACATTACGCAGGCCATTGTCAACAACCTTGCACCGCTGCTCTTTATCATCTTCCAGGACGAATTTTCGATTTCGTTTGAGCAAATTGGCCGCCTGATTCTCATCAACTTTGGCACCCAGATTGCCGCCGATATCCTTACCGTACGCTATGCTGACCGCGTGGGTCATCGCCGCATGCTTGTGCTTGCGCATCTCATGAGTGCGGCCGGGTTAGTCGGGCTGGCGATCTTCCCGCACATCTTCCCCACGCCCTACATGGGGCTGATCGTCGCGGTCATGATTTATGCCGTGGGCGGCGGGATTATTGAGGTCATGGTCAGCCCGGTGGTTGAGTCGCTGCCGGGTGATGCGAAGGCGTCAGCCATGAGCCTGCTGCACTCTTTTTACTGTTGGGGGCAAATGGGCGTGGTGCTGATTACCACGCTGCTGGTGTGGGCGCTGGGCAGTGAGATGTGGTATGTACTGCCCGTACTGTGGGCCAGCGTACCGCTGTACAACCTGCTGCGCTTTCTACGGGTGCCGCTCATGCCTGTGCCGCCGCACCATGAACTCATGTCGGCGCGAATGCTCTTTAGCAAGCGCACATTTCAGATTGCGCTCGTGCTCATGGTCTGCGGGGCATCGGCTGAACTGACCATGTCGCAGTGGTCGTCGCTCTTTGCCGAGAAGGGGTTGGGCGTGCCCAAGCTGGCAGGCGATTTGCTGGGGCCCTTTCTCTTTGCGGCCTTCATGGGCGTGGGACGTCTTGTATACGGCTTCTGGGGCCACCGCATTCACCTGCAACAGGCGCTGCTGGTCAGTGGCGTTGTCTGTGTGGCCTGCTATCTCATCACCGTGTTTGCACAGAATCCGGTCGTGGCCCTCATGGGCTGCGCAGTGACGGGGCTTGCCGTGGCGCTGATGTGGCCGGGTACCTTCAGTACGAGCGCCGCAATCTTTCCACGCGGCGGCACGGTGATGTTTGGCATTCTGGCGATCTTTGGCGACGTGGGGGCAGCAATAGGCCCGTGGCTGGCCGGGGTTACGTCCGACTTGGTGCAGGGTTCGCAGCGCATGGCGGCGTGGGCAATCGCCTATAGCCTCACACCCGACCAGCTTGGGCTGCGCATTGGGCTGATTGTGACGATGGTTTTCCCCATTGTTTTCGTGCTGGGGCTGCTGAGCCTGCGGCGGCAGCATATTCCTGGGCTGGCGGAGGCGACGGCGCTGCCGACCGAGAGCACCTGACCTCTATGTGAACGACATGGCGCGCAGGCGCAAAGGCGCAGGCAAAGGCAATCAAGAAGCACCGCTCTTCCGTGCTGTTGCCCCTTTAGATGTCCCATGCGTCAATGCGTTCTCACTGCGGTGTCAGCATGCAGAGACGCTGTGTTGAGTTCAACAGAACAGAATGCGACGTTGGTTTATTGCGCCGGCCTTACGTCGACGCCCACCTGATAAAGACCGCACATGGCCCGCAAACTCACATTCATCTCCAGCGGGGCGTGGCAGAACGTCCCCGACATGACGGACTACCGCACCGAGTGGCTCACCGGCATGTTGGTGGAGCGCGCCACGTGGCGGCCCACCGCGCCTGAACAGCGCATTGGCCGCACGGTGGTAGGCGGGCCGGGCTATGTCTGGTTCCGCTTCTGGCTGCAGGAGTCTGAGCAGATTGTGGAGAAGTATTTCAACACGGAGAAGAAGGCGGCGGGTTTCTATGCACCCATTTGCGCATCGTGGCGGCGGCGCGACACGCGCCTGATTGCGCCCAGCCTGCTGCTGGGTCTCTGGTTCGACAGCACGGGCAGGCTCACGGTGATGTTTGAGGACCTCTTTGACAAGGCCGCGCAGAGTGGCGACCTGACGCCCGTTGAGGTGGAGCACGCCGAACTGCGCATTCGCGAGCTGACGCTGGCCATTCACCGCAAGAAGTGGCCGCCCGCGATGGTGAAGACGCTGGAGTTGAGCGGTGCGGAGACGCCGCGAGAGTTGCCGCGCTAACTCTAACGGCCCAGTCAGACTGAGTTCTCGTTTCTCCCATCTACGCCGATCACTCCACCCCGAAACCAACGATTATGGAAGATTCCTACTGTTACCCGACGCATGAACGGTTCGACAACTTCTACTTCGATCGAATCAAGATGATGTTGGACGATGCAGTAGCACAAATGCAGATCCGGATGGGATGGAGCTTGGAAGAGTGCAACGAGCAAGTGTGTAAGGAAGCAGATCTCTTGTCGAAAGGCTACAAATCTGGCAGAAAGAATCTACGTTATGATGTGCTTCCGTGCCGAGTGGGCTATTTGCATACATATGTCGGAGCTCATGCCTACATGTTTGAACTTGGGCTTCGCCAAGAATCGGAGAAATTAAGAAAGAGAGTACGTCAACATGCGACCCTCAAGATCGCGTCGGTTGGCGGTGGGCCGGGTACTGAACTTCTTGGAACTCTGAAACTCCTGACGGTCCCTGTTATGGGCCGATGCACGGTGGTCTTTCGGAGTTGGGATGTGCTTGATGAGTGGGACGACGTTTTCGGTATCGTCGCACGCCACTGCTCTGCAGATGCGTTGAGAGCGTCAAGAGGGCAGGTACAAATCGATGCGCAGACGAGGTCTGCGTCGTCAACATGCGATATTGACTTTGCTGACGAGTTCGGTTTTGCCGAGAGCCCTGACATTGTATCACTGCAGTTCGTGCTATCGGAGCATAAGAATCGGCCGGATGATATTGTGCGTTTGCTGCAAAGTGTCAGCTATCAAATTGATCATGACGCGCTTGTCGTTGTTACTGATAGCAACGACCAACGACCACCTTATGTCCGTGAAATGATTAATAATGCGTATAGTGAAGCTGGGCTTGAACCAATTCACAGAGTCGGAATCCCTCGATACGTTCCAGATAACCGAAGCGCTCTCGTTGACTACAATCGAGACTTCGATAGAAATCCGCGAATCTTCTTCTACCCAAAGGGAAGTAGTTGTCCCTTCACGTTCGTAGACGTACTCCGAACGAAAAGATAGCACAATGCTAATCTCAGCGTCCGTCCGCACCGATATACCCGCATTCTATGCCGAGTGGTTTCGCAACCGGCTGGCGGCGGGCTACTGTCGCTACGTGAATCCCTACAACACGCTCCAGCAGCCGCGTGTATCGTTGCGTCCGGCGGATGTGGACGGCTTCGTCTTTTGGACGAAGAACCTTGCACCTTTCCTGCCTGTGCTGGAGGAAGTCCGGCAGCGTGAGATGCCCTTCATGGTGCAGTACACCATCAACGGCTACCCGCGTGAACTGGAGAGCCGTGTGGTCGACGCAGAGGCATCTGTCCGCACGCTGCAACAGTTGGCCGAGCGCTATCACCCACGCGTGGCCGTCTGGCGCTATGACACAATTGTGCTTTCTTCGCTGACGCCCTTTGCCTGGCACGTGGAGAACTTCGGCAGGCTGGCGTCGCAGCTTAAGGGCGCAACCGATGAGGTGGTTGTCTCCTTTGTGCAGATGTACAAGAAGACACGCACCAACATCGCGGCCGCAGAGAAGGAGCATGCTTTTCAATTGTACGCGGCCGATGCGGAGATTGCGCAGGCGCTGCTGAGGCAGCTTGCGCCCATTGCCGCAGACAATGGCATGCAGATGGTGCTTTGCGCGCAGCCTGAACTGCAGGTGGCGGGCGTAGGCGTTGCCCACTGCGTGGATAAATCGCGCATGGAGGGTTTGGCGGACAAGACAATCGCGGCGAAGATCGATGGGACGCGTGACAAATGCGAATGCTACAAATCGCGCGACATTGGCGAGTATGACACATGCCCGCACGGCTGCGTCTACTGCTACGCCGTGCAGAACCGGCCACTGGCGCTGGCGCGCTACAAGGCGCACAACCCCATGAGCGATTTTCTCTTTGAGCCTGCTGCCATTACCCCGCTTCCGGAGGAACAAGCAGCCGGCACGCAACAGTTGGATCTCTTTTCATCACATGATCGCCATCATTGACTACGGCGTGGGCAACCTGCGCAGCGTCTACAAGTCGTTCGTCACCGTAGCGGGGCCGCTGGGGATCGCCGTGGATATTGTCGATCGCCCCACGGACTTCTCGCACTGGCGCGCGGTCGTGCTGCCGGGGCAGGGCGCGTTTGGTGATTCAGTCAACAACCTGCGCAGCCAGGGCTTTGAGGCGCCCCTGCTCGAGGCCGTGCAGGCCGGCTTGCCGCTGCTGGGGATTTGCGTGGGTATGCAACTGCTTTTTGATGGCAGCGAAGAAATGGGCCAGCATGAGGGATTGCACATCATCCCCGGGCAGGTGCGCCGCTTTCCCGATGGCATGGAGGATCCGACCTCTGCTGTGGGCCACCCATTGCGCATTCCGCAAATTGGCTGGAACGCGCTGACGGTGCAGCGCAGCGATCCGCTGGTGGACGGCCTGCCCGCCAATGCCTACGCCTACTTTGCGCACTCGTACTACTGTGATGCCGTCGCGCCGGAGGCGGTGCTCGCCACCACGGACTACGGCATTGCGTATGCCAGCATCGTGCGCTACCGCAACGCCTGGGGCATTCAGCCCCACCCCGAAAAGAGCCACATGGTGGGCCTCGCCATTTTGCGCAACTTCATGCGCATGGTGCAGCGCGCTGACGTCCCCGCATGAAATGCCGCCTGCAAAGCTAAGTAGATTCCCGCATAACGCTTGCCAAAGCGGAGTGATGTTACGAATCCGGCGCTGCTGTGTGTGCTAGATTGGGGGCGCGGCATTTCGCACGCGCAGCCTGACGAATTCCCGCGAATTCCCACGCTCGTCTGTCGTATGGGGCATGGCTCCACCTGCGCCGCTCGCTTCCACCTACACATTGTTGAATGGACACCCCTGAGCATGATTATCTATCCTGCCATCGATTTGCGCGGCGGCCGTTGCGTGCGGTTGCGCCAGGGCGACCCTAACGCGGAGACCGTGTTTGGCGAGGATCCCGCTGCAGTGGCGCGCAAGTGGGCAGACTGCGGCGCAAAGTGGCTGCATGTGGTTAACCTGGACGGCGCGCTGGGCGCGACACAAGCGCAGATCGACATGCTGCACAGCAGCGGCAACGTGCGTGTGGCGCGCGCGGGGGACGATACGCCCACTCCTGTGCGCGCGCTGCTGGATGAGAGTATGCCCATCAACCTGCGGCGGTTGCGCGAGATACGCGCAGCGGTGGACATCAAAATCCAGTTTGGCGGCGGCCTGCGCAGCCAGGAGGACATTCGCCTCGCCCTGGAATTGGGCGCAGACCGCGTTGTGCTTGGCACGGTTGCCGTTAACGACCCACAGATTGTCACCGAAGCGATTGCGCGCTGGGGCGACGAGCGCATCGTCATCGCGATTGATGCGCGCGACGGCATGGTTGCCACCCACGGCTGGAAGAGCAGCAGCAATGTGGATGTGGTGGAACTGGGCCATCGCATGGCGGCGCTGGGCGTCAAGCGTGTGCTGTACACCGACATCAGCCGCGATGGCATGCTTGGCGGCGTGGATGTGGAGCGGACCTCGCGCCTGGGTGATCTGACGGGCCTCAAGGTCATTGCGTCGGGTGGTGTGGGCAGCATTGATGATATTGCCATCCTCAAGGAGCATGAGCACTACAATATTGAGGGCGTGATTGTGGGGCAGGCGCTCTATACGGGGCGCCTGTCACTCGAGCATGCGCTGACTGTGGCACGCGAACCACTCACGCGCCGCAGTGCAGGGATTATCCCTGTGCGGCGCGGCGTCAATGGCCCCGAATTTCTCCTAATCTACAACTGTTTCTTTGATCAGTGGCAATTTCCCCGAGGCCGTGTCGCGCCTGGCGCGAGTGATCTCGAGACGGCGCGCCGCGAATTCACCAATGAGACGGGCCTTGCGCTGGCGCGTGTGCATGAAGAATGTCGCACGCTGCTCAATTACACCTGCTTCATCCGCTCCTATGACATTGACCGCACCATTGTGTACTATTTGGGCGAGCCGGAAGCCGGCGAGGTTTCACTGGCGCATATCAACCACTGTGAGGCGCAATGGGCGCCCTATGGTGAGGCGTGGGAATTGCTGGTGAATACCGCGCCGGAACAACTGCCCGCGCTTGATGCAGCGCAGGCGTGGCTAAGCAAGGGACTG
>DIAV01000388.1:5104-5699 GCA_002415895.1 Anaerolineales bacterium UBA5069 | reverse complement strand
GCCGCAAGTTCGGTGCGAAAGTCGCCGGCGATCACGCGGTCGGCCGAGGGAAAGCGTGCCTGGCTCGCATACTGGGCGCGATCGTCGATGACGCTGACTTCAAAGTCACACAGGTGCGCGATCTGCGCCAGAGGCACGGCAATGTGTCCCGCGCCGCAGATGATGAGGTGCGCGGGGGGCGTTTGCACCTCAATGAAGCAGGTGAGCGCGCCAGCATCGGTTGCAAACGCAACGGTGGCATGGTTGCCCACGCGCAATGCGCTTTCTGCCGCGTCCACAATGCGGTGCTCAAGCTGCGGGTCTGTGTCAAAGTCGCTCAGCGGCGCGCGCACGTCCCCCTGCCAAACGAGCATGTGCCGGCCCAGCAGCGCTCCTGCATCCCCCGACGCGGCCACAACTGTCACGAATGCTACGGCTGCGCGCACCTCCAACGCCGCAATGAGGGCTTGCAGGACGGGACTGCTCATGGCAACGCCTGCTCCGGCAGCCACTGCTCAATAAAGACATCCATGATGCCTCCGCAGACGCCTGTGCTTTCCATAGCGAGAGGCTCTGTGAGGTCAACGGTCACTGTGCGCGGCAGGCCATCCTGCAT
>DIAV01000388.1:0-5032 GCA_002415895.1 Anaerolineales bacterium UBA5069 | reverse complement strand
GCATGGCGACCGAGGGGGTGGATCATCATCTTTGCACCCACCTCGCGCGGCACAGAGCCGCGCACGGCAATGATGGTGGCAACGGCCACGCCGTCGCCCTGCGCATGTGCGGCCTGTACTGCGTGATAGACAATTGCATTCGACATCAGCGCGCCCTTTCGTCTCGTTTGGTTCGAGTATAGCACAGCCTCAAAGCTGTGGGTTTTACCGCCGCAGCACGCTATGGGCGTGCGCTGGTGCCTTGCCGGCAGAGGCGCTTCCGCTCGAGTTGTAACAATGCGCTAACGCAACTACACTATCTCCACTGGCTGCCGCGGCCCAGGTGCGCTGCGGCAGCTTTTTGGGTGCGCGACCTGCGCACGAATCATCGAGGTGTTGAGCCGTGGATGGAGCAGGCGCGAGGGGTCCGTCGCAAGCACGTGGGGGGGACGTGTGGCTGGTTGCAGCGAGTCTGCCTCTCCTGCTTTTTCTGGCGATCCCTATCGTGGCGCTGCTGCTGCGTACGCCGCTGGGTGACCTGGGCAGGACACTGCGCGACCCTGTGGCGTTGCAGGCCATGCGCCTCAGCCTGATTACAAGCACAACGGCAACGGCGCTGGCCGTTCTGTTGGGGTTGCCGCCGGCGTGGTTGCTGTCGCGCCGTCGCTTTCGCGGGCGCACAGTTGTGGAGACACTCATCGATCTGCCCATGGTGCTGCCGCCGGCGGTGGCGGGGCTGGCGCTGCTGATGGCTTTTGGGCGGCGCGGCCTGTTGGGTCAGCCTCTCAGCCTGCTGGGGATTGAGGTTGTCTTTACGCCAGTGGCCGTCGTCATGGCGCAACTCTTCATTGCATCACCCTTCTTCGTCAAGGCAGCAATCGCGGGCTTCGGCGCTGTCTCGCATGATTTGGAAGAGGCTGCGCGGCTCGACGGTGCAGGGGCGCTGGANNATTGAGCTTGATATCAGCCTCGCGCTTACCCTGTCGGTCATGCTGCTGGGCGTTGCTTTCCTTGTGCTTCTGGTTGTCAAACGCGTTCTGCACAGACAAATTGCGGCAGTTCAGGCATAGAAATCTCAGTTTCAATCGCTAGCTTCGAGGGGAAACGAGGCATCATGCGCATCATTCATTTTTTGCTAATCTTCCTGCCTCTTTCGCTCCTGGCCGAATGGCTGGGATGGGGAGATACGGTCATCTTCTTTACGGCAGCGCTTGCAATTATTCCGTTGGCCGGACTCATGGGCGAGGCCACAGAGTCGATTGCCGCCAAAACGGGGCCGCAGATTGGCGGCCTGCTCAACGCCAGCCTGGGCAACGCGGCTGAGTTGATCATCACGATTGTGGCGATTCGCGCCGGCGCGCTGGAACTTGTTAAGGCATCCATCATCGGCTCGATCCTGGGCAATCTCCTCTTTGTCCTGGGTGCAAGCCTGCTCCTGGGCGGATTGCGTCACGGCGTGCAGCGCTTCAACCGTGAGCGGGTGTCGCTGGATGCAACACTTGTTGTCCTGGCTGCGATTCTGATTACCGTGCCTTCCTTCTTTAGCGCCCTGATTGAGCCGGACGCACGCCGCGTGGAACTGCTCAGCCTGACAACGGCGGCTGTCATCCTTGGCATGTACGTTCTGGCGATTATCTATACCATCTGGGGCCACAAGGATGCAGGCCCTGGCCACGGTGGTGGCGTGCTTGAGGCGACGGGCATTGAAGCCGAGGTTGCGGAGGAGACGGGTGTACATTGGTCGCAGCGGCGTGCCCTGATTACGATGGCGCTGGCGGTGGTGGGCCTTGCCCTCATGTCCGAGCTGCTGGTGGGCGCGCTGGAAGGGGTGACACATGCACTCGGGCTCACCGAATTCTTTGTGGGCATTATTGTGGTGCCGATTATCGGCAATGTAGCGGAGCACCTCGTGGCTGTGCAGGTGGCGATGAAGAATCGCATGGACCTGAGCCTCTCGATTGCGTTTGGCTCCAGCCTGCAAATTGCGCTCTTTGTGGCACCCGTGCTGGTCTTCGTTTCATTGCTGATGGGCAACCCCATGGCGCTGGAGTTCAATACGCCGGAAATGGTGGCCATGATTGCGGCGTCTCTCATTGCAGCGCTGGTGGCGATTGATGGTCGCTCCAACTGGCTGGAGGGCGCGATGCTGATTGCTGTCTACGGCATTCTTGCGCTCGCCTTCTACTTCCTGCCCATGACGGTGTAACGCCACGCGCCACACCGTCATGGGTGGCAATGTGGGCCGCATCTTTTTGCACGCGGCACGGGACCGATCACTGCATGTCATTTGCATTTAACGGAGCTGCATGTGCTAAGCAATATCATCTGGTGGGTTGCTGCACTCTATATTGTCAGTGTGACTGTCTTTATCGTGCTGGAAAATCGCAACCCCAAATCGACACTCGCGTGGCTGCTGGCATTCTATATCATGCCCGTGATCGGTCTGCTGATCTACCTCTTCCTGGGGCGCAACTGGAAGGCCTTCAGCCATGAGAAGAAGCTGGCACAAAGCGCACTGAGTGATGACCTGATTGCACGGCTGCGCACAAGGGCAAGCAACCCGTACGCAGTTGCGCAGCGGGTTAAAGAGGAAAAGCCGGAGTCGTACAACGAAAAGCTCATGCGCCTTGTGCGCGAAAATTCGTTTTCGGGGATCACTGCGCGCAATGAGGTTGATATCCTGCAGGATACAGATGCTTTCTATCCCAGCCTGCTCCAGGACCTGCGGGGAGCGCAGCATCATATCCACATGTTCTATTTCATTTGGAGCAATGACCCCTTCACGCAGCAGGTCAAGGAGGTTCTGATTGAACGCGCGCAGGCGGGTGTAGAGGTGCGCGCCCTGTACGACGCCATGAGCAGGCGCTCAATCGGCAAAGAGTATATGGCGGAGATGAGGGCCGGCGGTGTGCAGATGATGCCCTACATGGCCTTCAACAGCCTGCGCACCCTGCACAATGCCAACTACCGCGGCCACCGCAAAATGACGGTTGTGGATGGCAAAGTGGGCTACCTCGGCGGGATGAACCTTGACCGTGAGCAGATGCCGGGCACTCTCTGGCCGCGCTGGCGCGACACGCAGATTCGCATTCATGGTGGCGGCGCGTTGGCGCTGCAAGGGCTTTTTGTGGCCATGTGGCACGCAACGACTGACGAGCACTTTGACGACGAAACCTACTTTCCCAGCGTCGACGACGTCACAGAGCTTCTCCCTGTTCAAGTTGTGGCGGGGGGCCCCGATTCGCAGTTCAAGAGCCTGCGCCAGATGATCTTTCAGATGATCGTTTCGGCAAAGACAACCTGCTATATCCAATCTCCCTTCTTTATTCCCGATGAGACAATTCTCGAAGCAATGAAGTCGGCAGCGCTGGCCGGTGTGGATGTACGCATGATCTGCACGCCGCGCGGCGCCAAATACCAGATGCCCTATCGCGCCGCGCTCACCTACTTCAAGGACGTCGCAGCGGCGGGCGTCAAGGTCTATCTCTATGACGGCGGCTACTTTCACGCCAAAACGATTGCGATTGACAGCGCGATTTGCACGATTGGTTCGTGCAACATGAATACGCGCTCGTACAATCTGGATTACGAAGTGAACGCCGTCCTCTACGATGCGGCGAAGACGCGTGAGCTGGAAGCGCAATTCATGGACGACATGGCGCACTCCACGCCTTTTGACGCCGCGGCCTATGCAGAGCTACCGGTTTGGCGGCGCTTTGCCGATTCCGTGTGGCGGCTTGCGTCACCCGTTATGTAGGCAGCTGCGTAACCCGGCGCGCATGGACAAGTCGCAGCTTCTGCGCGTGACGAGAAATTTAACCGGAGATCAGGTAATACCTATGACATCACCCAGCCAAAGGGTGCAGCCCGCGCCCCGCCCCTCCGAGGGTGGGGCGCACCATGCACTGCCGGACTATAGCCGCAAGTGGTACGTCATGGCTGCCGTAGCCATGGGTATCTTTCTGGCGACAATTGACGGCAGCATTGTCAACATTGCCCTGCCCACGCTCGTTACAGAGTTGAATACCTCCTTTGGCACTGTGCAATGGGTGGTGCTGGCATACTTGCTGACACTCGTGACGCTGCTGCCCAGCGTAGGCCGATTGGCCGACATTCGCGGCAAGAAGAACATCTATGTGATCGGTTTCGCCGCGTTTACGATTGGTTCGGTGCTGTGCGGCCTTGCGCCCACAGTGGGTTGGCTCATCGCCATGCGCGTGGTGCAGGCGGTGGGCGCGGCCATGATCCTCTCGCTGGGTCAGGCGATTCTGACGGAGGCTTTTCCTCCCAGCGAGCGGGGGCGCGCGCTGGGGGTGAGCGGGGCGATCGTGTCGATTGGCATTATTGCCGGGCCAACACTTGGTGGCCTCATTCTGGGTGCGCTTTCGTGGCACTGGATCTTCTTTGTCAACCTGCCGGTGGGCATTGTTGGCGTGTGGGTGGCAATGCGCTATGTGCCCCATTCGCGCCCGCGCGGCGGACAGGTGTTTGATATTGCGGGCGCGGTGGCGCTCTTTGTCAGCCTGCTGACGCTTTTTCTAGCCCTTACCTTCGGCCAGAGCTGGGGTTTTGGCAGCGTGCGCGTGCTGCTTCTCTTTGCTGCCGCTGTAATGGCCTTGTTCACATTTGTGCAGATTGAGAGGCGTGTTGCGCAGCCCATGATCGATCTGCGCCTCTTTCGCAATCCTGAATTCAGTGTGAACCTTGCCACGGGCCTGCTGGTCTTCATTACCATGGCCGGCACAATTCTGCTGCTGCCCTTTTACCTGGAAGGTATCCGCGGCTTTGCAGTGGCGCAGGTGGGAATCATCCTTGCCGTCACGCCCATTTGCGTTGGCATTGTATCGCCCTACTCAGGCATGCTTTCGGATCGTTTCGGCTCGCGGCGCATCATTGTGTTTGGGCTTATCATCTTCATGAGCGGTTTCGTTGCACTCGCGACGCTGCAGATGGCGACGCCGCTGTGGGCCTATGTGATGCGCATGATGCTGGTGGGGATTGGTCTTGGCTTCTTTCAATCGCCCAACAACAGCGCGATTCTGGGCTCTGTGCC
>DIAV01000314.1:2854-11290 GCA_002415895.1 Anaerolineales bacterium UBA5069 | reverse complement strand
GGCAATGGGCGCGGCAATGGGCGCTGCACCGCTCGCCGCCAGCAGCAGCGCCGTAAGCCCAATAATGAACGGTATAACCCACGCGCCTTGATAGGTGTAGAGGGTGGCCGCCAGCACAAGCGCGAGCAGGACGAAGTTGATCCAGCCGCCTGTGCGCCAGCCGCGCAGGAGCAGCCAAACTGCGGTTGCCCACTCCAGGGGCACAATCACCGGCTCAATGCCCATGCGGCTGAAGTGAATGTGCCAACGCATGATGGCGAGCGTGGCGGCGGCAAGCAGCGGAAACGCGCTTGACAGCCTGCGCTGTGGATCAGCAAGGCGCAGTTCGCAGGCGGCGCCATAGACGGCCCATACCCCCAGCACGCCAAAGATGGCCGCGGAAATGCGCATGAGCAGGGGGCCGGGCGCAACACCCACAAGCCCGCCCACCCAAAAGGTAAGCGCATTGGCCCAGGCGTTGAGGGGTGGTACGCCGAAGTTGCCCTCAAGAAAAATAGGCTTATAGCTGGGAATGGTGAGGATGCGCCACGCTTCCAGCCCTTCGAACGCTTCATCAAAGTGGAAGCCGGGGGGCAGCGTGTGAATGCGCCAGAGACGCAAAGCCAGCGCCGCACCCAACAGCAGGAGCAGCGCAACCCAGCGCGTGGTGACATGTTCGGGGGTCCGCCCGCGGCGGGAATCGGCGTGCGCCATGGTGCGATTCTAGCACATGGCCGTTGCAAGGCGGGCGAAAGGGTTGAGGGATTAGAAAAGCAGCAGGTTGGAGCTTCGTTTGATGTCCGACGAAGCTCCAACCTGCGAACCTGCTACTCTGCGCCTGGGCTTATGCGTACAGGCTGGGTGTGTGGAAGTCGCCCGTTGCCTTTAGCAAGACGCAATTGTGTGGTCTTTGGGGTGTTAATCAGCGCTGTCCTTGAGACTTCTCGGCGGCGCGTTTCCACGGCAAAGAGGCTGGTATCGAGAATACTGTTTTCACTGCCCAGTTCGTTGGGGCACGCGCCGTCGGCACCCTGGTCCTGCTGCCACTTGCCATCAATCAGGTAAAGAAATTGATACTGGCGGCCAACAGGCAGGTCAATCACGGCGCGCCAGACGCCTTCGCGATCCTGGTTGAGCGGCGTTTCGTGGTGACGCCACTGGTTGAAGTCACCGACAACAAATATGCGGTCTGCCCAAAGACACGAGGGCAGTTCAAAAGTTACGCGCACTTTTTCACAAGTGGATGCCAACTGTTTATGGATCATTGAATCACCTCCGCAAGACTCAGCCTGCAAGCGGTATGTTCAGCGCGAGAGCACTGAAGCATAGCGCCTGTGGCTGCCGCATCGTGGCTGGCCGCCGGGGGTGCCGGCACGCCCTGCAATTCTGCCCAACAGGAATGGCAAATCGGGAGCGAGAGCGTGGGTTTCTGGCCTGCAAGATGCCCAAACGGCAAGTAGCCGGCAGGCCGCATATATTAAATGCAACAGTTCGTAACGTAATTGTAAAGTGAAGCTGTAGTATGAACCATTGGCCGCCAAACTTCAAGTCCTTGAGAAAAGAGTAACGATACGGTCCCAGCTATCGTCCACTTGCAATGAACGATTTCCCTACGCATGGGGCGTAGGGCGGCAGGCAGGCGACCGTCTGTTAGTTGGTGTAAGCGCGCAGGAGGTAGCGTGTAGACTTGGGGCTGCAGGGCGCAGTGGTGGCGGCTGCATGCGCGTGCATCATTTGCATAACATGCGCGTGCGTCGGCAGGTTGTGGGTGCAGTCGGTCCTCCGGCAGACTCTTCTGCGCCACGCGGCGTAGGCAAAGCGCATGAATTGCGCCAACGCAACGGTGGTGCAGCGCAGTCCATGAGGTTGCCGGAAATCACAAAAACGCAGGGTTGACGCCAAATGCTGTGGCTGGGTTACAATTGTGGCAATCACTACGACAGTTCTACAGAAACAACTCTATACAGAAACAACTCTATAGAGTCCATAGCTACAACTCCACAGTGAAACTCCACGGAATAGGGCATCAACGCGCACATTGAGGAGAAACCTATGACGTCCTTTTGCATTGAGGGGGGCCATCCGTTGCACGGCAGCGTGCAACCCATTGGCAACAAGAATGCCGCTCTGCCGCTGCTTTCGGCCTGTCTGCTCACCGATGACCCCGTAATCCTCCACAACGTCCCCATGATTGGTGACGTCACAACCATGATCCGCATTTTGAGCGAAATGGGCGTCGACGTTAGCGAAGCCGACGGCACCGTAACGCTCTGTGCGCGGCGTGTGCGCGGCACGCCTGACGCCAGCCTCTTCAGCCAAATTCGTGGCTCGCTCACGCTCATGGGGCCAATGCTCGCACGCTTTGGCCGCTTTGCCGTGGAGAACAGCGCCGGTGGCGACGACATTGGCCGGCGGCGCATTGACACCCACCTGCAGGTCTTTGACGCCATGGGCGCCGAACTCAAACAGAACGGCAAGTTCGAGTTGCGCACGCAGGGGCGGCTGCGGGGCAAGGACATCATCCTCGACGAAGCTTCAGTCACCGCAACGGAGAATGGTGTGATGGCAGCGGCGTTGGCGGAGGGCACGACTGTGCTGCGCAACGCCGCCTCCGAGCCGCACGTGCAGGATGTCTGCAATCTACTGGTGAAGATGGGCTGTCAGATTGAGGGCATTGGCAGCAATGTGCTCAGCATCCACGGCCAGGAGCGTCTCTCCGGCGGCGAGTTCCGCATCAGCCCGGACTTTGTGGAGATTGGCAGCTTTGTCGGGCTGGGGGCCATCACTGCCGGTGAACTGCGCATAGAAGGCGTTGTACCCGATCATCTGCGCATGGTGCAAATGATCTTCAGCGACCGCTTGGGTGTGCGCATGCACCTTGAGTATGACCCCAACCTGCCGCCCGAATGTGCCTATACGCTGGTGGTGGCCGACGAGCAGGAGCTGCGCATCAAGCCCGACTTTGGCGGCGCTGTGCCCAAGATTGACGATGCGCCGTGGCCCGCCTTCCCGCCCGACCTCATGAGCATTGCCCTGGTGACGGCCACGCAGGCGCAGGGTACAGTGATCATGCATGAGAAGATGTATGAGAGCCGCCTCTTCTTTGTGGACAAGCTGATCACCATGGGCGCACAGATTATCCTGTGTGACCCGCATCGCGCCGTCATTGTGGGGCCAAGCCGCCTGAGCGGTCAGCATGTCACCAGCCCCGACATTCGCGCCGGTATGGCGCTCGTGCTGGCAGCGCTGGCGGCCCACGGCGAAACCACGATTGGCAATGTGGAGCAGATTGACCGCGGCTATGAGCGCATTGATGATAAGCTGCGTGCGCTGGGCGCGCACATTGAGCGCGTGCCGTAGGGACAGGTTGAGGAGATTAAACGTTCATACACTGCCGAAGCGAGGCTTCCCGAGTTGGAAGCCTCGCTTCGGATCAACTGGACCTCCAATAAGGTGCCTGTGAGACACTCCCATATTTACAGTACTGTATCCCGCGCTTAGTCTCAATCCATGAGTGACAAACAAGGCGATAACCTTACGCGTCAACGCATCCTTGCGGCCGCGCGCGGCCTTTTGGTGCAAGAGGGCGGCGCGTCAACTGTCACCGTGAGCCAGGTTGTCGCGGCGGCGCATGTGAGCCGCGCCACGCTTTATCGCTACTTTCCTAACAAGGCCGCCTTGCTGAATGCCTGTGGCCCTCTTGCGGGCAGCGATGCGAACACCCCGAGCACGCGCGCCCGCATTCTACAGGCTACAATTCAACTTGTGGGCGAGCGCGGGCTGCACGCCGCCACGATGGACGCCATTGCCGAGCGTGCGGGCATTTCGCGTTCGGGGCTGCAATGGCACTTTCGTAACAAGGATGAACTGATTGCAGGTGTTGCGCAGTGCATTCCCGGCCTGATCACCGTTACGCAGGTGCTGACGCAACCGGCGCAGAATGCAGGCGATTGCAGGTCCTATCTGCACGCCGTGGCCGACGCTTTTCTGGCCGAGGCGGAGCTGGTGCGCAGCGTTGTGCCCTTCCTCATTCTTGAGATGAGGCAGCACGCCGACGTGGCGCGCCTTGTTTCGACATACACGATAGGCCCCGTGTTGCGCTATTTGATTGCCCTGTTTGAGCAGCACGAACGCAGTGGTGAGCTGCGCCCTGGCTCGGCGCAGGTGCGTGCACAGGCGTTCATGGGGCTGCTGCTGTCGGTTCTCGCCATCAAACCAGCGCTCCCGTCCATCCTGCCGGGCGACGATGACGCCATTCTGCATGAGCAGATCGATATGTTGTTGGATGGAATCCTGACCCACCCGCAGAAAGACCCCGCATGAGTGCTACGCCCACGCCGCCCACTGTGTCTGCCGCGCCTGCCGTGCCCGCCGCGCCTGCCGCCAAGCGCGACCTGTACGCAGTTCAGCCCGCGCCGCCGCCCAGGCCCAGCCACAGCCGCCGCCCTTTGGTCATTCTCCTGCTCCTGCTTGTGGCTGCCGGTGTGTGGTGGGGCTACGTCTACTGGTACGCGCCCATGCAGGCGCAAATGCCCGCGGTCATCACCGGCTCGGGCACGCTCGAGGCCGACGAGGTGCTAATCAGCTTCGAGACGGCAGGGCGGCTGGTTGCGCTTGTTGACGAAGGTCAGCAGGTGGCTGCCGATGAAATTGTGGCGCAACTGGACGATGAACTGATGCAACTGCAAATGCGTCAGGCCAACACCGCCCAAATGCAGCAACTGCAAATTCTAGACGCCAAATACACCTTGCACGCACCCCTTGCGGGCACTGTGACGCGCGTGCCCGTACACAAAGGGGAGGTCGTTACGCCCGGCCAGGTTGTGCTGGCCCTGGCTGATCTGAACCAACTCGACCTGACGGCCTATATCCTTGAGCGCGATTTGGGGGGCGTCAAGGTAGGGCAAACGGTGCAGGTGACTGCCGATCCCTTCCCCGGGCGCGTCTTCAACGGCGTGGTCATCTCCACCAATCAGGAGGCGGAGTTTACCCCGCGCAATGTGCAAACCAAGGCCGACAGGCTCAACATGGTCTTTGGCGTCAATATCCGCGTTGAGAATCCCGACGGCGCGCTCAAACCTGGCATGCCCGCCGACGTCACCTTCGGGCCGCTCCCCTGATTGCCCTTTGCGGAGGTGTACTTTGTGGGCACGCATAGGCGCCATGGTGCGCAAAGAGTTCATCCAAATTGGCCGCGACCGCCGCACCTTGGGCATGGTGATCGCCATGCCGATTATGATGCTGCTCCTCTATGGCTACGGCATCAACATAGTAATCGACCATCTGCCGCTGGTTGTCTTCAACGAGGCCAATGACCCCGAGAGCCGCGCCCTTGTCACCGCAATGCAGAACAGCAGCTATTTCGACGTTGTGCAATACGTCCACACGCAGGATGCCATGACGAGCGCCATTGATGGCGGCACGGCCAAGGTGGCCATTCATATTCCGCCCGATTTTGGCACGGCGATCCTGCGCGGCGAGCAGGGCCAGGCACAGCTTGTGGTGGATGGCTCCGATCCCAATAATGCCTCTACGGCCTCCTTCGCCGCGGGCATGGTGGCGCAGGCGCAATCTACGCGCATCATTACGCAGCAACTGGCGCGGCGGGGGATGGGCGGGCTGCGCAGCGGTGTGGAAATGCGGCCCGTGGTGCTTTACAACCCCAGCCTCAAGAGCGTCAACTTTATGATTCCCAGTATCATTGGGTTGATCATGTCCTTCCAGACGATTCTGCTCACCGCTTTTGCCGTGACGCGTGAGCGCGAACAGGGAACGCTCGAGCAAATCATTGTTACACCCATTCGTACGTGGGAGTTCATGCTGGGCAAAATCCTCCCCTATACGGTGACTTCGACCGTGGGCGCGTTCGGCGCCGTGCTGGGCGCGCGGCTCATTTTCGGTTTCCGCATTGCCGGCGATTTGGGGCTGCTGATTTTGCTCTCCGTCTTGTTCCTCATGGGGTCGCTGGGGCTGGGGCTGCTTGTTTCCGTCGTCTCCAAAACGCAGGGCCAGGCGACGCAAACGGCCATGTTTATTATGATCCCGTCGATTTTGCTCTCGGGATTCATATTTTCGCGCGATGCCATGCCATGGATTGTTCGCCAACTGGGTTTGCTTGTACCTCTCACCTACTACATACAAATCGTGCGCGGGATTATGCTCAAGGGTGTTGGCATCGAGTCCCTGTGGTCTGCTGTGTGGCCGCTGCTGATCTACAGCATTGTGGTTTTTGGCCTCAGCGCAGTTCTCTTCCAGAAGCGGACTGTGTAATGAGCGGCAGCAATGAAATGAGCACGCCTATCATCATCGACGTACAACACCTGACGCGTGCGTTTGGATCACTCGTGGCTGTGGATGATGTGAGTTTCAAGGTGCACCGGGGCGAGATTTTCGCCTTCCTGGGGCCAAATGGCTCGGGCAAGAGTACAACCATTCGCATGTTGTGCGGCATTCTCGCGCCCACCTCCGGCAGCGCCAGCGTGCTGGGCTATGATATCGTGCGCCAGGCGGAGAAGATCAAGCAGGGCATTGGCTACATGAGCCAGCGCTTTGCCCTCTATGAAGACCTCACCGTGCGCGAGAATCTGGAGTTCTATGCCAGCGTCTACAACGTTGACAAGGCGCTGCGCAAACAACGCCTGGGCGAACTGATTGACATGGCCGGGTTGCGCGGGCGCGAGCAGCAGTTGGCAGGGCAGCTCTCGGGCGGCTGGAAGCAGCGCCTTGCCCTGGGCTGCGCCACCGTGCACAACCCGCAACTGCTCTTTTTGGATGAGCCAACCGCGGGCGTGGACCCGATTTCGCGCCAGGAATTCTGGACAATGATCTACGATCTGGCGCGTGCCGGGCGCACAATCTTCGTGACGACGCACTACCTGGACGAGGCCGAGCACGCCAACCGCGTGGGCATCATCCACGAGGGCGTGCTGCGTGCGCTGGCCTCACCCGCTGCACTAAAGCAGTCGGTGCGCGGCGAACTGCTCAAGGTCTCCACGAATGCCCCCTTTGACACGGTTGCGGCTATGGGCGCGATGCAGGGCGTTTTGAATGTGGCGCTACAGGGCAACGACGTGCACGCGCTGATTGACCCGGCGCAGCAGTCGGCGGCGGGCATCAGCACGAGCCTGCGCAGCGCGGGCATTGGCGTCAGCGACGTACGCACGGTTGATCCCACACTTGAAGACGTTTTTATCTATCTGGCATCCACCGCCAAAGAGCACACGGCGTGAACAGTATGAACCGTGTGCAAAGAGAAAGCTGCACCATGAACAGGTTGAAGCGGGATACACGCGCAGGCAACGAACAGGGCCATTGGGTGCGGGCGCTGGCCGCGACACTCCCGCTCATGCTCCTGTTGGCGGGGTGCGGGGCGCAGGCACGCGGCGCTGCGTCCGCGCCTGTGCAACAGGCCCCAGCCACAGGTGTGCCGCCCACACCCATTGTTGCGCAGGCGGCTGCACCCGCTGCCGCTGCACCCGCGCGCAGCGCCGGCGGCGATCGCGCCCTGACGCTGGCCGCGCCTATGAGCTACACCGGCAACGTGGTGGCCGACGCAAAAATCGACATTGGCGCAGAGGTGGCGGGGAGGGTGCTGCAGTTGAACGTGGATGTTGGCGCGCCGGTGCATACGGGTGACATTCTGCTTGAGCAGGACCACGCCGCGCTCGAAGCGCGCCGCATGCAGGCGCAGGCCGCGCTCGAAAGCGCCGCCGCGCAGCTGGAGCTTCTCCTTCTGCCGGCGGATGAGAGCACACTGGCTGCGGCGCAGGCAGCCGTCAGCGCGGCCGCGGCGCGCTATCAAACGGCTGTTGATGGCCCTACCGACGAGGATTTGCGCACGGCTGAGGCGCAGTTGCGCCAGGCGCAGGCCTTTGTGACGCAGGCGCAGGCTGCCTACAATTTGGTCAAGGATCGCAACGATGTGGGCGCCCTGCCGCAAAGCATGCAGTTGGAGCAGGCCACGCTCCAGATTGAGGCGGCGCAGGCGCAGTATGACAAGCTCGTCAAGGGCGCCACAGACGACCAGATTGCCGCCGCCTACGCCCAGTTAAGCCAGGCGCGCGACCAGTTGGCGCGCCTGCTGGCAGGCGCCAGGGACCCGCAAATCCGCGCCGCGCAGGCGCAGGTGCTCCAGGCGGAGACCGCGCTCTATCTGGCGCAGGTGGAACTGGACAAGGCCACCGTCAAGGCGCCCATGGATGGCGTGGTGGCGGCTGTTTATGTGGCGCTGGGCGCGCAGGCTGCCCCCGGCGCACGCTTCTTCACAATCCAGAGCGAAGACGTTAAGGTGGAAGTGCCCATTGAGGAGGCGCGCCTGGCACAACTGGCTGTGGGCGCACCCGCCGAAATCCGCGTCAACGCCTACCCGGGGCAACTCTTTGCCGGTGAAATTGCCATCATTGCGCCCGCGCTGGACCCCGCCACGCGCACTGTGCTCGTGACCATTCGCCCCACGGG
>DIAV01000314.1:0-2785 GCA_002415895.1 Anaerolineales bacterium UBA5069 | reverse complement strand
GGCGTGCTGCGAGGCCGCTTTGCAGTGCCCGCATTGCCCCCTTTAGCGGCCAAAACAAATTAACGCATGTGACACAATTTGGTGTACGATAATCGTGTATCAAGCGACGCTGCATCGCATGATTGCGCACGACATAGGCAGGGCATACGCCAATTGCGTAGCCTTGCTTGCTGCCAAAACGATGCACGTGCGCGATTCTGTTTTTGCATGATCGCTGTGAACAATCATCAAACCTATCGCGGCGCATTTCCCTGTCACCTGCACCGGCCGCGATTTTGTCTGGAGCCATCCATGAGCCGTCAATCCAACAGCGCGCGGCGCACACCGCGCGCATGGGCAGCCTGGACAGCGCGCGCGCTGTCGGCAACCCTGATCACCGCAATGATTCTGCCTGTGGGCGCGCCTGCAGTCCAGGCTGCCGCACCGCAGCCGCTTGGCCCGCAACCCGCCACGGGCGCGCAGCAGGCTGGTCAGGAACAGGCTGTCGTGCGCCCCGGCGGCGCCGACCTCTATGACGTGCCTGGTGGCGCGGTGCTTGCGCAGCTTGAGGCCGTTTCCTTCGTAACGCTCTATGGGCGCAGCGAGGATGCAAAGTGGGTTGTGGTCTCGACGGTGGACGGGCAAACGGGCTGGGTGGCTGTTGCGCAACTGATTACCTACAACACGAATGCGTTGCCTGTGATGATTGGAGAAGCGCCCGCCGCCGGCGCTACGCAGCAGCCTGCGCCTACAGCAACGCGTATGCCGCCCACGCCGACGCGTGTGCCGCCGACACCGACACCCACGCCCGTGCCGCCTACGCCCACGCCGACACCCGTGCCGCCCACTGCCACACCTGTGCCCACTCTTGCGCCAACTACAGCACCGACGGCCGCACCTGCCAGCGCTGCTGCGCGCCCGCGCACGAATGCCAACGCCCCTGCGCTGACCGATGTGGTGGGCGTTGTGGGGATTGACGGGGCCGAACTCTATGAACTGCCTGACGGCGCTGTGGTCAAGTCGCTTTCGGTGGGTACGGCGATTACGCTGATTGCGCGCGACACGGCGAGCACATGGCTGCGCACACGGCTGAGTGATGGCACGCTGGGCTGGGTTTTGGCCGAGAGCATTGTGGCCTTCAACGTGAGCGGGCTGCCCGTTGCGGGCAGCAGCGACGAAGCCGCGGCTGCAACCGAGGCCCCGACTGTCGCTTCTCCAGAGATAAGCGGCGGCGATCAGGTTGCGGCCCCCGCGCCTGCCCCCGCCGCAACCCCTGTAGCTGAGGAATCCGCCGCTGACGTGCCCGCGCGCACAGGTGCGCTGGTGGGCGGCATGAATGCGGCCGCCACAGAAACACCCGTTGCTGCGGCTGGGGACGCGACGGAGAGTGCCGCTGCGCGCCCTGCACCGGTGGCGAATGGTCGCCCTCTGGGCACCGTACTGCTGACAGGTGGGCGGCTCAACCTGCGCGCGAACCCGCGCGCCGATGCGCTGATTGTGGCCAAGGGGCTGCCGCGCGAACAGTTTGTGTTGCTGGGGCGCGATGCATCCGGCGCGTGGTTGCAGCTTGAACTGCCCGCCAGCGAGGGCGGCAGCGCCTGGGCCGCCGCCGCCTATATTGAGAGTGATACTGTGCTGGACGAATTGCCCATTGTGGATGGCACGGGGGCCGCACCTGCTGCCGAATCAGCCGTCGAATCAGCCGGCGCAGATGCAGCGTCGGAGGCGGCCGCGACAGATGCACCCGTACTGCCCACGCCCACTGTGCAGGCCGCTGCGCCTGCGTCGCTTGCCAACACCGGCCCCACCGGCCTGAGCGGCAACCTTGCCTTTCAGGATGGGCGCAACAACCTCTATGTCTACAATCTGGACACGGGCGAGGTGCGCTTCCTCACCAACGGCTATGATCCGGCCATTAGCCCCGACGGCACGCAGGTGGCCTTCAATCGCGGCGGCGGTGACGACAATGGCATCTACACCATCAACATTGACGGCAGCGACGAAACCAAGATTTGGGGCGAGGGTGAGATTTTGCGCTCGGCCAAGTGGAGCCCAGACGGCGAGCGTATCGCTTTCACTCGCCTGGCCGGTTCGTGGAAGTGCTATGACATTCAGTTTATTGGCTGCAAGACGCTGCGCCAGTTGATTCAGGACTTCCCCTTCCTTGTGATTCCGCAGGTGCGGCGCGCGTTCCTCAAGGATGTCGAGCGCCTTGAGTTCCCCAACTGGGGCCTCTCGCGCGTCTACAGTGACGGCAGCAAGGAGTTCCGCGACATTAACGCGCTGGATTCCGCGGTTGCGCCCGACTGGAACGAAGCGGGTATTGTCTATCAGAATGCGGCGGGCTTCGACATTACCGAAGATACGCCTGAAGGCAAGACAGTTGAGATGCTGCGCGCCGACTGGGTGCATGACCCCGATTGGCAACCCAATGGCGGTTATGTGCTCTTTATGTCCAAGGAAGGCACCCACTGGGAGATTTTCCGCATTACGCCTGACGGCGGCGGCGAGACGGCGCTCACCCGCCCGCAGACCACACTGGTGGACGAACTGCCCAGCAATGTGGCCCCGGCCTGGAGCTATGACGGCACGCAGATTGTCTATCTGAGCAGCCGCCGCGCCGACGAGGACACCGGCCCCTGGCAACTGTGGGTGATGAACGCCGATGGCAGCGGCAAGCGCCCCCTCGCTACAGGCGTGGAGATTGACTATTCCTACGCCTCCGAGCAGGTGGTAAGCTGGGGCCCGCAGGTCAAGTAACTAAGTGCTGCGTCTCGCAAGTGCTTGCTGGTATCGTAGCGGGGGG
>DIAV01000157.1:8205-9582 GCA_002415895.1 Anaerolineales bacterium UBA5069 | reverse complement strand
TTGATGGGCTCGCCCACCGTGCCCAGGAGGCGCAGGCTGCTGAGGTCGTGGCGTTCGGTCCACGCCTCGCCAAAGCGCATGAGGCTGCGAATGGCCGTGGGTGCGGTGTAGAGGATGGAGATATTGTACTTCTCAATCAGCGCCCACCAGCGATCGGGGTACGGATAACCGGGCGCGCCCTCGTACATGAAGGAGGTGGTTCCCAAAATCAGGGGTGCGTACACAATGTACGAGTGGCCTGTAATCCAGCCCGGGTCGGCGGCGCACCAGTAGCGGTCATCCTCTTTGAGGTCGAAGACATATTTGAGGGTGGCGGCAATGTGCACCTGATAGCCGCCGCAGGTGTGCAGCAGCCCCTTGGGCTTGCCCGTAGTGCCCGAAGTGTAGAGGATGAAGAGGGGGTCCTCGGCATCCATGACTTCGGTCTCGCAATAGGGGCTGGCAATGGGCAGCGCGATCAGGTCATGCCACCAGAAATCGCGCCCGGGCTGCATGTTGACAGCCTGCCCCGTGCGCTTGAGCACAATGACAGTCTGCACGATGGGGCTGCGGTTGGCGGCCTCATCGACAATGTCCTTGAGGTTAACCGTTTTGCCGCGCAGCCATGCGCCGTCACAGGTGACGACAACCTTGCTGCGCGCGTCGGTCATGCGGTCAGCCAGCGCCTGCTCGCTGAAACCGCCATAGACCACGCTATGGATGGCGCCGATTTTGGCCGTGGCCATCATGGCAATGGGCAATTCGGGCACGCGCCCCATGTAGATGGTTACCGTGTCGCCGCGCTTGACCCCCATGCTCTTGAGGATGTTGGCGAAGCGGTTAACCTCTTTCCAGAGCTTGAAGTAGGAGTAGGTGCGCTGCGAGCCATCTTCGCCCTCCCACAGCAGCGCCAGCTTGTTCTTGCGCCACGACCTGGCGTGGCGGTCCAGCGCATTGTGGATAATATTGGTTTTGCCGCCCACAAACCACTTGTAGAAAGGGGCATTGGTGCTGTCGAGCACAGTGGTATACGGCTCGTACCAGTCTACAAATTCCTGGGCGCAGGCATCCCAAAAGGCCTCGGGATCATCACCGGCGGCTTCGCGCTCGGCCAGATATTCGGGATAGTTGGCGTTGGCGACAACATCGGGCGAGGGGCCGTAGAGTTCGCTGCGGGCAGCGGAAAAAGCATCGGCGGAATTCATGGGCGGCAACCTCCAGCAGTGGGAGACAGACGGCGGGCGCGGCGCGCCCGATAGAGTCTCGGCGTATGGATGAATGCATTGCAGTTGGGAAGAATGGGAAGCGGGACGGATACCCTCCCACCGTGTGGGCTATTGTACGCACTGGCGGGCAAAGTGCAAAGCGCGCGCTGGCCGTCGTAGCGGAGGGCCTCCC
>DIAV01000157.1:0-8092 GCA_002415895.1 Anaerolineales bacterium UBA5069 | reverse complement strand
GCCGGGAGGCCCTCCGCTACGACGACTATCCATTATTAACGAAATATAACAAATATGTTACGATCCCCCTCCTGACAGGGAGCTTGAAACTGCCCTGCGCCGTATGCGTGAGGTGAAACGAAGATGAATCACAACGAATTAAGAGAGCAAGCGCTGGATGATCCCCTTGTGCGCGCTGCATACGATGCACTGGAGACTGAGTTTGTGCTCCTTGCATCTATGCTCGAAGCGCGCCGGCGGGCAGGCATGACGCAGGCCGACGTCGCCGCAAGGATGGGTACACAACCCTCTGCCATAGCCCGTCTGGAAGGAGCGCTCAGCTGAGGCAAACACTCTCCCTCTTTGGAGACCTTGCAGCGCTATGCCGCCGCCGTTGGCGGTCGTCTTGAAATCCGCATAGTATAGGCAGCGGCGGGCCACGCAGGCCCGCCGCCTTGTATTACCACTCCCTACTTCCCACTCCCCGCTTTACTGTCTCTGCCGCGGGTCCAGCGCATCGCGCAGGCCGTCACCCATGAAATTGATGCTGAGCACCGTGAGCGAAATGAGGATGCCGGGCCACAACGAAATCCACGGATTGGAGGTCAAAAAGTCCTTGCCTTCATAAAGCAACCGGCCCCATGTTGCCACGTCGGATGGAAAGCCCAGCCCCAGGAACGAGAGCGTCGATTCCGTGAGGATGGCCGCGGCCATGGCCAGCGTTGCCGAGACAATAATGGCGCTAAAGACATTGGGCAGAATGTGGCGCATCATAATGCGGCTGCCCGTGCTGCCTACATTGGCCGCCGCCTCGACATACTCCTTCTCTTTGATGGAAAGAACGGAGCCGCGCACAATGCGCGCCGTCGACATCCACCCCAGCACCCCGATCACCGACACGATCAGAATGAACGCGCCCAGCGATTGCCCCAGCGTGCGGCGCAGCGGCTCCTGAAAGAGACCGCTCAACACCAGCAGCAGCGGCAGCTGTGGCAGCGCGAACATCATGTCGGTAAAGCGCATGAGGATGCCGTCCAGGCGCGCAATGTAGCCGGAAATCAGGCCAATCGCTGCGCCCAGCGTCATGGCAATGAGCATGGCGGCAAAGCCCACAGAGATGGAGATGCGCCCGCCCGTCATGTTGCGCGCCAGCAGGTCGCGCCCCAAATCATCGGTGCCGAAGGGATGGGCCAGTGTCGGCCCCTGGCTGGAGTTGACGATGTCGATGTGCTTGCCGTCCATCGTGTAGATGAGCGGGCCGCCAAAGGCAAAAATGATGAGCAGCGCCAGCACCACCAGGCCAAACATCGCCAGCTTGTTGCGGCGAAACTGCACCCAGGCATCACCCCACAGGGTGCGGTTTTTGCGCCGAGGGACGGCAAGGTCCATGGATTGTGGGGCGGCAGCCCCGGCCGATAGTGCCATAGGATGCCTGCCCTAGCTGTAGCGAATGCGCGGATCGAGAAAGCCGTAGATGATGTCGGCAATGAGGTTGAAGGCGACCACCAGAATTGCATAGAGCACAAGGCACGTTTGCACAACAGGAATGTCGTTGCCCTGAATGGCAAGGATCAGGAGTGCGCCCAGCCCATTTACACGAAAGATCTGCTCCGTTACAATCGCGCCGCCAAAGATGGCCGGCACGCCCAACGCCACCAGTGTCACCACGGGGATGAGGCTGTTGCGCACCACATGGCGCGCCACAACCAGCCACTCGCCCAGCCCCTTGGAGCGCGCCGTGCGCACATAGTCCTGGCGGAAGTTGTCAATGGCCGATGAGCGTGTAAAGCGGCTGATCTGCGCAATCTGGAAGAAGGTGAGCACAAGCACAGGCAGCGCCATCTGCCGCACCTGCTTGATCATCGAATCCCAACTGTTGACCTTAAGCGTGGTGTCGTAGATGGTGGGGAACCATCCCAACCAGACGCTGAAGACCAGAATCGCCAGCAGGCCCGTAAAGAATGTAGGCAGCGAGAAGCCAATCACAGCAATGACACTATTAATCTGATCAAACAATGAGTTCTGTCTGTATGCGCCGAAAACCCCCAGCGGAATGGCAAAGAGCACAGCCAGCAAGTAGCTGACGCCCACCACCCAGAGGGTTTGCGGCAACCGTTGCGCGATGATCGTGCTCACGGGCACGCCGCGCGAGTTCCACGAAGTCAGCCGAATTTGCTCGTCCAGCCACGGAATGGCGACGCCCGTTGCGTCCTGCACAAAGAAGAGCGGCTCCACCACAAAGAATTGCTTCAGCCACTTGCCGTAGCGGGGTAGCACTGGATCATCCAGCCCCATGTTGGCGCGAATTTTGGCGCGCGTTTCGGCGGGCACGCTCAGCGGCAGGTTGGAGGTGGGGTCACCCGGCGCCAGATCCAGGATCAGAAAGATGACGAACGAGATGAAGAGAATGGTGGGGATTGTTGTGAGCAGGCGGCGGGTGATGTATGCGCCCATGAGGCTGGCGTCTTTCTAATATGGGCTGTGCGCAGATACGGCAGTCAAGGTATATGCGTGGACCGGAGGCACTTCCTCCGGTCCACGCATGACAAGCACCTTTACAGCAGCGGGCGCATAGTTAGCGCGCGCGGCTCCATTCGCCAATGTTCCAAAGCTGGCTGTCCCACGAGTTCATGCGCACGCCCGTAAGGCTGTTGACGCCTGCGGAGACATCGCCGCGGAAGATGAGTGGCAGGTTTACGTAGTTCTGCGCGACCATGTCATTGAGCTGTTTGGCCAGTTCAGCGCGGGCCTCAGGCTCCTTGGTGCCGGCATAGGTTGCGAAGAGTGCGTCATACTCGGGGCTGCACCAGCGCTCGTAGTTCTGTGCGTTGAAGCCGTTGCTGGCCATGGCAATGTTCTCGCCGTCGGGGCCGCAGAGCCAGCCTGCAAGGTAGGTCTGCGGGTCGGTGGTGTCGGGATTGTTGGCAAACATCTGCACGTCAAAGAAGAACTTGTTGAGCGTGTCGGGGCTGGCCGGGTCAGCGCCAAAGAAGACGCCTGCGTCCACGTTCTTGAGCTCCGTGGCAACGCCAATTTCCTGCCACCACTGCTGCACAAGCGCCTGGGCCTTCTGGCGCACGGCGTTGGTGGAGGTTGCGTAGAGGATGCGCAATTCAACGCCATCCTTTTCGCGCACGCCGTCACCGTTGCCATCTACCCAGCCGCTCTCTTCGAGCAACGCCTTGGCGCCTTCAACGTCCTGCGTGAGGCAGTCATCATTGGCGGTGGAGACAACGGCAGGCGGGCCGGAGACGATGTTGCAGGTGGGGTCGCCAGCAAAGCCGTAAAGCTGCTCGGCCATGACCTTGCGGTCAATCGCCATGGAGAGCGCCTTGCGCACATTGATGTCGGAGAGGAAGGGGTGCGCGGTCGAGCCGTCGGCCTTCCAATTCGAACGATCTTCGCCCAATGCCGGGTCGGGGTTGGTGAAGTTGATGAGAATGCGCTCCACAAGGCCGCCACGGCTGGCATAGACCGTGCCGATGCCCTTTTCGGCCATCGGGTTAATGACATCGGGCTCCACCTGCAGGTTCCAGGCCCAGTCCACTTCGCCGGTTTCGAGCACGGCGCGCGCGGCGGCGGCGGCGTCACCGCCACCCTTCATGGAGATTTCGGCAAAGTGCGGCTGATCGGCAATGCGGAAGTTGGGATTGGCTGTAAAGGTGACAATGTCGTTGGCGCGGAACTCGTTCACCATGTAGGGGCCCGTGCCAATCGGCCCTGTATTGGCTTCGGAGCATTCCTGGGCCTTGACGCCGACACAATCGGCAAACTGCGCCTTCTGAATAATCGGGCTCAACATGCCGTTGAAGGGGCCGTACGGGAAGGCCTTGGGCGCATCAAAGGTGATCTTGACGGTGAGCGGGTCCACGGCTTCAACGCTGGTCACGCCTTCAAAGTTGGAGACGGTGGCGCAGGGTGTCTCGGGGTTCGTGCAATACTCCCACGTGAAGACCACGTCATCGGCAGTGAAGGGCGTGCTATCAGACCAAAGCACGCCTTCCTTGAGTTTGTAGGTGATGGTCGTCAGGTCTTCGGCAATGCCACCGTTCTCGAGCGTGGGCACCTCAGCGGCCAGCGCGGGCACGGGCACGCCGTCGGGGTCATTCCACATGAGCGGCTCGACGATAAGCGATGCGGCGTGGAAATCCTTGGTGCCTGTAGAGAGGTAGGGGTTGAGGATGGAGACAGCCTGCCAGTAAAGCATGGAAAGAGCGCCGTCGGTTGCGCGGCCCGGGGTTGCAGGCAGATCGCCGGCAGCGGGCGCAGCGGGTTCGGCAGCGGTCTCGGTTGTGCCTGTTGACGCTGCGGGCGCAACTGCGCCGCCACATGCGCCAACAACCATGGCGAGAACAACAAGAATTGCCAGGAAAGAATACAGTCTGAGTCTCCTCAGGTGGCTCATTGTCATACTCCTTGTTCGGTTTGCTCGGCGGCTATCGGTGGACAAGTAGACAGGCAGATCAATCGACGGATCGGGCGTGAGGACGGCCCGCGGGCGGCATGTCATTGCAGCGTTGCAAGCCTGCCTGCCCAGAGGTTGGCGGGATAATACTTCCTTTGCTGTCCCCTGTCAATCAAACAAAAAGCAGGATACACGCATGGCAACATGCGTACATCCTGCCCTTATATCATGCTCTTGCAGCCTGCTTAATAGCCAGCGCCAGCGCACGACCTGCGCTGCGGGGTCACGGCTGCGCTAGCGTCCCAGCCGCTGTAGCGCCGCCGTGACTTTGTCGGGAATCTGGCGCGTGCGCGACGCGAGAAACTCCAGCACCTGTTGTGACGTAATGTGATCACTGGCCGCGCGCGCGAGGCTGCGCTTGGTAATCTGATATTGATAGGTGGGAAAGCTCTGCTGCCATTGGGCAAAACGTTCAACCCGAAAGCGATCCTCAATGGGCGCATTTACGGGCAGGATAATCATGAACGCATCGGTCACCTGCAAATTGCGCTGGGGACTTTCGTGGGGTTGGACAACGTCCATGCCCAGCCAGCGCGCACCCCAGCTTGTGAGCGACATCAGCCACTCATCACCGGCAGAGGGTTCGGCCAGGTCCAGCGCGCCCAGCCAGTGAAGCGGCCCGCGCAACAGAAAATGGAGCAGCGCGCCCTCAACGTCGTCCCAATGTTCAACACCCGCCAGCAGTTCGCTCGGCTCTGTTTGCCCGGGTGTACGCGCGCGCCGTATGGACCACTCGTCGTAGCGGCCGGTGGGGCGCTGGAAGTCGGGTTGCACCTGTTTGATGGCGGCCACCACGTCGCTAATACGGTACCAGCCATTGGGCTGCAAACGCCCCAGCAATTCCAGCACGGCGGTGCGCGTTTGCAGCGGGTCATTCCAGCCACTCACGCCTGCCGGGCACTCCAGCCCCGGCGTGCGGCAGAGATCATTCCACTCGGGCGATTCGCGCCAGGCGTCGTAGAGCGTCTGCCGCTGTTCGGCGCGCGTCTGCGCCAGAAAGGCGCGCACGCGGTTGCCCGTCAATTGAATCAGGCCTCCCTCCGTGCGCTTGAGCAAGCCCATGCGGTTGGCGACATGCAGCAGCAGCGCCAGACGCACGCTGTGATCGGGCATTGTCTCATCAAAGGGGATCTGCAACCGCTTGACAAAGCGGTCCACATCTTCGGCGTCGGGGCCGGTGGGCGTCAGCCGCAGTGTATCACTGTGCAAAAAGCCCAGCAGCGTGCCAATGTCTTCAAGGAAGAAATCATCGGCGTTGATGGTGCGCGAGCGCTGCGGTGGTGCAGCCGGTGTTACGGGCAGCCCATTGGGCAGCGAGGCGCTTTGTGCGCGCGGCAGCCACGGCGCCACATCGGCGGGCAGGTAGATGATTTCGTGCGCCTCCTGCCCCACGCCGCGGAAGGCGCGCCCCACCAAACCATGGTAAAAGAGCACCTCGGCTGCACCCTCGGGCTGCATCCAGGGCGACTCGCGCTCCATTTTGGCGGGGCCCATGGCGCGAATCGCGCCAAACTCGCGCGTGAAGTCGGCCTCGGCCACCTCACCCCCCGTGCGCAGCAGCAGCGCAACCGCCTGTTCAACCGCAGGGTAGGTGTCCACCAGATCCTGATAAGTGAACTGAATCGACGTAGGATTCGTCAATTCTTCGGCCAGGAGCGTTACGCTTTGCAGGCGGTTGCTTGCCGTCGCGTCAAACTCGGCCCCGCGCATTTGCGCGATGATATCGAGCAAAGCCGGGGCATATTCCTTGAGCATCTGTTCAGTGATGGGCATAGTCGTCAAGAGCGCTACAGGCCGCGCCGGCGGTTCAGTCTGCGTATGCGCCTGAGATGGAGGCGTCGATTGCGATCGTGATGCAATTGGGCGGGGCATGGGCTCTCGGGAGGACAGTTTGCGCACAGTGCACCGCAGGTCGCCGGTAGCGCCGACCGCCGCGCACTGGTTGGCGGGCCGGTTGTCACGCATTTCATCATTGGATATACTAAACGTCGGTTCTTGTAAAGGAGTTTACCACGTATGCGAAACACAAGCTTCAGCAGTATGCTCACTCGCGGCGGATGGCGCCCGTCGGACATTATGCGCGATTTGCAGCGCGCCAGCCAGCTGATTGTCAGCCGCCATGTTCCCATGAGCCTCAAACTGATTCTGCCCCTGGGCGCGGCGATCTACTGGTTCTTCCCGCTGGACTTGATTCCCGGCCTGCCCTTCGATGACATTGCCGTCGTCCTGCTGGCCGTCAAACTCTTTGTCTCCATGGGAGATGCCGCACTGTCACGCGATACGACGCCGGATGTTGCGGGCAAAGGCGATGAGCCAATTGTCGACACCACATGGCACGTCATGGACGAGTAAGGCGCGCCCTTAACCCGCCGATGCCTGCGCCGGCGGAACCTGTTGCAGGCCCACCTGCGGGCCTTCGTGCAGACCCGATCCCTGCACCTCAACCCGAGGTGCAGGCTCTTTCCCCTGCCCAGCCCCAGCCGGGCGCAGCGCCCCCGGGCCCAGAACATGCCTCTGCCATATCGCAGTCTGCCGCGCCTCCCGGAGAGGGCGCACCCGCCATGGCGCAAAGTCGCACACCGCAGGAATCCGCACCGCAGGGTGGCTCGCCCGAGAGCAACTACTCGCTCATAGAGGTTGCCAAGCACCTCGACATCAGCCCGGAGATGTTGCGCACTTGGAACCGCCGCTTTGCCCCGCTGCTCAGCCCCACCGCTGCGGGCGATGCGCCGCGCTATGGTGCGGCAGACATTGCCGTGCTGCGCACAGTCCAGACGCTGCTGGACGAAGGCTACAGCGATGCCGAGGTGCAGCAGAACCTAACACCACGGCGCATTGAGCCTGAGCGACCCTCCGCCTCGCTGCCCACAGTCACCACCATGCTGGACGATGACGCCAGCACAGCTTCCTCCACCCATGCGCTGGCCGTGCCCTCTGTGCTGGGCGACATGCTGGGGGCCATCGCCGGCAGCCAGCAAACCGTGCTCAACAGCCAGGCATCCATGCGCGAGATGGTCTCCGTGGTGGTGCAGGACAATTTTAACCTCAAGGATGAAAATCGCAAGCTGCGCGACCGCATGCTCGAATTGGAGCGGGGTCTGGCCGAATATCAGCGGCGCGAAGAGACGCGCAAGGAGCGCCTTGAGGCGCGCATGCGTGCGCTGGAGGGCACCGTCTCCGCGCTGCAGCAGCAGATGGCGCAGTTTGTGCAAATGCAGCGCGCCGCACAAACCAAGCGGCGCGGCTGGTGGTGACTGGTTGATTGGCTGATTGGTTGACTGGTTGACTGGTTGACTGGTTGACTGGTTGACAAGTTAGCTACTACTCCAATCAACCAATCAACCAATCAACCAGTCAACCAGTCAACCAGTCAACCAGTCAACCAGTCAACCAGTCAACCAATCAACCTCTTACCATCCACCCCCATGTCTCAGCAAGGAACGCCGCCCCATGAGCACCCCACCACGATGGGATGTGAGCAACGTCTATTCCAGCCTGACATCGCCTGAATACGAGGCTGCCGTCGCCGCGGTCGTTGCGCAGTGCGATCATTTTGATGCGCTCCTCTCCTCTGCAGCGGCTGACAGCGCGCTTGCCGCGCAGGCCACGCAGCTTGGCGATGCGGTCGATTGCGCCAATGCGCTCTAC
>DIAV01000043.1 GCA_002415895.1 Anaerolineales bacterium UBA5069 | reverse complement strand
TGTGATTGGTCAGGTTGACGATCGTCGCCTTGTCGGTGGTCGCGCTGTACTCGATGCTCAACAGGTCGCTGTCTGTGAGCGTGTAGATGACTTTTACGGCGAGCGTGCCCGGAAATCCCTCCTCCATATCGGCGCTGGTGTAGGTAAGCGCCAGCGCTTCACCCTCCGCAACCTCGTACTCCTCGGCCGCCCACACCACCTTGTCAAATCCCTTGATGCCGCCGTGGAGCGCGTTGGCGCCGTTGTTCACAGCCAGGGTGTACTCTGTACCGTCGAGTGTGAACTTGCCCCTGGCAATGCGGTTGCCGTAGCGGCCAATGATTGCGCCGAAGTAAGGGCTGCCCGCTTCATAGGCGGCAAGGTTGTCAAAGCCGAGCACCACGTTGTCGTAGTCCCCGTCCCTGTCCGGCGCCAGGATCGACGTGATGATCCCACCATAGGTGATAATCGACACCTCCATCCCACTGGCGTTGGCGAGGGTGTATTTCTCAACCGTCCTGCCGTCCCGGGTGACTCCGAAGTCTTCACGAAGCATGTGGGCCTCCATTGTGAACAGTGGCTGACGCATGGTGCACCTGTTGTTCAGGCTGACCACGCCGCGGGATTGATAAGGCAATGCGCACTGCAGCCGCACCTGCGCGGCGAACAATTCATTCTAGCACGCAACATGCCGCAGGGGGATTGAAGATCAGGTGACGCATCAAGACCACCTGTACGCGGAAAGGGCGGAAACAACGGAAAAAGCAGGAAGGTCTTCGGTGCATTTTGCCACGCGCCCCACGAGTTTGCCGCGCCCGTCACGCGTTGAAGTGATGAGCAGAAGACACGTTCTTCATGTGGTTTCCATATTTTCCGCTTTTTGTGCGTACGCTGTTGAGGTTCTGCGTACCACGAGTGAATAATCGCCTTCGTGTAATGTGGATTCCATTGTTCTTGACAGCAACGGCGCTCGGGGCTTTCATCACACTGGCCCACAGTGACGCGTCAACTCCATCATGCATGGCATGGCTCCCGACGCAGCCACGCCCCTTTAAGTCACCGCGCTGCGGTCTCGCGCGTACTTTTGGTTTTGCGCCGTCGTGAGAGTCCCACGACGGTTGATCATAGCAGAACGGGCATCTGGTCCTTTCTGCGTTTCCCCAATTGCAGTCGCCCCATCCATTCGTTCCACCATCTTCAACACTCTTCAAAGAGGAGGAAGCAATGAAGGATCGCAAGTTCGGATCACGGTTCGGCGTTCTGTTTGCGTTGGCGCTAATCGGCATGATCCTCGCAGCCTGTACAGTACCGATTGCCCCTGTGGCCACGGATGGCAGCGCCGCGGCGCCGGCGGAAGGCGCCGCATGGTGTGGTGACGTTGATATTACCTTCTTCCCAGGTGGCCCTGCCGGCGGCGTCTTCGCCAACAATGTCTTTAACGGCGCCAAGCAGGCAGAAGCCGACCTCGGCCCCAATGTCACCTACGTCTTCAGTGACTGGGACCCCCAGAAGATGATTCAGCAGTTCACCGAAGCCGTAGCCACCAGCCCCGACGGCATCGCCGTCATGGGCCACCCGGGTGATGACGCCTTCAGCCCGCTGATCGAAGATGCCGAAGCCAAGGGCATCATTGTGACCAGCCAGAACACCGAACTTACAGTGAGCCAGACGAAGTTCAGCGGCAACGGCTTCGGCTACGTGGGCGCCAAGAACTACAGCGCCGGCCACGCCCTGGGCGTTGAGGCCATCCAGCGCTTTGGCCTTGTTGCCGGCGACCGCGCATTCGTTTGGGGTCTCCTCTCGCAGCCCACACGCGGCGAGCGCACCAAGGGCGTCATCGACGCACTCGAAGAAGGCGGCGTCATTGTTGACTACCAGGAAATCGATCCTGCCACCAATGCCTCGCCTGAGCAGGGCACTCCGACCTTCACCGGCTATGTCTCGGCCAACCCCGACGTCAAGCTGGTTGTCACCGACCACGGCGGCCTCACGGCCACTATGGAGACCTATCTCAAGGCCGCAGGCAAGGGTCCCGAAGATATCTTTGGCGCTGGGTTTGACCTGTCGCCCGCGACCGCAGCGGCCATCGAAGGCGGCTGGACCGACCTCGTGATCGACCAGCAGCCATGGCTCCAGGGCTACCTGCCCATCCTGCAAATCTGCCTCAGCAAGGTCTATGGCTTCTCGGGCCTGGACATTGACACAGGCGCAGGCTTTGTCACGGCCGATAACATCGCCATGATCAAGCCGTTGGCCGAGAAGGAAATCCGCTAGACGCACGGGGCATCATCCCCTGCATTCACATGCACCTGTTGGGCGGAGAGCCGCAGATCTCCGCCCACAGGGCCTCGCTCGCTCCCAGGAGTCTCCTCATGACCACACCGGCGTTGGAGCTTGTCAATGTCTCCAAAAGCTTTGGCGAAGTCAAATCCCTGCACAATATTAATTTCAAGGTGGAACCCGGCGAGGTCGTCGGCTTGCTCGGCGACAATGGCGCCGGCAAATCCACCCTTGTCAAAGTGATTACGGGGTACCATGCCCCCGATCCCGGTGGCGAAATCTATTTTGGCGGCCAAAAGGTTGACCATTTATCAATGCAAAAGGCACGCGATCTGGGCGTGGAATGTGTTTATCAGGAAAAGGCGCTTGCCGACCTGCAAAGCCTCTGGCGCAACATTTTTATGGGGCGCGAACTGACGACCAGCATGGGCTTCATGGATGTGAAGAAAATGCAGGCCGAAACCGAGCGGCTCATGCAGGAGCACATGGGCTTCACCTCCAAGGCCGTTTCGGCCGAAACACCCGTCAAGACAATGTCCGGCGGTGAGCGCCAGGGTATTGCAATTACGCGTGCGCTCTACTTCCAGGCCAACATCATTATCCTGGATGAGCCGACCATGGCCCTCTCGCTCACGGAGACAAAGAAGGTCCTCGACTTTATTGGCGGCATTGCCAAGGCGGGCAAATCGGCCATCTTCATTGACCATAACATCTTCCACGTTTACCCCGTTGTTGACCGCATTGTTGTGCTCGACCGCGGCATGATTGCCGGTGAGTTCATGAAGAATGAAGTGACGCTCGAGGAGTTGATTGAACGGCTGTACACTGTGGCGCGCACGGGCACCTACGACAAGAGCGACGGCGCGGTACTCAAGAATCTGGAGGTGCCCGCATGACGGCTAACGCAACCCTGGGCGCGCCCAATCAAAAACAAGCATCGGGCGCCACGCGCTGGCTGCGCCGCTATGCGCTGCAAATCGGCATTACGCTCGTGGCCTTTGCCATCTGGATCTTCTTTGTCATCGGCTCGCCGCAAACATTCTTCAGCCGCAACATCTACGCGGCCTTCATGTCCACAACCCCCTTCTTTGGCATTGTTGCCCTGCCGCTGACGATGGTTGTCATCACAGGTGAGATGGACCTCTCGTTCCCCTCGATTATGTCATTTGGGATGCTGGTCTTCTCCACGGTGCTCTTTGCCACCGCCAATCCCTGGCTGGCCATGGTCGCCTGCCTTGCCGCAGGGCTGGCAGCGGGATTCCTCAACGGCTGGCTCATCACAAAGTTTCTGGTGCCGTCGCTGGTGATTACCATCGGCACGCAGTTTTTCTGGCGCGGCGTGGTGCAGGTGCTGACGAACGGCACCGGCAAATCGCTGTTAATGACACGCGACACACTCTTCTACAACATCTTCGTAGGGCGCATCAACGGCTGGTTCCCCATGCAAATGATCTGGATGATCCTCGTGGCGCTGCTCACGTGGGTCTTCCTCAACCGCCACCGCTTTGGCGCACATGTGTATCTCGTGGGCGACAACAAGGAAAGCGCACGTCTCATGGGCGTGAGCGTCTCGCGCACAAAGATTATGGTCTTTGCAATTACGGGCATGGCGGCGGCACTCGCGGGCATGATCGCCAGCCTCGAACTCTCCTACTACTGGCCCACACTGGGCGAGGGCTACCTGCTCAATACGCTCTCCTCGGTCTTCCTGGGCGGCACCTCTGTCTTTGGCGGCGCGGGCACCGTTTACGGAACCTTCGTGGCCTCCTTCATCATCGGTGCAATCAACGCCGGCATTGTGGCCGTTGGCCTCTCCGGCTTCTGGACGCAACTCATCTACGGCCTGATCATCGTCATCTCTGTAATCGTGCAAACGGTGGTAAGCAAGAAAATCAGTTAGCTGGCCGGCAGACTTGCTCAGGGCCATTGGTAAGTGGTAAATGGTAAATCGGTAATGCGTGCACACAAGAGTGCACGACAGGCATTACCGGTTCACCATTTACCACTTACCATTTACCCGTAGCAATAAACAACCTCATCCACATTGGAGTCACTATGCGAATCACTGCAATTACGCCCCTTGTGCTTGGCACACAGTGGCGCAATCTTGTCTACGTCAAAGTGGAGACGGACGAAGGCCTCACCGGCTGGGGCGAGAGCCGCCCGATTAACAAGGTAGAGACGCTGGTCGGCTATCTGCATGACGTGGCCGATCGCTTTGTGATTGGCAGCGACCCCTTTGAGATTGAGAAACTCGTGCGCCGCCTGACCATTGAGGATTACGGCAGGCCGGGCGAAGTCGCCATGACAGGGCTGGCCGTGCTCGAGATGGCCTGTTGGGACATAATGGGCAAGGCGCTGGGGCAGCCCATCTACAGGCTGCTGGGCGGCGCTGTGCGCGACAATATCAAGGCCTATGCCAACGGTTGGTATACCGTGGAACGCACGCCTGAGGAATTCCATGCAGCCGCTCTGCGCGCGCTGGCCAAGGGCTATCGCGCGCTCAAATTTGATCCCTTCGGCGCGGGCTATTACGAGATGGAGCGGGCTGAAAAGCTCAAAAGCGTGGGGCTGGTGGAAGCCGTGCGCGACGCCGTGGGGCCCGACGTGGAAATCCTGATTGAGATGCACGGTCGCTTCAACCCTGTGACGGCCGTCGAGATGACGCGCCTGCTCGCCCCCTACGAACCGGGCTGGGTGGAGGAACCTGTGCCACCCGCCAATATCCCCGCGCTGAAGAAGGTGGCCGACGCAGTCGCTCCACTGGGCGTGCCCGTGGCCACGGGCGAGCGCATTCACACCCTGCACGAGTACCGCGAGGTGATGGAACTGCACGCGTGCGACATCATCCAGGCGGACATCAGCCACTTTGGCGGCATTCTGAACACGCGCAAGCTCGCGGCCTGGGCCGACACCTACTACATGCTGATTGCGCCCCACAACGTGGGTGGGCCGGTCTCTACGGCCGCCGCGCTGCACTTTGCCGCCTGCACGCCCAACTTCAAGATTCAGGAGCACTTCAACGACTTTGATGAGCCGTGGGTGCTCGGTTCTGCGCCCGGCCTGCCCGCCGTGGTCGATGGCTACTTCGCGCTGCCTGAAGGCCCTGGCCTGGGTGTAACGGTGGACGAGGATGTCATTGCCGCGCACCCTGTGCAGCAAATACACTTCAATCTCTACAAGCAGGACTGGCACAAGCGCCAGGCGCTGATGGAGCCAAAGGCCTCATAGCAAACCAAACGCACGCTCTCCTGCCGGTTGTAAACAACACGGTGGGCGCAATGCAGGATTCAACGAGGGAGTTCGCACGTGCGCGAGATTAATCCAGGCAATGAAACGGGCTCGTCCAAAAAAGACGACTATCATCCGATCCGAAGCCTTTTCCTTGCAGATATCGTCAGGGATCGGGATTCCCGGCCGGTCTTCTTCTGGTTTGCGGCCACATTGCTTTTCGGCATGTTCATGTATCAATGGCTGGAGGGGTGGACCTACCTGGATTCCCTCTATTTTTCCTTAATCACGATGGCGACGATCGGGTATGGCGACCTTGTGCCGACGACACCAGCCTCCAGGATATTCACAATGTTCTTTGCTGTGAACGGCATCGCAATCCTGTTTGCACTTTTTGACCGCATACGGGTAGTGCGCGCCACGCGTTACAGTGAAGCAAAGCTCCGGCGAGGCAATCAAGAAAAAGCGTAGGCCTGCACCACTCGTCAGATTGGGGCCAGTTCGTACGCAGGCCTGACAGGCAAACAGCGCAGCAAGGCACGGACAAGCGCTTGTCCGTGCCTTGCTGCATTGTTTGGATATCTTCGCGTACGCGCGCTTGCCCTTACGCTTCGGGAGCGCGCCAGGACTGCAGTTCCACGATGTTTCCCTCCGGGTCGGTAACATAGCACCAGGTCACTTGCGCACCCGTGGAGACGCCCGTCGTCACAATTTCGCCCACGGCGCGACCACCGGCTGCGAGCACGCGCGCGCGCATGGCCGCCACATTGTCCACGCCGAAGGCGAGGTGCCCATAACCTGGGCGGTTGACTGCCGGCGGGTCGCCTTCGGCCAACGCCGTATAGGTGTAGATTTCCAGCGTCGGGCCATCATCGCCAAAGCCCGGAAGTCGCAGGTGCATGCCGCGCAGGTGCGCCCCGGGTAGTCCGGTGCCGCGCGCCATTACGTCTCCGCTCAGATCGCGTTCCGGGGGCGCCGGCACGCAGTCGAACAAAGCGATGTAAAAGTCCGCAAGCGTGCGCCAGTCGCGCGCGATGAGATTGGTGTGTGCGTAGCGAATCATGTGTCAACCCTCCAGGTGTGCACCGTCCGGCACGTCAAGAACGGCGCCCGCTGGGGCGCTTAGGCAGACATCGCCCTCAATCACCACGGCGC
>DIAV01000256.1 GCA_002415895.1 Anaerolineales bacterium UBA5069 | reverse complement strand
TCACAACCGCGGTCTCTGTCATGGCAACGGCCTCGGTCATGACTGCGCTCTCGGTCACGACAGCAGTCGCAGCCAGGGCTTCGGCAACGGCAGCTTCTTCGGCCGCGGCGGCTTGCGCAGCCACAATCGACGGCGGCAGCAGCACGGCATCAATGACGTGAATCACACCGTTGTAGGCCTTCACATCGGCCGTTGTAACATTGGCGCCGTTGACGGTAATGCCGTCGTCGCCAACCTGAATGTCAAGCTCTTCACCCTGGACGCTGGGGGCCATGACACTCTCGGTGAGTGCGCTGGACTCAACGACGCCCGGCACAACGTGGTAGAGCAAAATCTCGGCCAGTGTTTCAGGCGTCTCCAGCAGCGAATCAAGCGTGCCTGCGGGGAGAGCGGCAAAGGCGTCGTCGGTGGGCGCAAAGACGGTGTATGGGCCGCCTTCGGCCAGTTCGCCGGCCAAATCGGCCGCAGCAGCCGCCTCGAGCAGAGTGCTGAAACCATTTGCCTCGGCTACGGCTACCAGCGAATCGCCAACCTCGCCCACGTTGATGGTGGACATGACCATGTCGCCATTCTGCATGGCAGGCTCATCGACGCCCGGCCATTCGAAGACGCCTTCGGCGCCCAGGTCCTGGTGGAGCATGACATGGAGCACGGTTGTGCCTGCGGGCACATTGGCGGGTACGGCCAGGTTGGCGCTAATGCCGTTGGGCACAGCCAACTGGCCCAGCACCTCGCCCGGCGCGCCGTTGTCGTCAGCCTCGACGACAATCCAGCCCGGGCCGTCACTAATGACGCGCACCACGGTTACGTTGCCGTCAATAACATCCTGATCAATTGCATAGATGAGTGGGGTGAAGCTCTGTGCGAAGACGGCGGGCGCGACGGCAAGCACGAGCAGCGCACAAAGCAAAAAGAGGCTGGCGAGTTTACGACTTCCAGACATAATGAAGGCTCCTTGCAAAGCGGAATATTGCACTTCAATGGCAGCGAGTGGTTGCGCTTGTATATGAAATTGGGTGTGGATATGGCTATGAAACGTGCGCCGTGGAAGGTGTACAAACTCGCATTGGCAGACGAGTTCGCTTCTTTGCGTGGTTCGGACGCGCCACAAGTTGCGCCTGCCTGCGCCGAATCACAGTGCATGGTGCAAGAATAGCACACGCAGAATTGAAACGCTAACTTGTTTTGGCCCTTTTCAGGGCTTTTTAAAAGTCGGCAATAGGGCGCGCACGTCGCCGCGGCCCTTCATTGCGTACTTAACCCGCTTTGGCGTTGCGCCTGCGCAGTTGATCGGCGGCGCGCAATGCACTGTCAATGGCAGCGTCCATGTCGGCGGCGGGGCCACTGCGGCGCAGGTGCAGCAGAAATTCTATGTTACCCGCAGGCCCGGGCGCGGGCGAGACCACAATGCCCGCCACCACGAGACCACTTTGCGTCGCGGTGGCTGCGACCTCTTCAATGACGCGCCTGTGGATTGCGGGGTCGCGCACCACGCCACCTGCGCCCACCTGGCCGCGCCCCGCCTCAAACTGCGGTTTGACGAGGGCGACAATGCAGCCTTTGGGCGTAAGCAGGTGTTGTGTGGGCGGCAGCACCAGCGCAAGGCCAATGAAGCTGGCATCGATAACGGCAATGTCTGCCAGCGTGTTGTCGGGCAGCGCCAAAAGGTGACGAATGTTGGTGCGCTCCATGACGACGACGCGCGGGTCGCTGCGCAGCTTCCAGGCAAGCTGGCCGTAGCCCACATCTACGGCAAAGACACGCGCTGCCCCGCGCTGCAGCAGGCAATCTGTGAAGCCACCTGTGCTTGCACCCACGTCGAGCGCAGTCAGCCCCGTCACGTTCAGGGCAAAGGCATCGAGCGCGGCCTCCAGCTTGAGGCCGCCACGGCTGACATAGGGCAGCGGCGTGCGCACCACGACATCGGCATCCACCGCCACAAGCTGGCCCGCCTTGTCGGCCACCGCACCGGCCACAGTGACTTCGCCCGCCATGATCAGGCGGCGGGCGCGTTCGCGGCTTTCCACAAGCTGCTTTTCCACCAGCAGCAGGTCGAGACGCATGCGCGGCGCGCGTTTGCTTGGTGGCGCAAACTCGCTTTGGGAGCCGGTAACGTTATTTGCGCTGTTGTCAGGGCCCTCTGCCTTTTCGTCACTCATGCGATTACGCTACACTGATTCGACTGGTGTGCCGCGGCGGCAACCCGCCCGGTGTGCACGCCCAGGCCGATTCCGGCGGCTGACGCGCCGCAACAGAAGGCTGATGCTGGACATGATCATGCAAAACGTGCGGGGGCTGCTCAAGACAATGCGCCCTACGCAGTGGTCCAAGAATGTCATTGTCTACGCCGCTTTGGTCTTTGACGGCAAGCTCTTTAACGCTGCAATTCTCTGGCAAACGACGCTGGTGGCAATTGCATTCTGCTTTGCATCAAGCAGCGTCTACATCATGAACGATCTTGTCGATATCGAGAAGGATCGTTTGCACCCGCGCAAGCGCTTGCGCCCCTTGCCCGCGGGCACGCTCAACCACACAGTGGCGCTGGTTGCATCAATTGCACTGGCGGCGGCGGCGGTGGGGCTGGGGCTGCTGATCAATCCCTGGGTGGGGGTGGTGACGGCGGCCTATCTTGGGCAAAATATACTCTACTCGTTCTGGCTCAAGAACGTGGTGATTGTGGATGTGATGGTGCTGGCGCTGGGGTTCCTGCTGCGCGTTGTGGCCGGTTCGATTGTCGCGAATGTAACGAACTTTAGCCCCTGGCTCTATGTGTGCGTGACGTTGCTGGCGCTCTTTCTTGGCTTTGGCAAGCGCCGCCACGAGCTTTCGTTGCTGGCCGACGGCGCTTCGGGCCATCGCGCATCGCTGAATGAGTATAACCTGCCTCTGCTCGACCAGATCATCGGCATTGTGACGACGAGCACTTTCATTGCCTACACCCTCTATGGGATTGAGGCGCAAACCGCGCTGGCTAACGACGGGCGCATGTTGTTGACAACACCTTTTGTCTTCTACTTTATTGCGCGTTACCTCTATCTCATCCACGTGAAGCAGCTTGGCGGCGCGCCCGACGAGTTGCTCTTTCAGGATCGCTCGCTGCTGCTTAATACAGTGCTGTGGGCGGCGGCGGTGGTGGCGCTGATCTATTGGGGATGATTGTGTCCTTTCGTGCTGCGTCCTCGAGAACGGCGGCTTCAGCCGCCCCTACGCAATCCCGCGCGTACTTGCAGGATGCACCAGTTGGCTGAATGCATAAAAAGCAGCCGG
>DIAV01000376.1:4347-4772 GCA_002415895.1 Anaerolineales bacterium UBA5069 | reverse complement strand
AAGCTGCCCACCTGATAGAGGCCGCCTGCGTCCCAGGCTTCGGCAATGATGGCCGTGCCTGCGAGAACGGGGTCCGACTCAATGGCCCAGAGCAGCGGCGGGCTGGAGAGCGGCTCGCCAAACTCGCCGCGCGAGAGTGCCGAGGCCAGATCAAAGCGAAAGCCATCCACGTGCATCTCGGTGACCCAATAGCCAAGGCTGTCGCGGATCAGGCGGCGCACAATGGAGTGATTGGCGTTGAGGGTATTGCCGCAGCCGCTGTAGTTGGCATAGGCCGAAGGTTCGCCGCCCGGGATGTAGTAGGCAACGTTCTCGAGGCCACGATAACAGAGAGTTGGGCCATCGGCGCCGTTTTCGGTGGTGTGGTTAAAGACGACATCGAGGAAGACGGCAATGCCCGCGCGGTGCAGCGCCTTGACCATGTC
>DIAV01000376.1:273-4228 GCA_002415895.1 Anaerolineales bacterium UBA5069 | reverse complement strand
TCCACAACCGCGCGCGCATCGCCATGCACGGCATACTGGCTGTGGGGGGCCATGAAGGCAATGGGGCTGTAGCCCCAGTAGTTGGTGAGGCCCGCGGGGGCGTCCTGCGGGTCAAACTGCGCCACAGGCAGGAGCTCAACAGTGTTGATGCCGAGTTCAACGAGGTAGGGAATTTTCTCGATGACACCGCGAAAGGTGCCGCGCAACTCGTCGCGCACGCCGGAATTGGGATTGAGTGTAAAGCCGGCAACGTGCATCTCGTAGATGATTGTGCGCTCGTGGGTCTTGCTCAGCGGCGCATCATTCTCCCAATCGTAGGTGGATGGATCGACAACAATCGCGCGCAGCGCCTGTGCCACGTTATCGCCCTTGCGACACGCCGCGGCGCGGTCATAGAGGCGCGTTGAAATGGCGCGCGCGTAGGGGTCAATGAGTACCTTTTGGCCGTCAAAGCGGTTGCCGCGCACAGGATCATAGGGGCCAAAGACGCGGAAGGCGTAAAGCTGGCCGGCGCGCAAACCGGGCACGCAGACGTGCCAATAGTAGAAGGTGCGGTTGACGTCAGGATCAAGGCGAATGATGCGCGCGGGTGCAACGTCATCCGGGTCATCGAAGAGCAACAGTTCGACGGCGGTTGCGTGTTGCGAAAAGAGCGAAAAGTTGACGCCCAGCGCCGTTACCGTTGCGCCGAGTGGATAACTTTGGCCGGGGAGCGTATTTTCAGTCATAGGAGAGGTGGAGAGTCATGAACCTGATGGTTGGAAAACAACGTCTCATCGCAATGGCGCAAAGGAGCGCAAAGAACTGCAACAAGCATTTTGTGCAGTCGCTCTTGCTTGCGCCGTTGCCCACTTTGCGACCCTGCGTCAAGAAATGCTAGAGCGCGAGGCGGCCATAAGCGCGCAGGCTGCGCATTGCCTCCAGCGTGAGAACGCCTTGCCAGGCGCGCCGCGCCGCGGGCCATGCGTCGGGATGCTGCTCGCTCCAGCTCCACTGCGGCGCCCAGGAGCCGTCATCCTGCTGTGCAGCAATGCAGAAATCGAGGTTTGCGGCAAGCAGTTCAGCCAGTGCAGGCGCAAAGAGCGCAAGCGGTATAGGCGCAACGTGCAACGGTTGCAGCGCGTAGCTCTCCCAGACAACAGAATCGCGCGCCAGTGTGACATCGAGAGAGCGTTGCGCGGCGGCGCGCGCTGCGTCGCGCAGGGGTGCGGGCAGCGTCGCCACGTCAAGCAGGCGCAGTGTACAAAGCAACTCGTTCATGTCCAGAGCGTCGGTGGATTGCGTATAGTGACGTGTGAGGTCAGCTTCGACAGTCTCCACAATGGCGGGGTCAGCCAGCGCCGGCCAGTGGTGCAAATAGACAAGAATCTCGGCACGCGGGTTGACTGCGTACTGGCGGAACCAGGTTGGGTGCCCCGGCCCGGGCGTCCACCACGGTGCATGGGGCGCATTGGTGGGTAAGGCAGGGATGAGGGGCCAGCGCATCTTGTCGGCGTCAAATGCGCGCAGAAGCCAGCCCATCGCGCTGCGCACAAGCGGGTGGTCGGCAGGCGCGTCGAGATGGCGCAAATGCTGGAGCGCGGTTGTCGTAGCCAGCACGGAGGAGGCGGGCGCGCCCCAGTCCGGCTCGAGGGCATGGCCAAAGCCGCCGTCGTCGTTCTGAAAGGCCGCCAGTGCCGTGAAGACCTCTGACGCAGGCGCGCCCTCAAATTCCATGCGGTAGAGTGCTGCCTCAAGCGGGCGCGCCTCTGCAAGCAGGAATGCGCGTGCGTGCATCTGAGCCTCACGCGTGAGCTTGCGCACGGCGCTGGGGCCAATGTAGCTGAAGCGGGGCTGCGTGATCCCGCCCCGCGTGACTTGCTCAAGGAACATGGCTTGCGGGCGCACAAAGAGGCCGAAGCTGCCATAGAGCGCCCTGTACACCACAAGGTGCTCGCGGCTTTCCGAGTGCGTGGCGCTGCCCAGCACCTCGTATTCCATGCCCTTGAAGTGGCGGTAGCGCCCCAGTGGCAGCGTTGCGTTGGTGTTCATGTTCATGTGGCAACCCCTTGGAGTGCCAGCAACGCCGCGCGCACCTCTGGCGGAATGGGCGTCTTGCTGCCCGCGCTGTAATCATAGGCGACAACCAGCCCTTCGCCCTCGGCCACAATGCGCCCAAGTTGGCGGCTGACAAGGCGATGCTCCATTGTGAAGCGGTCAATGCCCAGGTCGCGCAGGCGCGTGCCCACAATCAGCGTGTCGGGAAAGGTGACAGGGGCCTTGAAGCGACACTGCACAGAGGCCAGGATGGGGCCAATGCCCGTGCCGCCCATGAACTCAATGTCACCCAGGGCGCGCAGAAAGGCCACGCGCCCGCTCTCCAGATAGCGGAAGTAGACGACGTTGTTGAGATGCCCAAACGCGTCCATCTCGCCCCAGGCAACCGGTATTTCGATGATGACGGGATAGTCGCCAAGCAGATCGTTCATGGCTTGTCGCGTGGGTCTCGTGCTGTGTGGGCGGCCTTGCCGACCGTGTTGAAAAATCGGGTGGTTTGTCTATTGACGCTGCGCGAAGGACATGCTACCATAAGCCGCGGCGATTCGCACTGCTGGACACCCATGCAGGCGCAAACCAGTTTCAGAAGAGCCACCAGAAGGGAGGGCGCTTTGGCAGTCCAAGTGATTGTTCGACACAAAATGTGGACCGGCATGCGCCCGTCCGAGAACTGGTTGTCAGCCTGATTCTGCCAAGGCGCGCGCCGCGCACCCCTCGCAAATCCTCAGACAGCTTCCTCGGCCGCTGCGCATAGACGCAAGCGGCTTTTTTGATCCTGCGCGCCCCGCCCGTAGTTGTTCGTACGGTGGCGTGCAACCAAGCCCGCAGCGCCGGCCGGTGGCCACGCAGCGGCGCGTGCGCGCACGGCGCGCACCTGCGGTGGCCCCCTTCAATGCGAATCGATGACAATGACCGAATCACGCCCGCGCTGCGGGAAGGATTGACCTACCTTGAGTTTTAACAAGATCGAACACGATATGACAGACGGCGACGGCGCGTGGTATGCCGAAGCCGCACGTTTTGGCTTTGAGTATGCTGAGGACGAGGTTGCTCGCCCGCGCGGGGCGGGACGCAAGGGCCGCAAGGCGCAGCCCAAACGTGAGGCAGTGCTCAGTGAACTGACAGATAGCAGTGCCGAGAGCCTAGACGAGAATTTCAGGATTACGTATGTGCCGGCGCGCTATGAGGCGATCTGGCTGCTGGATTCACTGCGCCCCTTTGCCGAACGCGCGGTCATTCAGGACGTGCTGGCGATTGTAAAGGGGGGCAAGGAGGCGAATGTCTACTTGTGCGAAGCTGTGCCCGAGACAGGCTACGGGCTGATCGCGGCCAAGGTTTACCGGCCGCGCGCATTCCGCAACCTGCGCAATGACAAGATGTACCGCGAAGGGCGCGAGCTGGTGGACAGCAAGGGGCAGGCAATGAAGGCGCAGGACAATCGCGAGATGCGCGCGATTCGCAACAAGACGAGCTTCGGCGCCATGCTCACGCATGTGTCATGGCTCACCTATGAGCATATGACGCTGCAACGACTCCATGCCGCAGGCGCGTCTGTGCCAATGCCTATGGGCGCCGCCGAAAACGCGCTGCTCATGGCCTACATTGGCGATCGCCACCAGCCCGCGCCCATTCTGCAAAGCGTGACGCTGGCATCGCGCAGTGAGGCGGAATATCTCTTTCAGGAGGTGTTGCGCAACATTGATGTGATGCTCAGTATGGGGATGATTCATGGCGACCTGTCGCCCTATAACATCCTCTACTGGCAGGAAAAGGTGACGTTGATTGACTTTCCGCAGGTGACCTTTGCCGAGGGCAATTCCAACGCCTATCGCATTCTGCAGCGTGACGTGCAGCGGGTGTGTGATTACTTCGCGCCCTACGGGGTGGCAGCCGACGCGCCCACCATCTGTCGCCGCCT
>DIAV01000376.1:0-122 GCA_002415895.1 Anaerolineales bacterium UBA5069 | reverse complement strand
ATAGACCATAGATCATAGATCATTGGGGCGGGGGGGGGGGCCGGGGCGCGGGCCCCCCCCCCCCCCCCCTTGTTTTTTTTTTTTTTTTTTTTTTTTTTTTTTCCCCCCTCCCCCCCCCCCCC
>DIAV01000251.1 GCA_002415895.1 Anaerolineales bacterium UBA5069 | reverse complement strand
GCGCCACATAGCAGCGACTCCACCGCGCCCAATGCTGCAATCGAAATGGTGGGCGCGATCAGGTGGCTCAGATTGTCCCAGGGGATGTTGCCCAGACGCAGGCGGTCGTCCAGCAGAATTGTGCGCGGGATGGCTCCGATCACAGGTGCGTCCCAGTGCGCCAGCACAGCCAGCAGGCTTGCGAGCACAATGCCCACCAGCGAACTGGGCACAAACTTACCCCACCGCTGCGGCCACGCAATCATGGTGATCATGACCAGCGCGCCCAGCGCCACGCTCTGCCAGTTGGGTGTAAAACCGCCCTGGAAGTAGCCAAGCAGCTTGAGCGCCGCCGACTCGGCCGCGGGTGTCTTGACGCCCAGCAATGTGTCAATTTGCCCCACAAAGATGATAATGGCAATACCTGTGGTGAAGCCGCTGATCACGGGTGCAGGGATGAACGCAATGAAGCGCCCCAGCCGCAAAATGCCAATCGCCAGGATGAGAATGCCCGAGAGAACGCCCGCAACCCAGATCGATTCAACGCCATAGCGCTGGCCAATGACGATGAGGATGGCGCTCATGGCCCCCGTGGGGCCGGAGATTTGGTAAGGAGCACCCGAGAGCGCGCCAATCACCAGACCGGCGAGAATGGCGGTTACCAACCCCGCTGCTGCCGTTGCACCGGAGGCCACGCCAAAGGCCAGCGCCAGCGGCAGTGCAACCGCCGCGACCGTCAGCCCGGCCAGCAGATCCTGGCGAAAAATGCCCGGCGAATAATTGGCAAACTCGCGTGCCCACAATTGGGGCAGGCTCAAACGCTGCATGGTCGAATTACGCTTTCTAAACTGGTATCGTTTTGAAATTTGCCTGCTTTTGAGCGTGACCACATCCTATATAGGGGCGGGAACGCGACGGAGCAGCGTGTGAGCAACGGGCACCATAGAGACGCCGCGCACAGCGCATCCCGCGTTTGTACGCCCGCTTCCATTTCTTGTCAAAACCGATGGTGGTTGCATGGCATTTACTGTGACAACGGCACGCGACACGCTCCACGTCTCCCTGGCTGCAGGCGCGCTAACGCTCAGTTTTGGCGGGCTGGAGAATTATTCTTTTGATGGCGAAGGGCGGCCCGTGGGCATGTGGCGCGGCGGCATCACCTATCGACGCGCGCTGGATAACCGCGTGCTCTGCAAATGGCTGGATGCAGAGCAAGGCGGCCGGCAGCGTCGTTTTCTTGAAACAGACGAGCGGCGCGCGCTCCTTGACGCCACGCTGCTGCGCGCGGCCAACGCGCAGACGCTGCTTGCGCAGATGCAGACCACCACTGAGATCAGCATCGCGCGCGGTTGGCTCGATGAGGTGCTGGGCTGGTCGTGGCCGCGTCTGGAAGCCGAGGCCGCACGCTTTGCTGCTGTCTACAAGCCGGTGCCAATCCTCCCGCCCGACCAGTATCTCTCCCTGGTTATCCAGGCCACAGAGGGCTGCTCGTACAACGATTGCAGCTTTTGCACCTTCTACCGCGACCGCCCCTTTCGCATCAAGACGCTGGACGCGCTGGCGGCGCACATTGAGGGCGTGCAACACTTTGCGGGGCGGGGAATCAACCTGCGCCGCAGCATCTTCCTGGCCGATGCCAACGCCGTGATCATTGCGCAAGACAAGCTGTTGCCTATGCTGGAGATGATCAACGCGCGCTTGCCTGTAGGGCCGGGCGCGCTCAATGGCATCTACGCATTCATCAGCGCGCCCGATGCGCTGCACAAGCAGCCGGCCGACTTTGCCGCGCTCAAGGCGCGCAACCTGCGCCGCCTCTATGTGGGGCTGGAGAGCGGCCATGATCCGCTGCGCCGCTTCCTGCGCAAGCCGGGCGAAGCGGCGGACGTTGCCGCTGCCGTTGCCAGCATCAAAGAGGGCGGGCTGGCCGTGGGGCTGATTGTGATGGTGGGCATTGGCGGTGCGCAATTTCGCGACGCGCATCTGCGCGACACAGTGGCGCTGATTGAGCGGCTGCCACTGGACGCGGGCGACCTCGTCTATCTCTCGCCCTTCGTCTCCGACGGTTCCACACGTTACGACATGGACATGCAGGCTGCTGCCATTGCGCCGCTGGATGGTGAAGCCATGTGTTTCGAGGAGCAGCGCTGCAAGCTGGCGCTGCAAGCCGTGGCGAAACGCACAGGGCTGCGCGTTTCACATTACGACTTGCGCGAGTTCGTCTATTGAGTGTGTGATCCTGCGCGGCGCGGCTTGCTGTGGCTAAAGCCTCGCTTCAATGCACGGGCCGTTTTTCATGGCACTTCGCAGCCGCCCCACTTTCTGCTATACTGCGCGCCATCCTCACAACGCACTGTCCAGCCGCACTGTCCAGCCGCACTGTCCAGCCGCACCGTTCGGATACTGCCATGAACTACGGCTTCGTCATTGACAACCGCAAGTGCATTGGCTGTCACGCCTGCTCCACCGCGTGCAAGGCCGAAAACGAGGTGCCGCTGGGTGTCAATCGCACCTGGGTCAAATCGGTGGAGACCGGGGCTTATCCCAATGTCACCCGCCACTTCCAGGTCACGCGCTGCAACCACTGCGCAAATCCGCCGTGCGTGCGCATCTGCCCCGTCACCGCCATGTACCAGCGCAGCGACGGCATTGTGGAGTTCGACCCGCGCCAGTGCATTGGTTGCAAGGCCTGTCTGCAGGCATGCCCCTACGACGCCATTTACATTGACCCCGAGAGCCACACAGCGGCCAAGTGCCACTTCTGCGCCCACCGCACCGACATTGGGCTGGAGCCGGCCTGCGTCGTCGTTTGCCCCGAGCA
>DIAV01000159.1:8892-10812 GCA_002415895.1 Anaerolineales bacterium UBA5069 | reverse complement strand
ACCAATCCACCAATCCACCGGTCCCCATCCCTCAATTTCTCGCATTGGCGGCCTGCAATAAATGCTCGCCCACCCACTCGCGGTAGAGGCGGATGAGTTCGGGCTTGCCCAGTACGTGCAGCGCCGCGAGAAAATCATCCTCGTTGACAATGCCGTACTTGTGGCCCACGAGGTACGTTTGCAGGAAGCGGCGGAACTCGCGCTCCCCCAGGTCCACACGCAGCGCGTCGAAGAAGAGCGCCCCCTTGCCGTAGACAATCGCCTCGTACTGCGTGCCATTCTTGAAGCTGTCGACGGGGCCGCTGACGGCTACATCATTGCCGCGCGCCTTGAGGGTCTCCAGCGGTGTTTCCCAACGCTGATACTGGAGCAGATCGGCCTTGCCCGTGCCGTTCATCGCCTCGGTGTAGAGTTTGACAGAGTATTCCGCCAGCCCTTCATCCAGCCAGGGGGTGTTGACGGGGTCATTGTGAACCACCTGGTACCACCATTGGTGCGCCATCTCGTGCGCCACCAGGAACTCGAGATTGACCTTCTGCACATTGTAGAGATCCACCCCCAGCAGCATGGCGGCGGGGTATTCCATGCCGCGGAAGCCCAGCGGCGCAGGTGCAATGCGCATGTCGCGCAGCGGATACATGCCGAACATGTCGCTGTAGGCGCGCAGCGACGCCACGCCATAGCGCAGCGCTGCGCGCCCGGCACTCTCTTCGCCCGGCAGCCAGTAGCTCGTTACGCGCGTGCCAAAGGCCTCTTCCGTGGCCTGCTCAAAGAGGGGACTCAGGTGCATCATAAACTCGCGCGCCGGGCCGCTCACCCACGTGTACTGCGTTTGCGTGGCGGAGACGCTGGTCGTCACCACTTCTGTACCCGAGGTGACGGGCACCAGATTGCTGGGCAGCACAGCATTCACGGAAAAAAGCGCAATTGGATCAAAGGCGGCATCGCCGCGAATGGTGCCAATGTCGCGCCACCATGCACCCGTGCCCATGGACGCGCCATCGGTAAAGACAGCCAATGACGGGTAGAAGAGGGGCAGGCTTGTCATCTGCTGGCTACGGCCAAAGAGGACATAGACCGAATGGTCGTCTACGTAGGTGGGATAGAGCAGCGACCAATGAATGCGCACGGAGACACTGTCACCGGGCAACAGCGGCTTGGGCAGCAGCACGCGCAGCGACGTGTTTTCGTCTTCGTAGGTAAAGGTTGTGGGCCGCCCGTCGAGCGCAATGTTCTGGACGAGCATGTCGCCGCCGTATTGCTCAAGGTTGGGGTAGAGGCGGAAGATGAGCCGATTCCACGGCTCGTTGCTTGTGTTGGTGACAAGCACATCACCCGAGCCGGTGAGTGTGCGGCTGATGACATCGAGCGTGACATCAAGCGTATAGCGCGGCGCGTTCTGAATGACATCCAGGGCGAAGTCGCCGCGTGAATCTTCCTTGACGGCGGCATAGAAGCGCTCGAGGGGATCGGCAACGGGTGCAGCGGCGGGCTTGTTGAGATTGGGGAAGAAGCGCGCAAAGGGGCCGGTGGGTGCGGTTGCTGCGGGCAGTGCTGGGGTGGCGGGAGCTTGTGACTCCGCCTTGTCATCACCGCACGCAGCCAGCAGCAGCGCGCCCAGCAGCAGCGGCAGCGCAAACGCCAAAAGCAGGCGCGCCCCGCGCGCGCGAGCATGGCGCGGCGCGCGCGCGGGGTCAGTCGCTGGATAAGCCAAAGGGTTGTTCTTCATGCCGTGTCGAGTGGAGCGCAATGAAAAGCTCGATGTGCGATGAGACAGGCAGCAGTGACGGCGGTGCATGCAGCGTGTCGCGCCAGTATAGCACGCAAAGCGCGATGAGAAAAGGGATTGAGCAAGTTATTCCAAAATCGGAATGCGCGCTGCCACTTAGTGCTGCATCTTGCAAGTGAGATTGCATGACG
>DIAV01000159.1:7570-8843 GCA_002415895.1 Anaerolineales bacterium UBA5069 | reverse complement strand
CAAGCACTTCCGAGACGCAGCACTTAGCGCGTCATCAGGGCGGGCGGCAGGTGGGCGGTGCGGTTGCTGTAATGCAGCGCGCGGAAGCCTTCGCCCATGAACTCTACATGCGTTATGCCCGTATTGGCGTGGAAGAAGTGCATGGGGGCCTGTGCCGAAAGCCCCAGCAGCGCACGCAGCAATTGGTTAAGGAAGGTGCCGTGCGAGACGAAGGCAAGGCGCATGTTGGGGGCCTCACCAGCAAGAGCGTGAAGCTGCTCGGCCACAGTGGCGGCGCGCAGTTCGCACTCGGCAAGTTCCTCATACCCGCCGCGCCACCAGCCGGCCTCGGTTACCGTATTGGGCAGGAGAAGCGCGCCAAAGCGCTCCGTCATCTGCGCCCGCGTGAGGCCGGGAAAGCTGATCACACCCGCTTCATCCTGGGGATTGCCCGTAAAGAGGCCGCCCTGCTCGTGAATGTCCAGCCATACCTCAAGCGGCAGCCCCAGCGCTTTGGCTGTGGGCGCGGCGGTTTGCAGCGTACGCACCATGGGGCTGCAGACGATACGTGTGATGCCATAGCCGGATAGCGGGGCTTGCCCTCTGTTGCCAAATGCGGGGTAGGTGGTCATTGCAAGGTGTGCGGCCAGCGCCTCAGCCTGCTTCTCTCCCACATCGGTAATTTCGGGATCATGCGAGCGTGTGGCAATGAAGTTGGCGTAATCTGTATTCTCGGCAATGCGGTTGTTGGCAGATTCGGCATGGCGAATCAAAAACACATTCATGGGCAACCCGCTCCGGTGGATAAGCCGTACGGCCGGCAATGACAAAGCACTCTTTCTACAATACCATCAGCCACCCGCACCCGCAACGCAACCGGGCTTCAGATTTTGGAAGCCTTGCTGCGTACATGCAGCGTGTAACCTGCTAGACTGGAGGTGCGTAACACAACCAAACAATGCACACATACACACGATTTGGAAGGAATAAAATTCATGAACACAGTGCCCGAAAGCCACCTGGATCTCTTTGAGAAACGCGCCTTTGCCCAGCTTGGCACGGTTGATGAGGACGGTATGCCCCAGGTGACACCCGTTTGGGTGGCCTATGATGGCACGCACATTTTGATCAACAGCGCGCGTGGCCGCAAGAAGGACCGCAACCTGCGCGATCGCCCCTCCGTCGCGATGAGCATCCCCGATCCCGAGAATCCCTACCGCTATTTGGGCATCCAGGGCATTGTGAGCGAGATCACCGAAGAAGGCGCAGAGGAGATGATTAACGACCTCTCGCA
>DIAV01000159.1:0-7553 GCA_002415895.1 Anaerolineales bacterium UBA5069 | reverse complement strand
ACAACGGGTACGCAGAAACAACGGAAACAACAGAAAAGACAGGAAACAACAGTGCCGTGCTCTTGTTTCCTGTCTTTTCTGTTGTTTCCGTTGTTTCTGCGTACCCGTTGTCCGCGCGCTGCAAGGCTTGACAATGTGTGCTATATTGAATGTGCCGGGTGGCTACAGGCCAAAGTGCCCCTAGAGGGTAGTGAGCGAAAACTCAAGCGTGTAGCATCTATGTCCCTTGGTGGACTTCCCCGGTGTTTTCTTTGCCCCGCGTTCGCCCCTACAGCAATTCCTCAAACCCTTCAAAGTGTACTACGCATGTAGCCCTCTCCTTGCCGTCAAAAACGCGTTTGGCGAGTCGATCAGCCGCGCCGCCTTTGACGTTGGAAAAGCGTATGAACTCGCCGGTTGCGTCTGGCTTCTCTCTGCGCACCAGGTGCAACAGCAGGTTCTTGATTGTGGATTCGGCTTGTGGCCCTTCGTAGTCCTGGTCAAGCACGATGCGTTGAATGTTCCACAGGTGTGGACGCAACGCAATATAGACGATCAGCGCGAACACTCTGTATTGCAGATTCTTGGTGCCATAGCGACTTATGATCACCGCGCGCAGTCGCTGTTTTACCTTGCTGGGCACGAAACACACCCACTGTTCGCCGTCGGCTACTGCTACGGCACTGGTCAGTGTCCACGCCTCCGCTTTGGCGGACAAATCCACCTCTACACTGTGCCACATACAAAGATACCCTTGCAGATTGATGACTGTGGCCAGGAGCTAAATTTCAGGTGGATCGACATGGAGAACTTCTTCGCAGGCACCGGTTTCCCCGCAAAACTGTAAGCCGATACACTCCTTCTCGCCGTTGCGGTTCATGACGAAATGGATATAGACCCACCGGGGCCAGTGAAGCCCTTAAATTCGACAATACCGCGCCAACAGTTGTCGTCACGCGAGCGTGGGCACAATCTCGGCGAGGCGGTCGATGGTGCGCTCAAGGTCGTGCATGTGTGTCGCAATGGAAAAGCGCACGTGTCCCTCGCCCGCTGCGCCAAAGGCAACACCCGGTGTCGTGGCAATCAGCGCTTTGTCCAGGAGGCGCGACGAGAGCTCGAGGCTGTTCAGGCGCGTCTGCGTAAAGCGCGGGAAGACGTAAAAGGCCCCCTCAACAGGCGGGCATTCAACGCCCGGAATCTCCTTCAGCGCGTCGTGCATGAAGCGGCGGCGTTCAGCATAGGCGGCTGTCATGGCGTGTACGCAATCCTGCGGCCCGTTGAGCGCCGCTACCCCTGCGGCCATGGTAAAGGAAGCCGCCGAGGTCACGCTTTGTGTTTGGTAGGTGCGCGCCAGTTTGGCAATGGCCGGCGGCGCAGCCAGCCAGCCCAGCCGCCAGCCTGTCATGGCATACGCCTTGCTGAAGCCATTGACTGTGATTGTGCGCTCGGCCATCCCTGGCTGCGCCGCCAGGGATATGTGTTTATGCTGGGCAAAGACAATGTGCTCGTAAATCTCGTCACTCAGGACGTACAAGTCGTTTTCCACGGCGAAATGCACCAGCGCATTGATTTCGTCTGCGCTGAGGACGCGCCCCGTGGGATTGTTGGGGCTATTGACCATGATGAGCTTGGTGCGCGGCGACAGGTGCGCGCGCAGCAGATCGGGCGTAAGCGCGAAGTTGTCGTCGCTCTGCAGCGCCACGCGCACGGGTATGGCCCGATGCAACTCCACCATGGGCGCGTAACTCACCCATGAGGGGTCCAATAGCATAACCTCATCACCGGGGTCCACCACAGCGGCCAGCGCGGCGTAGAGCGCCCACTTGGCCCCGGGCGTGACCATGACCTGAGCGGGCGTTACATGCACATTGTTCTCGCGCGCGAGCTTGGCCACAATTGCATCCAGCAGTTCGGGCGTGCCGAATGTGGGAGGATAGTGGGTGTCGCCTGCCGCAACGGCCGCATTGGCTGCGGCCACAATGTGGGGCGGCGTGGGAAAGTCCGGCTCGCCCCCGGCCAGATTGATCACCTCCACACCGGCGCGTGCAAGGTCGCGCCCCTTCTGCATCATCATGGCCGTCACCGACGGCGCAATCGAACTCACCAGCGACGAAAGCGGCTTCATCCAGGGTTCCTTCATGAGTGGGGTTGGGCAGCAGCGCCTCTAATCAGTCGGTGGCGTCGGTGGCGTCGGTGGCGTCGGTGGCGTCGGTGTACAGCGCCTTGAACTCAGGTGGAATGGGTGCGCTGTAGAGCACAGGCTCGCGCTCGTAGCGGCGCGGCAGCCAGATTTCGGCGGCGTGCAGCATGAGGCGCGGCGCACTCTGCGCATCACCGTAGTAGCGGTCGCCCAGAATCGGCGCATCCATAGAGGCCAGATGGACGCGCAGCTGGTGCGTGCGCCCTGTCTCGGGCCACAGGTGCACAAGCTGTTTGTCATCCATAGGCGGCGCAGCTTTGTAGACTGTCTTGGCCCATTTGCCCCCCGAGCGCACCACCTTGACACGGTCGGGTCGCTTCTTGTCAAAATCAAGATGCGCGCGGATCTCGCCTTCGCCGGCCAGTTTGTTGGGCGCGTGCACAACCGCCACGTAATACTTCTCGACAGTCCGATCCCTGAACTGCATGTCCATCCAGCGGCCGATATCGTCGCTGCGCGCAAGCAGCACCACGCCTGACGTGTCACGGTCGAGGCGGTGGGGCAACCAGAGGCTGCAATTGAAGTGGGCTATCGCCAGGTCCCACAGATTGACGCCTTCGCCCCAGCGCGTCGGCTCGGTGAGCAGCCCCTCGGGCTTGTTGAGCGCGATGATCTCGCCATCATCGGCCAGAATCCAGGCAGGGTCCAGTGCGGTGAAGCCTGTGGGAAGCGGCTCGGGCGGCGTGTCGATCTCGATGACGTCGCCATTCTGCACCTCCCAGGAGCCAAAGTGCACAATTTGCCCGTTAAGTTCCACCTCGCTCGCGGTAATGAGTTTGCTCGTCTCCTTGCGCCCCCAATCGGGAAAGGTGTTGCGCAGGTAGCGATCAATGCGGTCGGGCTTCTCCAGCCCGCTCACCACATGGCGAATGGCATCGACTGGCTGTTTCTTTGTGGGCATACGTCTATCCGTTGAGCACGTCGGCAATGGCGCTGCACAGGTAATCCATGTTGTGCTCGGTCATCCCCGCGACGCTGAAGCGGCCTGAGCCCACGGCGTAGACAGCATGGCGGTCGCGCAGCGCCTTGATTTGCTCGGGCGACAACCCAGAGAAAGAGAACATGCCGCGCTGGCGCGCAATGAAGGAGAAGTCGCGATCAACACCCTTCTCGTTGAGCGTCTCTACAAAGAGGTGGCGCATGGTGTTAATGCGATCGCGCATTTCGGCCACTTCCTGCTCCCACTGGGCGCGCAGCGCCGGGTCGGCCAGCACTCGGGCCACAATGGCTGCGCCATGTTGCGGCGGATTGGAGTAGTTGGAGCGAATGACCGTCTTGATATGGCTGAGTGCCGCCTGGGCGGCATCGGTGCTGCCGGCCACAAGCGTCAGCGCACCCACGCGCTCGCTGTAGAGGCCGAAGTTCTTGGAGTAGGAGCTGGCCACCAGGAGCTCGGGCACGCCCGCGGCCACAATGTTCACCCCCTCGGCGTCCTCGCGCAGCCCCGTGGCAAAGCCCTGGTAGGCAAAATCGATCAGCGGCAGCAGCTTGCGCGCTCGGACGACTTCGACAATCGCCTGCCACTGGCTGGCGTCCAGGTCAACGCCCGTGGGGTTGTGGCAGCAGCCGTGCAGCAGCAGCACATCACCCTCGGGAATTGCGCGCAGGGCGGCAAGCATGGCGTCAAAGGCGACACCGTTTGTGGCGGCGTCAAAATAGGGGTAGCTCTTCACCTCCAGCCCGGCAGCCTTGAAGACGCTGGGATGGTTGGGCCAGGTGGGATCGCTCACCCACACCTGCGCGCCCGGCTTTGTTTTGGCAATGAAGTCGGCAGCCACGCGCAGCGCGCCTGTGCCGCCGGGGGTCTGTGCGGTGACAGCGCGCGCCTCCTGCACAATGGCGTTTTCCGCGCCAAAGATCAATTCCTGCACAAGGCTGCCATATGCGGCCAGGCCGGCAATGTTCAGATAATCCTTAGTCTCCTCATCGGCCACCATGCGCGCTTCGGCGGCCTTGACAGAGCGGAGCACGGGCGTGTTGCCCTGCGCATCCTTGTAAACGCCCTGCCCCAGGTTCACCTTGTTGGGGTTGGCGTCTTTGTTAAAGGCTTCGGTCAGTCCCAAGATTGGGTCCGGGGGTGCGGGGGTGAGTGATTCAAACATGGTTTTGGTCCTCTACTTGGATTGAAAAATATAGAAGGTGTGGGAAAGTTCGTTTCTGGTTGCGGTTCCTGTGCATCCGCGTACTCAATCCACAAAAAGGTCCACAAAATCAAAGAGTTCAACGTTGACCAGCCCGCGGTCAGTGAGCTTGAGCGTGGGGATCACCTCGAGCGCCATGAAGGACATGGCCATGTAGGGATCGTGCAGTTCGGAGCCGCGCGCGTGGGCAGCGTCGAGCAAGCCATCATAGGCGGCGCGCACGGCTGCAATGGGCTGGTCGCTCATGATCCCGGCCACGGGCAGCGACAACGCGGCGATAACCGCATCGCCCTCGGCCAGCGCAAGCCCGCCACCCATGGCCGCCACGGCTTGTGCGGCGCGGCGCATGGATATGTCATCGGCGCCGATGACCACGAGGTTGTGATGATCATGCGCGACGGTGCCGGCAATGGCGCCGCGCTGCAACCCAAAGCCCTGAATAAAGCCCAGTGCCATGCCACCGCTGGCGGTGTGACGTTCAATCACCGCCATCTTGAGGAGATCGCGCGCGCTGTCGGCTATGGCCTCACCGTTCACAATGTGGGCGGGCACTTCAAGGGCGTCCGTCACAAGTTGGCGATCGCGCGCGCCAATCACGCGCAGCGTGCGCCCGCGCGCGGGAATGCGCAAGTTGAGCGCATCCAGATTCACATGCACGCTCTGTGCAATGGCCGCGGGAATGGGCGGCTGCGGCAGCACAACGTCGGGCAGCAGCGCGCCATCCTGGGCCACAAGCCGCCCGCCGCTGTAGACCTGGCGCACGTGAAAATCGGCCAGATTGTCAAAGACAATGAGGTCGGCCACGCGGCCGGGCGCAATGGCCCCTCGTTCGCGCAGCCCAAACCACTCGCTGGGGTTGAGCGTTGCCATCTGAAGCGCGGTGACAGGCGCAACGCCAAAGCGGATCGCCTCGGCCACCATGTAATCAATTGTGCCTTCGTCCAGCAGATCGGCAGGCACACGGTCATCTGTGCAGAAGCAGATGCGCCGGCTGTTGGCAGGCGTGATCATGGGCAGCAGCGCGTGCAGGTTGCGCGCGTTGGTGGCCTCGCGAATCAGGATGTAAAGACCGCGCGCCAGCTTCTCCTCGGCCTCGGCCACTGTGACGCATTCGTGCTCGCTGCCAATACCCGCCGCCACGTAGGCGTTGAGCATCCTGCCCGTAACCAGTGGCAGGTGGCCGTCGAGTGGCCGCCCGGCAAAGGCCGAGAGTTTGGCCAGCACCTCCGGCGCGCCATTGATGACGCCGGGGAAATTCATGACCTCGGCCAGCCCCACAAGGCTCGGCTCATCCAGCAGTGTGGCCAGCGCGTCCGCATCAAGCGCCGCGCCGGATGTTTCCATGGGCGTGGCCGGTACGCAGGATGAGGCCATGAGTTTGACGGCCAGCGGCAGCCCGCGCGCCGCCTCCACCATGAAACGTATGCCGCTCAACCCCGCGACATTGGCGATCTCGTGCGGGTCACTGACGACACAGGTGACGCCGCGTGGCAGCACCGCCGCGGCAAACTGGCCGGGTATGCAGAGGCTGGACTCAATATGCACGTGCGCGTCAATCAACGCAGGGGCAAGGTACGCGCCCTGCAGATCAACCACCGCACGCGCGCTGTAGCCGGTGCCGACGCCGGCAATGCGACCGCCTGCAAGCGCGACGTCACCCTCCTCAACGCGCCCCGAGAAGACGTTGACAATACGTGCATTGCGGAGTAGCAAGTCGGCGGGCTGGTCGCCGCGGGCAACGGCCAGCAGTGCGGGAAGATACATGGCGTCTCCATGGCAAAAGGATTTCACGCCAGTATAGCACAGGGAAGGGGGATGATTGGTTGAGTGGGCGGCACGTAGCAGAGCGATTAGATCATGTTGCGGATGGGGGAAGCGAGGGGTGACCAGCGCAGGGTTTGCAGAGAGCAGGCTCGCCGCTGCCACCCGAGAACCACCCCGCGCGGCTCAACGCGCCGTGACGGCACACCCACGCAGAACCCTTTGGTCACTCTGTCAGTCTGTCTGATCCGTGTGATTGTCGGCACCGCGCAGAGTGTCCTGGCTATCGGACGCGTTGGATTTCTGCGCAAGGTATTGGATGATGACCTCAAGCTGGTCTTTGAGCGCCTCCAGGTCGCCCGGCTCCATCTCTTCTGCAACCAGGTTCGCCGCGAGATGTGCAGGAATATCCGCCGCCGCCGCCTTCATCTGCTGACCTGTGGGGGTCAGCGCGATGATGACCTTGCGCTCATCGCTGTCGGAACGCTTGCGCGTGATAAGCCCTTGCGCCGCCAGCCGCTTCAGAATCGGGGTGACCGTATTCGTGTTCAGGAACAGCCGCCGCGTGATTTCGCTCACCGGAATGCTGTCGGCCTCCCACAAGACCAGCAGCACAAGGTACTGCACATAGGTGATCCCCAGCCGCTCCAGGAAGGGCTGGTACTCCCGAATGACAAGTCTCGACGCGGCATAGATCGGGAAACAAAGCTGGTTTTCCAGCTTCAGTTGTTCGTAGGGCATAGGATTCTCCCCAATCGAGTGCAGCATGAGCTATGCACCAGGCAGTCCGTGACCACCTTCGCCTGCAGATTCACGATCATACTCGGCCCATAGCTCGACGCTCAGCCCCTGACAGTAAAGCGGGCCAATTATGCCACTGCGTTCAGCTCCTTGCCCAGCGCCAGCAGTTCTTCGTTTGGCGGTATGTCGCTCATGCTGTGGCCATAATGGACATAGCGCGCCACCCCATCCTTGTCAATCAAAACCTGGGCAGGCATCCGCCCCAGCTTGAACAGATTGACTTCCTGCCCGTAGAGCTTTAACACGCTGGCCTTGGGATCAGGCAGGCCGATAAACGGCAGTTCATTTTTGGTGAAGTAGTCGGCAAAAGCCTTTGCGGCTTCGGGACCCACCACCACAATCTCGATGTCGGCAGCGACGAACCTGGCATAGTCTTGGCGCAACTGCGCCATGTGCGCTCGGCAGTACGGTCAGGTAAAGGTGCGGTTGAAGACCAACAGGACATTCTTCTTGCCCCGAAAGTCAGACAATGAGACGAGCCGGCCGGCATAGTCGGCCAGGCTGAAGTTGGGAGCGATCTGATTCAGTGAGACGCGTGGCATAGGATAATCCGTGTTTGAGGGAAGAGATGTCTACGGCTGTGCGCTTCTGCGGAAAATCACGCGCCAGCCGCCGGTGGACACCAGGGCCCAGATAACCAGCACCGGCTGGAAGAAGAGACGGTTAAAGCG
>DIAV01000051.1:28787-45779 GCA_002415895.1 Anaerolineales bacterium UBA5069 | reverse complement strand
AAGCTATTCTCTGGCGCATCACGCCACCGCCTCAAGCAGCGCCGTCTCCAGCCTGTCCATCACTATGTCCCAATCGAAGCGCGCCGCCGTGGCCGGCCCTGCGGCGGAGAGGCGCGCCGCCAATGCGGGATCATTCAACACGCGTAAAATGGCGTCGGCCAAACGTTCGGGTTGCTGCGGCGGCACAAGCAGGCAGTTCTCTCCATCAACGGCGTAGTCGCGCGAGCCGCCGGTTTCGGTCATCACCACGGGTGCGGCGCAGGCCATGGCCTCGAGAGGGGGGTTGCCCAGCCCTTCGGCCCAGGATGCGGAGACGAAGACCGAGCAGGATTGAAAAAGCAGCGCCAACTGCGCGGCGTCGGGCTTGAGGTGGAAGGTGACGGGCACATTTGTCTCCAGCACGCAGGGATCTTTGGAGGCGACGACCACCTGTATATCGGGGGCCTGTGCGCAGACAAGTTCGGCGGCGCGCAGAAAATCGGCCAGCCCCTTGCGCGGGCGGTTGTCGCCCAGGTAGAAGAGCGAACGCGCTTGCGGGCGGGCGTGCACATACACAGGGTGCAGGTTGGCGAGGTTGCTAATGCCCAGCCCTGCGACTTCGATGCGGCCCGGCGCATAACGGGCCAGCTCTGCGGCCGTGGCATGCGAGATTGTGATCGCGAGGCGATGCCAGCGCAGCGCGTTGCGCAGCAGCCACCGCTCGGCGGCGCGCCCGGCAAACATTTGGGCGTAGTCCATGAAGAGCCAAACACCTGCCCCGCGGCGCAACAGATGCACCGCCAGCAGGCTGCTCAGGGTTGTGGGCGTGTGCGTGGCGACAACGAGATCGGAGGCGGGCACGCTGCGTGCCAGTGAAAACGCAAGGCGCAGATTCGTGAAGAGATTGCGCCGTCCGGCGAGGCTGACTGCGCTTTCAAGGCACTGCACGCGGCCATCGAGTGTGGCCGCCACGGCTGCATCCATTGTGCCGCGCGGCACAACCAGCGTGATTGTGTGGCCGCGTGCAACAAGTCGGTTTGCGTACTCGATGATGGCTTGAACGCCGCCGGAGAGGTTGAGCGAGGAGAGGATGAAGGAGATTCTGAGCGCGCGCCACGACTGCCGGCGCGTGCTCGTTGCGGCTTTCATGTCAGTCTGCACCGTTGTGTAGCGTGGGCATGTGCGCAGGCGAGGATTGCTCTGCAGGCGCGGCAACCAGCGCGGCTGCCGCAGCATCGGCGCGCCGCTGGCGATAGAGCAATTCTTCGATCATTTTGCGATTCGCACCAATCAGGTCGGCCACAAGGCCAATCAGCAGGATCTGAAAGCCTACAATCAGCAACACCGCTGTGAGAATCAGCGATTGCACATGGCCATTGCCCTGACCGGCCGCATAGTAAAAGAGAAAGCGGCCACCCAGCGCCAGGCCCAGGGCAATGAAGATGAAACCCAGCGTAAAGAAGACCCGCAGCGGGCGATAGAGCGTGTAGGCGCGCACAATGGTTGCTCCCGAATGGCTGAGGTAGTGGGGCAGGCTGCTCATGAGGCGCGAGGGGCGCGTGGGGGGATTGGTGCGGATGGCCACATGCGCAATCGGGGTGCGCCGCGCGCCGGCCTGGATAAGCGTCTCCAGCGTATAGGAATACTCGGAGAGCACGACGGTGTGCAGCGCGGCGTCACGCGTGAGCGCGCGAAAACCGCTGGTGGCGTCGGGAATGGGGGTATTGGCTGCCTGCGAGACAACCCAACTGCCCATGCGCTGGAGGCGGCGCTTGGTTGCGCTGAAGTCGCGGTGCGAGGCCACGCCGCGATCACCCACAACAACCTGGGCGCGCCCGGCCAGTATCGGCGCGACCAGCAGGGCAATGTCATCGGCGCAATATTGATTGTCGGCATCGGTGTTGACGATGATGTCGGCCCCGCGCGCTATGCATGCATCCAGCCCGGCCACAAAGGCGCGCGCCAGGCCGCCGTTGGCAGCCAGCCGCACCACGTGGTGGACGCCCAGCCCCTGCGCAACTTCTGCCGTGGCGTCGCTGCTGCCATCGTCAATCACCAGGTACTCAAGCGTTTCCACGCCGGTCAGCGAGCGCGGCAACGCAGCCACAGTTTGCGGCAGCGTTTGCGCTTCGTTGAAGCAGGGAATCTGGATAATGACTTTCACGACGTTGTCCTAATTGCCGGTCGGTGGCTTGCGACGGCCCAGGTTGCCCAAAAAGAGCTGACGCAACATGCCGTTGCTCTCGCTTCTGCTCATGGGCGAGGGTTCCTTGTCCCAATCGCCGGCGGCGGCTTGCTGCTCCCACACAGAGCGCGCGTCGAGCAATTCGCCCAGCGCCACCTCAAGGGGGTGCGCGCTGCCGTCGGTGGGCGCGTCTGCCTCCAGAAGCTGCTGCCAGCGCGCGAGTTCGGTCTGCATTGCCTGAAGCTGCCTGCGCACGTTGTCGCGGTTGGCCAGCAAGCCGCGCCCCACCTGCGCGGCGCTGCCGCCGATGTCGGTGGCCCCCGCAAAGCGCGCACCGGCTACGCGGCGCGCCTCGCGCCAGCCGGGCGCCGCTGTGCTGATGGCGAGCAGCGCGGCGCCGGCAAGCTGGGGCATTTGCTCCACCATGGCCGCAACACCATCATGCTCCACAGGGTCCATAAAGTGAGCGGTTGCGCCCAGGCGCTCGGCAAAATCACCGGCAAGTTCGAGTGCGACGGGGTCGGCGCTGGCGGCTGCGGCGATACAGCAATCTGCTCTGACGAACGAGTCCGGCGTGGGCGTAGCCGGTGCGTTGATGGCTGTGATAAGGTGCGCCGCTACAACACGCGCATGATTGGGCAGCGTGCGTGCAGCGCTCTCCACCACGGGCTGCAGGAGACCGTTGAGTATGAGTACAAGCGCCTGCGGGGCAAGGTCGTCGGCAATGTGCGCCAGCGTCTCCTCCACTGCGGGCAGGGGCAGCGCCAGAATGACCATGCTGCTGCCTTCGACGGCGCGATGCAGGTTCCACTCGGTGCGCTGCACGGCATTGAGCTTGCGCGCTTCGGTCTCCGCGGCCTGGCTCTTGTCGTGGCCAACGACCTCAAACTCGCCCGGCGCCTTGCGCAAGGCCAGCCCGACGGCGCTGCCGGTTGCGCCCAGACCAATGATGGTGATAAATGGTTTTGCCATGGGAGTGGGTACCTCTCAAAAACGAGTATGAGTCAGACGGTGAGGTGCAACTTTGCCTACGCACTTCCATCGGCGGCCTGTAGCGCACGCAGTTGGCTTGTAAATTCGTTTTCAGGTGCATGCGCAGGCAGCGCGCTTTGGTGCAGCGCAATCAGGAGGCATGTGCGTTGCGAGCAACCGGCATCGTACGCCCAAAACGCGCCAATGGTCGGATGTTCACGGTAGACCCACGCAGCAAAGCGGTATTTGCGTTGCGGGTCGCGCAGGGCAAAGCGGCGCAACAGTGCCGGCGCAAGCGCTTCGGCCAGCACAAAGGGGCCGCGCAACCACAGGCGGATGGGTGCACCGGATGCGTCGGCGGCCAGCTTGCCCACGTCGTGCAAGAGGGCTGCTGCCGCCAAATCGCCGTGCGCTGCGCCCTGTTGTTCCAGCGCGTGCAGCACATTGAGGCTGTGGCGCTGCGCGTCTACAGGCATGGCGACAAAGAGGCGGTACGCGTTCGCCGTCAGCAGTGCGCGTGCGTGCACAAGTTCTGCTGCATCTACGCGCGCCGTTGCGCCGCGCACAAATTGCGTCACCCGATAGCGAACCCGCTTCGCTGCGTCCGTTGCTGTCACCTGCGCCCGTGGCCCTGTTGTGTCCTAAAGAAAAATGCCCGCAAGCATCTGCATGACGGCGTTTGTGGGCACGCGAATGACCTGCGGAAAGATGAAGGCGACGGCAAAGACGACCAACATGCCGTACTGGCTCAACTGCGCGCGCAACTGCCAATTGTCGCCCGGTAACAGCGCAAAGAGCACGTGCGAGCCATCGAGCGGCGGAATCGGTATCAGGTTAAAAACGGCAAGGAGCACGTTAATCGCTGCGAAGAAGTAGAGAAAGTTGAGCAGGCCCGATCCCATGGAGACGCCGAACTGGCCGAGCAGAAACATGGAAAGGGCGGCCAGCAGCAGGTTGGTGAGCGGTCCCGCCACGGCAATGATCACGGAGGCCAGGCGCGTGTCAATATTAACGTTGCGCGGGTTCCACTGTACCGGCTTGGCCCAGCCAAACCCGGCCAGCAGGATAAGCAGCGCCCCCATAGGGTCCAGATGGCGCAGGGGATTGAGCGTGAGCCGCCCCTGCAGGCGCGGTGTGTTGTCGCCCAGCGCAACGGCAGCGGCGGCATGCGCCAGCTCATGCAGCGGCAGCGCCAGCAGCAGAATGGCCGCCTTCGCAGCAAGGTTCGCGGGGTCCAGCAGCGAACCGGACGAGAGCAATCCATAGACCAGCAGCAGCCCGATCCCGCCGATGAGCACCTGCTGACCTGTGGTCAGCGTGCGCCAGCGGCCCACCATTGTATTCAGCATCATGTGCTCCTGCAGCGCAGGCCACCTGTGGCCTGGATCATAGCGCAGCGTGCGCATAGAGACGAAGATTATACCATTGCGGCGAACCTTCTCGAAGATTCCGAGGGCTGGTAGAATGGGAAAGAGGGCGCAGCCTGTGATTCCGCGTACTGCCGCCTGTACTTCTTCGCCCTTTGCTTGCGCGGATCGTGTTCACCATTTTCGCCTCCGACACTTATGGCTTTCTGGTTGTCATCCCCTTTCCAACGCAAGCGGTTGTTGCTTGCGGCAGGCGCGTTAGCGCTGTTGGGTCTGCTTGTGCTTGCAGCCATGCTCTGGCGCAACTGGAATGCTGTAGCCCTGGGGCCGCAGCATAGCGTGCAGACAATCAACCCCAAGGTAGGCATTCATACGCGCTTGACTGACGAGGTGGAGCCGTGGAAGATCAAGCGCACATGGGAAATGGTGCGCGAGATGGGTTCTCCCTGGGCGGTGGAGTACTTCCCGTGGGCCTATGTGGAGGGGGCGCGCGGGCGCTTCGAATGGGCGCACAGTGATCTGGTGGTGGCGCACGCGGCGCGCCAGGGCGTGCAGGTGGTGGCGCGGCTGGGCTTTGTGCCCGAGTGGGCGCGCCCCGCAGAGACAACCCCCCTCTATTTGGACGCGGAACATTTTGCCGATTTCGGTCTCTACGCCGCGGCCTTTGTGGCCCGCTACGCCGATACAATCGATCACGTCATCATCTGGAACGAGCCGAATCTGGCGCTGGAGTGGGGCTTTCAGCCGCCCGACCCCGTAAAGTACACAGAAATGCTGCGCGTGATCTATCCCATGATCAAGGCGGCAAATCCCAACGTGCAGGTGCTGGCAGGGGCGCTCGCGCCGACCAATGCGCCGCCCGGCAGCGCCGAGGCCATGAACGACCTTGACTTTCTGCGCGCGATGTATGCGGCGGGCGCGGCGCCCTACTTCGACATGCTGGCGATTCACGCTTACGGCTGGCACGGCGATCCGGACGAACCTGCTGATGCAGGCGCAATCAACTTTCGCCGCGCCGAACTCATGCGCGCCATTATGGTGGAGAATGGCGACAGCGCGAAGCAGGCCATGATTACGGAGGGGGGCTGGAATGATCACCCGCGCTGGACGCGCGCTGTCCACCCTGCGCAGCGCATTGCCTACACGCTGCGCGCCTACCAGATTGCCGACGCAGAATGGCCCTGGCTGGATGCACTCTGCCTCTGGGTGTTTCGCTTTCCGTGGGACCAGAAATCCTATCAGGATTACTATACTTTCGTGCGCACGGACTTTGAGCCCAGGCCCATTTACAGCGAAATGCAAGGCTACACGGCAGGTGAGCTTCTGCCCGCGGCTGGCGCAAACAGCGCAGGAGATCAGCCGTGATGCGGCGGCGGATGTGGGGGCTTGCGGTCCTGCTCCTGCTGGGGATGGTTGTGGGCGGGCTGCTGCTGGGCGGCCCGCCTGCATGGCTCACAGGAGGTGACCCAACCTGGGCGCGCATGGTGGATGACGCCAAATTGCGCGTGGGCATTGACCCCAGCTTCCCACCCTTTGACCAACTGGATGATGCCGGCGCCCCTGCGGGCTTTGACGTTGATCTGGCGCAGGCGCTGGCGGCGCGTTGGGGTATGCGCGTTGAGATTGTGCCGATTAGCTTTGACAGCCTGCTGGATGCTGTCAAGGCCACACGCGTTGACGCCGTGATTAGCGCCATGCCGTATGACGAGCGCCAAACGCGCGATGTAACCTACTCGCAACCCTATTTTGAGGCTGGAATTCGGCTTGTCGTGCGCGCCGATTCGCCCATTCGCGACACAGCGGGGCTTGCCGGCCGGCGCGTGGCGGTGGAGTGGGGCAGCGCAGGCGACATGATTGCCCGCCGCCTTCAGCGCAGCGACGAGATTGCGCTTGAGCCGGTGCTGTATGACACGCCGCAGGACGCACTCACTGCCGCAGCCAGCGGTGACGTGGATGCGCTGCTCATTGATCAGGTGAGTCTACGCCTGGCGCAAGGCGCAGGCGCGCCACTGGTTGCCGTGGGACCCGTGCTCGAGAGCAATCCCTATGTCATTTTGACCCCACGCAAGGCGCCGCAGCTTGCCGCAGCCGTAAATGAAGCATTGATTGCTCTCTCAGATGACGGAACACTTGCCGCACTCGCCGATCGCTGGTTTGGAAGCGCCGCCACGCCTGCGGCAGAAGAGGGGTTGCCGTGACGAATTCCATGACCACAGCCACGACCGGGGGCATGATAAAAGCCACGCGCGTGGCATTAGTCTCCGACACGCATATGTGGCCCAGCGCGGTTGCGCCGCCACCCCAGGGTGACGACTATGCCGCCATGCTGCTTGATGAGTGCGAGACATTGCACGCGCTGCTGCTGGAAGAACTTGCTGCATCGGGTGCGCAGCTTGTCATTCATCTTGGTGACATGACCTGCGGCGGCGGTTACTTTGGCATGCCCGAGGCCGCGCTTGAACCGCTGCTCATACGCCTGCGCAATGACTTCGCCACGCTGCCCATGCCCGTCTATGCCTTGCCCGGCAACCATGACATGCGCCCGGGTGGCGGTGACTGGTCGCTCTTTACATCGCTGTGGGGGATGGAGACGGGCAAGGGTGCGACAGTGGATATTGACGGCCTGCGTCTGCTGCTGATCAACGCGCAGGGGCACGATAAGGCGCAATTGCGCGCCGCGCAGCCAGGCGATCCAGTCTATGGCTGGGTGAACGACGCCGAATTGGGGCGCGTGGCCGCAGCGCTGGCCGGTGCAGGTGCGCGGCCGGTGGTTGCCTTTGTGCACCAGTTGATCCATCCCTGGCGTGCAACGCAGCGCCCTTGGAAGCCCTTCTATGGCGTGCGCAACGCCGAGGCGCTGACGCAGTTGTTTGCCCGGAACCAATCCCTGTGCGCGCTCTTTCAAGGCCATGCACACCGCTATGAACGCGCCCCTCTGCCCCGTGCGCTGTTCAACAAAGGCCGCGTGCCCCTCTCTGTGCTCACACCAGCGGTAATTGAGTATCCTGTGGGCTGGCTGCAACTGGATTTGCTGCCAACGGGCATGCAAGTCACGTTGCGCCAATTGCCGCGCACCGATCTGGTTGCGCGCAGCCTGTGCGACGGCGCGCAAGCATGGCGTGCGCCCGAGTCGCTGCGGCAGTGGTCGGCCACGTGGTGAGAAGGCGCGTACGCGGTTGAAGCGAGGCCTCCACAATCGAAAGCCTCGCCTGGGCATGACGTATAATCTGAAGATGCGCCGCGAAACTGAGCGATTCCCAGCGCAATGAAGCGCTTTTCTTCTCCCATCGTGCCATATGAAAGGACCCTTCGTGTCCCCCATTGCACCGTTGCCCCCCGACGCATTGCGCACCCCATGCACGCCCGCAAGCCTGAACTTTGCCACCACTGCTGATCTGGCCGATCTGCAGGACTTTATCGGTCAGGCGCGGGCGCGTCAGGCGGTCGATCTGGGTGTGCGCATGCGCCATCCCGGCTACAACATCTTTGCCTTTGGCCCGGCCGGCACAGGCAAGCTGACGCTGGTGCGCCGGCATGTGGAACAGCAGGCTGCGCAGGAACCTGCGCCCAGCGACTGGTGCTATGTAAACAACTTTGCTGCGCCCTCCAAGCCGCATGTGCTGGAGTTGCCGCCGGGTATGGGCAGGCAGTTGCGCACAGACATGTTGCGCTTTACCGAAGAATTGCGCACAAGCCTTTCGGCAGCACTGGAGGGTGAAGAAGTGCAAATGCGCCGCCAGCGGTTGGGCGCCGAATTTGGCGCGCGCCAGGAGGCCACGCTCAAAGCGGTGCAGGAGCAGGCACGCGCGCAGGGGCTGGCACTGCTGCACGCAGACGATGGCTTCACCTTTGCTGCAATCAAGGATGACGCCGTCCTGCCCGACGAGGAATTTGCAAAACTCCCCGATGAGGAGCAGGAACGGTACCGTGCCCTGGTAGAACCGCTGCAGGAGGAATTGCGGCGCGTCATGTTCAAAGTGCCGGCGATGGAACGCGAATTTCGCCAGCGGGCGCGCGAACTGCATGAGGAGATCGTATCGCGCACACTCAACCTTGTCCTTGATGATCTGCTCGAACGATACGCGAATCAACCGAATGTCATTGTCTGGCTGGAGAGCCTGCAGACAGACGTGGTAGAGCACATGCTGGACCTGATGGGCGGCGGTGAACAGGCGCGTGAGGAGGGTGATGGCGGGGCGTCACCCATGCAGGCGTTTCTGTCGGGGCGCGCATCGCCGCGCCGCTATCAGGTGAATGTGCTGGTCGATTCCGGCGCCACCGCGGATGGTGTCGCGCTCGATGGGGCAGCGGCAACCGGCGCGCCCGTGGTCTACGAGAGCAACCCCACCTACCTCAACCTCACAGGGCGCATTGAACACCTTGCGCAAATGGGCACCCTCAGCACCGACTTTATGCTCATCAAGGCGGGCTGTCTGCACCGCGCCAATGGCGGCTATCTGATCCTGGACGCGCAGAAGGTGATCACATCGCCCGCCAGTTGGGAGGGGCTCAAGCGCGCGCTGCAATTTCGCGAGGTGCGAATTGAATCGCCCGCAGAGATGCTCAGCCTTACTGCCACCATTTCGCTGGAGCCCGAGCCGGTGCCGCTCAATGTCAAGGTCATTTTGCTGGGCGACGCAGCTGTCTACTACGCGCTCGCCGAACATGACCCCGACTTCAGCGAACTCTTCAAGGTGAGCGCCGATTTCGACGACGAGCTTGAGCGCACGCCGGAAAGCGAAGCGCTGGTTGCACGCCTGGTTGCCACAATGGCGCGCGCCGACGGCCTGCGCCCCTTTACGCGTGATGCTGTTGCCCGGCTCATTGAGCAAAGCGCACGCTGGGCCGAGGACGCGCAGCGCCTTTCTGCCCGCATCAGCGAACTCAAGGGGCTGATGCAGGAGGCTGATTATTGGGCGACGCATGCGCGCTGTGAGGTTGTGGAAGCTGCCCATGTGCAGGATGCGTTGGATGCGCGCCACTTTCGGTTGAACCGTATGGAAGTACGGCTACGTGAAGATGTTCTGCGCGGCTCGATGTTGATCAAGACCGAGGGCGCACGCATTGGGCAGATTAACGCGCTCTCGGTCATGCAAATGGGCAGGTTCGAGTTTGGTCACCCTACGCGCGTGACGGCCACTGTGCGCCAGGGATCGGGCGAAATCGTGGACATTGAGCGCGAGGTGGACATGGGCGGCCCCATTCACAGCAAGGGCGTGCTGATCCTCACGAGTTACCTGCGCGCCCACTATCTGCCTGAAGAACCATTTTCGCTGGCGGCGAGCCTTGTCTTTGAGCAGAACTATGGCGGTGTCGAGGGGGACAGTGCGGCGACGTCAGAACTCTACGCGCTGCTCTCGGCGGTTGCGCGCGTGCCTTTGCGCCAGGATATTGGCGTCACCGGCTCGGTGAATCAATTGGGCGAGGTGCAGGCCGTGGGCGGCCTCAACGAGAAGATTGAGGGCTTCTATGATTTGTGTGCGGCGCGCGGGCTGACGGGCACGCAGGGCGTCATGATTCCAGCCGCCAACGTGCAGCACCTGATGGTGCGCCATGACGTGATTGATGCCGTGCGCGCCGGGAAGTTCGCCATTTATGCCGTCTCGACCATCAATGAAGGCATTGAGGTGCTGACCGGCATGGTTGCAGGCGAACCAAACAAGGTGGGCGCGTACCCCAGAAAGAGCTTCAACCGCATGGTGACCGACCGCCTGCAGGCGCTGGCGGAAGCGCGCAAAAAGGGTGATGAGAGTGAGGAAGAAGCGGAGCCGAAGCCTGGGAGGAAAAAGAAAATAATTGAGAATTGAAGATTGAAAATTGCTGAACCGCGCGGTTAGGGGAACTGCGGAACACAGATCAAGGCGGAAACAGCAGGGATAACAACGGAAAACGACGGCTATTCACCGTTTTCCGCTGTTATCCCTGCTGTTTCCACCTTGATCTGTGTTCCGCAGTTTATTTACGCGCGGTTACTTGACACGCACCTGCCCCACCTCCACCCAGCCATCGCCCGCCTTGTGTCCTGCGGCGTCCGTCACAGGCAGGCGGCGCGCGCCGTTGCTGCTGCTTTCATAGAAGCCGGTGACCACCGTGTAGTCGCCCGCGGCAAGCCGGCTGGGCAGGGTAATGGGGAACGCCGCCGCAATCACATCGCCCGCGCGCCACAAGTCCGTGGGCAGGCGGCCGCCGGCGGGGGGCTGGTCCATGCCTGCCACCTGGTTGCCCGCAGCATCGAGCACATGCACAAAGGCTGTGTAGGCGGTGGCAGGCTGGCCCACTGCCTGATAGAGCAGCGTGGGCGTGATGACGGAACTTGCGGCCGCGAGTGCGGCGGACGGGCCTGCGCCTGCAATGGTAATGACGTTGCCAAACGCGGCGCCGTGTGCGGGCAGCCCCAACGCAGCGAGGGTGGGCGGCGCTGATGGCTCAATGACCACTGTGCCGATGATGGGCACTGCTGGTTCACCGGCAGCGTTGGTGGCTGCCGCCGGGCCAATTGTTTCTGCGGTGGGATCGACAAAGCCCACATACAGGCGCGCCGCCAGCGGTGAGCGATTGTCGAGTGCGCCTGTCAATGCCAGCGAGTAGGCGTCGGGGTAGATGGCCCCGGCGCGCCACAATGAGGTGGGGTTGCGCCCCCAGCCCGGGTGGGTGGTGACGTTGGCAATGGTGTCGCCCTGTGCATCGAGCAACTGCACAAAGAGCACGTCGTCCTGGGTGGGTGTCAGGGGTGCGGTGAAATAGAGCGTTACGGGCACGTCCTGCCCGGCTGCCACGCGCGTGGGCGCAATTGCCCCCACAAGTGCGATCTCTGTGGAGGCCGCGTAACGAAGATCAACCGGCTGTGCAGGCAGGGGGAGTGTGTCCACAGCCGCAACCGGCCGGTACGCGCCGGGCAGCAGCACGGTCAGCGTGTAGGCGGAAATTCCCACAAGCAGCCCCAGCAAGCCCGTCCAGAAGATTGCCGCGGCCGGCCGCGGCAACAGGCGCAGCCAAACGGCCATGCCCAACACACCCAGTATGGTAATTGCGCTGATGGCAGGGAAGAGCAGCCGCCCCTGGCTGGCCGCCGCCCGTTCGGTAAACGCAAAGAGCAGCACGGTTACCAGCAGCGCCCACGCCAGCAGCAGCACGAGCACGCGTGTGCCTGCTGCCTGATCAGCGTTGCGACGGCGCAGTCGCGTACCAAGCGCCGCTGCTGCGCCGCCCATGGCCACAAGCATGAGCACATCCATGAGCGTGTAGTACCACTGGGGCAACAGGATGTTGAACCAGCCGAAGAGACCCCAGAATGAGTAGCGCAGCCCGCGGAACTCCAGCCACCAATCGGCAAAATCGCGCGTCTCCGTGCGCAGCCCGTTGAGGGTGAGCAGCAGCGTTGTGCCCGTGATGTCGCCATACAGAACCCAGTTGCGCGCAAACCACCAGCCCGCAATCAGCAGGGGCGGCAGCGCCACCCACGGCAGCGCCCGCCAGATAACGCGCATTTGCCGCTGTCGCCAGGCCAGCCACAGGATAACCAGCCCCGCCATCACACTCAGCCCCAGCCCCTGGAGCTTGCTTAACGCGGCCGCACCCAGCAATACGCCCAGCAGCAGCCATGCCCGCCACGAAATTTCCTCGGCGTCGGCGGTCGTTACAAGCCGCGCCAGCCAGTACAGGGTGGCCGTGCTCATGAATGTGATGAGCGCGTCGTTGCTGAAGGATGCGTGAATAAATGCGAATTGAGGGATGGCCGCAGCCACGCCCAGGGCCAGCAGCGCGCGTGGATCACGCCCGCCAAAGACCAGCCGTGCCGTCAGCAAGGTCAGCCACAGGGAGAGCGCGCCCAGCAAAATTGAGAACCAGCGCCCCACGTGCAGCGCCAGGTTCGTGCCTTGCAGCGGGTGATTGGCGCCGCTGAAAAGCATGAAGTTCTTGTTGCCCGGATAAAGGGGATTGCCGATGTTGGCGTGGGGATTGCGCCGTGCGAGTGCGGGGAAGTCCGACTGGTCAATCCGGTGCGTCAGGGCGCCTGTAATCAGGTAGTAGAGTGGCGGCTGGCTGCCCTCGTGTTCCCACGGACCTGTGGGTGTGGCCGCTTGCACGGGCAGCCCGTTGCCCTGGGCAATGTTGCGTGCAAAGCCGAAGTGATTCACTTCGTCTGGTGTTTCAAAAGGGGGCACACGCAGGCTGAAGGCAAAGGCAATGATTAAGAAGCCCGCGATAATCAGCGCGGGCAGTAACCGATTGGCGCGTGCGCTCACGGTAACGGCTCTTCCAGCACGGGTGCGAGGGGCAGCACGACAGTGAAGCCATCTTCAAGGAGTGCGTTGTCGCTTTGCGCTGTTACAGGCAGTGGCTCAAGCGTCGTCGCGTCATACATGCGCAGGGTGAGCACGGGCTGCGTGCCGGCGGGTATCGGCTGCGTCAACTTCAACTCCAGGTATTCGGCAATTATCTTGCCCGGATCCCAGAAGGTGGTGGGGATGTCACCCTCGTAGGGCTCGCGCTCTGTGACGCCCAGCACCTGCGGCGCACCCTCGCCCGGGGCGACGAGGCTCAAAATGTACTTGTAGCGCACATCCGGCTTATTGCCCACGGCCTGCCAGAAGAGCGTCACGGGCAGCGGCAGCCCATAGCCCCCCGCGGCCCACGTTTCGGTATCAATCGCATAGCCTTCAAGCTGCACCTGATCGCCAAAGGTGATGCTGGTGGTGAATTGAATGCCGGGCGGCTGTTCCTCGTAGACGGGCACCTGGGGCAGATAGAGCTGCGCGTGCAGGCTGGAGCCACTGTAAAACTCGGCATCGCGCACGAGCAGAAAATTCTCGCGCAGCCACGCCTCTATGTCACTTTCGGGGTCTGGATAGGGGAAGGTGCCCGATTTAATGACCCAGATGCGACGATAGCGTCGGCCCAGGTCCTCCAACAGCGGAATCGTTTGCTCGCGATTGGGGTCCAGCAAGGGTGCGCCATAGAGCGCCATGGGCGCGCCGACATCCATGGCGGCGCGCACGGCGTCGAGTGGCACATAGTAGTCAAAAATGCGCCACGATGCAGGGGGCAGGTAGAGGATGGCGTCGCCGGCCATCATGCGCCCCGTCATGTAGGTGCCCAGCGCGCTGAAATCGTCCTTGCCATAGCGCTCGTCGGCGTAGTAGTTGAATGTGCTGTAGGCCGAGCCGCCCAGAAGCACAAGCGCCAGCACCGCTGCCACCCACTGGCCGCTGCGCATGCGGTTCTGGATCACACTCAGCCCTGCCCCCACCAGCAGGATGTAGAAGCCTGCAATCAGGCTCATGTGGCGGGCGTTCATGTAAACGGGGCGCACCAGATTGACGCCGAAGAGGACGACAATGGGCGTAATGAGGGCGGCCACGAGCACCCAGCGCAGGTTGGGCTGGCTGCTGCGGGCGCGCACCATCCATATGCCGCCCAGCAGTGCGACGGCGCCGAAGAGAAAATCAAGCCAGCGCACCTTGTTCAAGTCAACACTGAGACCAAGGCTGAAGGCGTTGAGCAGATCGGGGAGAAGCACGCGCAATTGCACAGTGCTGAAGTTGCCGCCGCCCCCCTGGCTGAGCACAAGCCAGAGCGCAATTGAGCCAACGAGTGCGCCAATCGCCAGCAGTCCTGCCGCCAGCAGCAGGGCGCGTCTGCGGTTGTGCACACGCAGTACACTGTAGATCATGAACGCGTGTACAGGCAGCAGAAAGACGGCGTAGTAATGCGTTGTGAGGAAGACAAGCAGCGCCACGCCATAGCCGAAGCGCCATCTGCGCAGTGACCGGCGCGATGGTTCGGACTCAATGCTGCGCAGGAGCAGATAGGTGCTGAGCACAGCCAGCACGGCCCACAGTGCATAGGGTCGCGCCTCTTGCCCATACCACAAGAAGAAGGGGCTGGTGGCCGCCAGCAGTGCGCTCCACAGGGGCGCGGAGGCCGGCAGTACGTTCTTGCGCACATAGAAGTGCGCCGTCACATAGACAACCGGCACAAGCAGCGTGGCGGCCATAGCCGATACGAAGCGCAGCACAAACTCGCTGTTGCCCGCTGTGCGCAACAGCGCGCCCTGCAGCAAAAAGTAGAAGAAGGGGTGTTGGTCGATGGTCGGCACTTCGGTCATGCCGTCCTTGAGCAGCAGCAGCCCGCGCAGCAGCGGCCACAGGCTGGATTCGGCGCGCTGCAGGCTCAGGCTCTCGTCCCACCAGAGGTCTTTGAGACCCAGGGCGATGACCACATGCGCGAATGCGCCAATTGTGAGCGCGAGCAGCAGCCAGCGCGCGCGATTGCGCCAATACATCTCTGCAGTCGCGGGCTGGGCCTCGAGGGGCCGCGTCATGGGTGTGTTCATGGCAGCAGTTCCACCACGCCCAGCGGCAGGTCTTCCCCGGCAGCCGTAACAACGGGCGCGCCGCTCGCTTCATCGTAGAGACGCAGCGTGACTGTATACGCGCCTGTGGCAAGTGTATTGGTCTGCAGCCCATGCTGGTCGCGCGCTGGTTGGCCCACGGCCCAGCTTGACGTGGGTGCGAACCAGTTTTGCGGCTTGTAGTCGGAAAAGAGAATCGGGTTGCCCGATGCGTCATTCATGCGCAGGCTGAACTTCAAATCGGGGGGTGCGGCGTGTGTCAGCCAATCGGTGGAGACGCGCAGGACGTCGCCCCGCTGCAATTGGGTGGGGGTCAGCGCAACGCGCTCGAGCGTCAGGGCATCGCCGAAGGCCAGCGGTCTGTTGGCAAGTGGCGGCGCGCCCGTTACATCCGCAACGCGATTGGCAAGCCCGTAGAGCGTGACGCGGATGTTGTTGTGGTAGGTGGGTTCGGTGGGCCAGGTGTTTGTTGCCAGCCACACCTGGACAGCGGCCGGATCGTGGAAATAGAGCAACTCCCACACGCGCCCTGCATCGGCGGTTGCGGCGCGCAGGCGCGCGTCCACTGTATTGTCCGCTGCGCCCTCAAGGTCGCGCAGGTCCACAATCGGCAGGCCGCCTGTGTAATAGCGTGTGAAGACGCGCTCTGGGTCCGGGCCGTCAACGAGAATCACGTCACCAGGGCGCTGTTCGGCCTGAATGCGTGCGGCGGCGGCGCGATAGTCGGGCTTGTGGAGCGCGCTGTTGCCATAGGTATTGGCCAGCGCGGCGAAGTTGGCACCCACCAGAATAGCGGCGACAGCGGCTGTGGCCACAGGCAGGCCGTTGAGCCGCCGGCGCGCCCTGTCGCGCGACCAGAGGCGCGGCTCCAGTGCGATGGTTCCCGCAGAGGCCAGGGCAATAAGTGCGGCGCTGATGAAGATTGTGTAGCGTTCGTGGTAGTCAGGGTTGCGCGCGGCCAGCAGCAGCACTGCGACCAAGGGAATCAGCGCCAGCGCGCCCATGAGCAAGCCACCGCTGCGTCGCGTGCGCACCCACCACACGGCCCCCAGAATGGCGAGGGCCAGCGTTACCCAGGGGATGATTGCGTCCCACGGGGCGGGCATGGCGGCGCCACCACTGTAGGCCACCAGGTAGCGCATGGGAATTTCATTGACAGAGCCTCCCGACCGCCAGCCGCCAAAGCCAAAGACACCCAGCGCGCGCGGCAGCCACGGCGCAAAGAGCAGCAGACCGGCCGCCGCCCACGCTGCCCAGAGACCAGCCGCTTTCCAGCGGCGGGTGGCAATCGCCCAGCCCAGCACGTAAAGCAGGTGGGCAATGGCGACCAGTGCGCCAAAGTAATGCAGATAGACGCTCGCCGCAATTGCCAGCGCATAGGCAATGCCCCATCCCACTGCCGCGTAGCGGTGCGTGGGGCCGCGCTGCTCACGCACGTTGAGCAGATGCCAGAGGGCGAGCGTGGCGGTCAGGCTCATTGCCAGCAGCCACGCATACATGCGCGCTTCCTGTGCATAGGCCACCTGGAAGGCATTGGTGGCCAGCAGCATTGCGCTTAGCAGCCCAATCCAGCGACGCACGGCGCTGGGGCGAGCCAAATCGCTGCTCAGGCGCTGCAGCAGCGCCACGGCCAGCACGCTGCCCAGCAGCGAAAAGAAGCGCAGCGCAAAGTCAGAGTCGCCCGCCAGTGCCATCCAGCCGCGCAGCGCGACAAAATAGCCCGGGGCATGCTCAACAGGCATGGCCGCCAGCATGGCACGCAAAGGCTCTGCAGCGCGCTGCAGGCTAATGCCCTCGTCGCTCCACAGGCTTTCAAATGTCAGGTGGTGTGCGCGCAGCGCAAAGGCCACCAGCAGTGTCGTAATCAGCGCCACGCGTGGCGCAGTTGGCATGGGCGCAGGTGCAATTGACGCGGCGCTCTGATGCACAACCTTCTTCGCAGATTTGGGCAATAGTCACACCAGCAGAGTTGCTGATCAGTGATTGGCGAACGCGGCCCTGGACCTCAGGGCGCAAGATATACGGCCCATTCTACCATTGCAGGGCCGCGAGCGACGCAGGCGGCGCGCCCCGCGCGCGTTGGCGGTTTCCACCGCAACACAAAACTGCAACTGCGCAACGCAAAGGCACAGAGG
>DIAV01000051.1:27454-28718 GCA_002415895.1 Anaerolineales bacterium UBA5069 | reverse complement strand
CTGCTATTTGATCATGCGCGAATTGGCGGCGGCAGTGTAAAGCGCAAGGTGCTGAGCGGCAATTGCAGGCCAGCCAAAATCTGCGCTGCGCGCACGCGCCGCCGTGCGCAGTTGCGCCAGACCTTCGGGCGCAGCGGCCAGCGCGCGCACAGCCGCTGCGAGCGCGATGGCGTCGCTCGGCGGCACGTAAAGCAGGTCGCTGCCATCCACCAGTTGGGGCAGGGCGTGCTGGGGCTGCGTGGTGATGATGGCGCAGCCGTTGGCCAGCCCTGCCATGAGCGTGCCCCGGCGCAGGCTGGCGCCGTCGACAAAGGGCAGCAGGAGCAGGTCCACCGCGTTGAGGGCCGCGCCAGCGGCAGCATCATCCAGGCGGCCTGTCCAGCGCACCCGTTCATTCAGGCCGCGCGCAGCGATCATGGCCTCAATCTCGGCGAGCGTGGCTGCATTGGTGGGGTCGCTCGCGCCCAGCCTGTCGCCAATCATGAGCAGGTGGGCATTGACGCCCTGGGCCACAAGCGTATCCAGCGCAGTAATCAGTGTGTCGCCGCCCTTGCTGCGGTTGAGGAAGCCGAAGTAGCCAAGCAGCAGGTCATCCGCGCCATAGCCAAAGTGTGCGCGCACTGTGCGGCGCTCCGTGTCATTCAACTGCACGCCCTGAATATTGCTGCCAATGGGAATCGCGTGCAGGTTGTGTGTCCGCGCCACCAGCATCTGACGGTCACCCTCGTTGGTGACAATCACCAGGTCGGCGCGAGGGGCTGGTCGTTCGGTCACCCACTGGCGCAGGCGCGCGCCTGCCTTGGGGAAGAGATAGGCGGGCAGTAGATCGTGATAAGTCCAGGCCAGGCGAAAGCCGGCACGCGGCTGTGCCAGCATGTTGAGCGTGGGGTTCATGGCAAAGGCGGCGGTTTGGTATTGCACATGCACCCAATCGGCATTCATCTCCTGTGCTGTGCGGCAAATGTCGCGCCAAGCCCCCACGTTCCAGCGGTGCATGCGCGCAGCCACAGCCACGCGTGCCGGCGGCAGTGGCTGCGGCGGCTGCGCCCGCGCCGACGTCAGGACGGCGACCTCGGCCCCCGTTTCTGCCAACGCGTTGGCCAGCGCTGCCGTGTATGCGCCCACACCGCCGACCATGGGCGGATATTCACCTGCGACGAATAGTATGCGCATGGCTGATTTCTGTCTGTGAGCGGGCTGCGGGCTTGCGTAGCGGCGGCTTCAGTGGTGCATGCCATAAGTCCACGGCGATCGTAGCGGGGGG
>DIAV01000051.1:22657-27367 GCA_002415895.1 Anaerolineales bacterium UBA5069 | reverse complement strand
GCGGCTGAAGCCGCCGCTACGCAGGCCCTCGCGTACTGACCGGATGCACCACTATAGGGATGTGTCGTTGTCACTCCAGCGCACCCAGCGCCCGCTCCAGCGTATAGCCGCGGTAGTTGATCTCTACAAAGCCCTGCTGCATGAAGAGCGCCATTGCATTGGGCAAGGTGTTGGGCAGAAAGGCCAACACTTCCTGATAGCCCTGGAGTGCAGCGTCATTAAGCAGCCGGCGCACCAGCCATTTGCCCACGTTGCGGTTGCGCCAGTCTTCATCGACGTGGATGTCGATAATGTGGGCCAGGCGTGCAGCCGTATTTGTGCGGTCCAGGTTCATGCCCACAAGTTTGGCTGATGCCACCAGTTCGACGCGCCTGTGATAGGCCCGGTAGGCGCGCCCCTCGGCCAGCCGCTGCTGCACAAGGCTCAGGTTGGCGGCGGGATACTCCTCCTCCACGGGCGCGCCGGACGGGCGCAACAGCGCGTAGTAACGCCGGCAAAAGCGCCAGTCATGCGCAGTGAGCCGGCGCACGGTTGTATCCCAGTCGCCCGGCAGAATGCCCGCGCCCGCCTGAAATGTCCGGTAGCCCCCGCCGATGGGATAGGCGTAGAGTTCGCGCGCACCCTGGAGCCGCCAGAAGTCATCTGCCGCATCCATCAGCAGGCGATATGCCTCATCGGCCAGCGGCTCGCGCGGGGTGAGTGCCAGAAAGCGCACAATGCCGTGGGGCGGGTGCTCCGGCGCGTCAAGATGATCACTGTCATGGCCGGTGGCGGCATCGAGGAAACCAACCATCTCGCCGGCGCGCCAGGCGCCAAGGCGCTGGTGGCGCTGCCAACGCATTTCGTAGTGGGTGGGTGGTTGTTCGCGCACCCACTGCGCCTGCACTTCGGCTTTGTCCAACGGCACAGTGAAGGGGGCGATGCTCAGTGTTTCGTTGACGAAGGCGCGCGCCGCGTCCATCTCCTCCTCTGCCAGAGGGCGCACCGTCAGCGCCGGTGTCACGGGGATCATGCCGCCATCCTTGCCTCAAGCTGCTCGATGAGCTGCTCCTGATCCACCAGCGATGGAATCATGATGGACCCCACCTGTTCCGTGTCAATGAGGCCGTCGTCAAGGCGCGGATGGAAGACGATGGAGACAATACTGAGGAAGCGTCCTTCAATCGACGCGCTGAGAATCTGCTGGTAGTCCACGCGGTAGGCGGCGGTAAAGCGCCGCACAATCAGCCCCTGGTTGGAGACATAGACGCGCGTTGTCGCCATCCACAGCGCCCACATCCCGCCAAAGATGCCAATCACCGCAAAGAGCAGTTCGTCCCAGCTTACGCCATTGAACATGTCAATGATAAGCAGCAGCGTTGCCCCCAGCCCGGCAATTGCCAGCACCCAGTAACGCAGCGAGGCGCGGTACTCGTCGCTGACCTCGAGCGATGCGCTATCCTGCAAGGCATCCTGCGGCGGAGTTTGCGCAGTATCGGGAGATGCTTCGTTGCTCATGCTTTCGTTGCTCATGGTTTCCTTGCTCATGCAGCCATTATCCCCCGATGGGCAGGGCTTGGCGAAAAAGCAGCACGCCCATGATGATCAGGAGCACGCTGCTGGCCAGCAGCAGGCGGCGGTACCAAGCATCGTCCAGCAGCCTGCGCCCGCCGGCTGCCGCGGCTGCAATGGCCACCTTGGAGCCAATCAGCAGCAGGTAGAAGCCCAACAAAAAGAGCGCCGCAAGCCCCGCCCCCTGCGCGCCATAGCTAATCAGGAGAGGCCCACCCACACCAATCCAGAAGACCCACGGATGGGGGCTGAGCAGGTTGACCATGATGCCGCGGTTCAGGTCGGCATGCGCGGGCGTGGCCGGGGCGGCGGCAAGCGTGGCGTGGCGCGCCGTGCGCATGGCCTCAATGCCCAGGTAGATGACATAGAGGCCGCCCACGCCCGCAATCACCTGCAGCGCCCAGGTGGGCATGGCACGCAGAAAGAGCACGCTTACGATGATGACAACCGTATCGGTTATGAGCGGCGCAACCGCCACGCGCAGCCCCGCGCCAAAGCCGCGCGCCAGCGTTGTGGTGAGCACCAGCGTCGTCAGCGGGCCGGGGACAATGCCCGCGCTGAAGCCGAGCGCCATGCCTGCAATGAGGGAAGTCAGGGATGGATTCATCGGGGGGGTGCCAGGTGGCGTCTGTAGATGGCGGCGAGTTCCAGTGCGTGATCTTCCATGGAGGGCGGCGGGGTAATCTGCCGCTGCCACGCAGAAATCTGTGCCGGCTGTGCGCTGATCTCCTGCAGAAGCGCGGCGAGCGCGGCGCTGTTGCCCGGCGCAAAGAGGCGACCTGTTTGCCCGTCGATCACCTTCTCGGCCAGCGCCCCCAGATTGCTTGCCACCACGGGAATCCCCAGCGCATACGCCTCCTGAATGACAAGTGGCGAGTTTTCATACCAGAGTGAGGGGACCACCAGCAGGTCAAAGGAGCGCATGACGCGGCCCACGTCGTTGTAGGGTACGGGGCCGGCCAGGGTGATGGCAGGGTGGCGCACGGTGGCGCGCAGTGTGGCGGCGTAGTCGGGAAAGGCTGTGCCGCTGCCGTGCAGGGTGAGGGTGGCGGTTGTGTCGGGCGGGAGGCGGTTGAAGGCATCCACAAGCACGTGCGGCCCTTTTTGCCATGCCAGCGTGCCCAGAAAGCCCACGCGCAATCCGCCAGTCGTGGGGCGCGCGGCCTCACCACCGGCGTGCAGCCGCTGCAAATCCATGCCGTTCTCAAGCACCTGAATGCGCGCGCCGTCAAAGCCCTGTTCGGCGTAGCGGTCGCGCAGGAAGGCGCTGGGTGCGAAGAAGTGATCAATCTGTGCGGCGGCTGTGCGCAATGTCTGGTTGCGATATGCCAGCGGGAGCGCAACCAGCGGGCGCAGCGCACGCAACGGCGCGAGGTCGGCGCGCGCGGTGGCGCAATCCACGCAGTTGCGGCAGCCCGCCGATGGCCCCGCACAGGGCGAGCGGTCGGGGCGCACAAGCTGGCTGTTGGCGCAGTAGTACCAGTAATCATGGAGCGTGGCAAAGCGGGGGCGACCCGCCGCCAGCGCNNAAGCGCGATTCCAGCGTGCCATCGCGAAAGGTGTGCCAGAATTGCGCGACGGGGTTCTCGGTGGCGCGGGTTGGGGGCAGCGGCACGCGCGTCACAACCACGCCGTCTGCCTCGGGCACGCTCTCTGTTTGCTGCACGGTGGTGGAGGGCGCAAAGATGGAGACCGCGTGCCCCTGCGCGGCCAGCGCACGCGCGAGGCTGCGCGTATAGACTTCGGTGCCGCCCAGGCTTTCGGGCGGCAGCTTGTGCACGACGAAACTCATGCGCAGGGGGGCGCTCATGGCAAAGGCTCCAGTGCGTCGAGTGCGCCCGCATTGTGCAGCGCAGCCATGGTGGAAATGCAGCGCGATGCGACTGCGGCGTTGTCATAGGTGCGCGGGTTGATCTGTGTTTGCGCCAGATCAAAGACCAGCCAGCAGGCAGACGGTTGCGCCTGCCGCGGGTCCATGAGCAAAGCGATGGCCGCGGCCTGCGGCTCCCCGCGATCGCCCACGAGTGCATAGGTCCACGTGGGGCCGTCTGTGGCGGTGGGGAGTAGCGCGAAGCGCGTGCATTGTTCGGGCGCGCTGCAAATGAGGGCGTTATCAACGGCGCGCACGGTCTTGGCGTTGGCGTCGTAGCCCATGAGAATGGTCTGTTCGGCGGCTTCGGGATTGTTGAGCAGGTGTGTGCGCAGCGGCAAATCGCCGGCCAGCGTGTTGAGCGCCGCCACGCCGTAGTGCAGGCGCATGGCGGCGGCAAAGCCCTCTTGCGTGTTGAAGACGTAGGCCGTGCCCACATCGCCCGGCACGCCCACCTGTGCAAGGGTGATCCCCTCTGCGGGCAGGGGCGGCGCGGGCAGCACGGCGGACGCGGCCGCGAGAAAGCTGCGTGCGTGGCTGGAGGCCCGCTCCCACTCCGCCACATCGCTTGTGTCCACATAGGCGTAGAACGTGAGCAGCGCCACGCTTGCCGCTACGATAACGCCCTGTATGACGGGCCGCACGCGCTCGCGCGGCAGCAGCCAGGCCCCCAGCGCGGCCACAGCCACCGCCATGCCAAATGACGGGATGTAGGTGTAGCGGTTTTCGGGGTTGCGGCCGGCCAGCATGGCAAATGACAGCGCCATGAGCAGAATCCAGAGAATGCCCCAGATGAGCCACACAGGTGGGCGCGGAGACCATTCGTTGTGTGAGGCGTCGGCGCGGCGGGCGGCGCGCAGTCCCACCAACAGCGTGGCCGTCCCAAGAACAAGCGCCAGCGCCATGGAGGCCAGCGCCCGCGGATTTGTGGGGGCCATCCACTCGCGCACGTTGGCAAAGAGCGGCACGTGTGGCCACGGGCTGGTGTGCAGGAGCAGCATTTGCCCCAAAAGCAGCAGATAGCCGCGGGCAGCGTGCAGCGGGTTGAGCGAGAGCGCGTAATCGGCGCGGTCCGGCGTCACCGTGCCGTTACCTGCCCACAGGCGCAGCCCCAGCACAAGCAGGATTGCCGCGCCCATGAGTGCATACATGGGCAGGCGGCGGCGCAGGGTGGGCGCGCCGCCTGCCCCCACCGCCGCGCGATCGATTGCCCAGTCGGCCGCGGCCACGAGCACAATCAGTGGCAGCGTCACCTCATAGGCCAGCGCCGCCAGCGCGAGGCAGAGCGC
>DIAV01000051.1:5460-22588 GCA_002415895.1 Anaerolineales bacterium UBA5069 | reverse complement strand
AAGCGTGAGCAGGCAAAAGCAGAGCGCAAGCAGATTGGCGCTCGCACTCATGTACAGAACGGCCTCGTTGTGCGCGGGCAGCAGCAGGACAATAGCCGCGGCAAGGAAGGCCCACGCCTCGTTGCGCGCCACGCGCCGCACAACGCGCCACGTGAGCAGTGTGTTGAAGAGATGCAGTCCCAGCGAGACGATGTAGTAGCCCGCCATCTGGCGCGTGCCAAAGAGGTGGGCCAGCGTTGCGCGCAGGACATAGGTGAGCGGCCTGTAGCCCGACCAGTTGATCTCGCCCGTGAAACTGCCGGTCACGGCGGCCAGCCACGGGCGCGCCAACGCGACCTCGGTCTCGATGGGGTCATCGAGCACAAAGTGGAGCGCCGGTGCAAAGCGGCCATATATCCAGGCGAAGAGGAGAATGAGCGTCCCCAGGGCAAGGAGCGGGGCCAGACGGGGGGCAAGGCGTTCACGCATGCAGCATCAGGATTTGTGGTTCACGCATGTGAATACTGAAACCTGCAACGACTTCTCAACGCAAAGAAGAGCAGCAACAGAACACGGATTAGGGCGGAAACTGCAAGGATACCTGCGGATATCTGCGTGAATCCATGCGTGTTCCGCCGTTATCTGTGTTCATGCTTCTGCCCTGCCTTTGCGTTTCTTTGCGTCCATTGCGCCTTTGCGCTGAGATGTTGCTTCTGCACCGCTGTGGCTCCAGACGCCGTTTGCGCCTATTGCGGCGGTATGAAGTCCACCATCTGGCCGGCCGCAGTGAACCAGCCACAGGGGCATCCGGTTGGGTCGCCGGGCGGCAGGGGCTGCTGAACGGGCGGCTTGTTCTTGCCCACAATTGGCAGGTAGGCAGCCGGGGGTGGTTGATCAGGCATGACGAACGCTGCGGCGCCGTCACCGGTCGCCCCAAGCGAAGTGGGCGCGGACCAACTCGGGCCCACTTGTTTGAGCGGAACACGTGTCAATGCTGTGCCCGCCAGCCGCTCCACATTGTAATAGTATACATGCACCGGGAAGGTTTGCGCGTAGATGTCGTCGAGCAGTTTGCGCGGGCAGCCGCCACTCACCATGCACTGATCGAAGGCAATGCCGGGCGGCAGGAAGTATTCGGGTGTCTTGATGCGCCCCCTCAAGCTTATCGCTTCAAGGAAGCTTGCATCGACGTCGCTCTTGTCAGCGTCGCGCCAGCTTCCCCACGTGGGGATGCCCATACTGTTCACGTGGTCCACGCTCAGCGGTTCGGAACTGGACAGCTCGAAGCGGTAGGTGCCCGAGCCGGGCAGATTGTAGCTGTACTGGTCGGCGGCGTAGGGGTCAAACGGCGTGGGCGCATACTTGACGAACATGTAGTCCGCGTCTGCGGGAATATTGAGCAGGAAACTGTCGTGGCGCTCGCCAAAGGTGCGCCACATGGCCTCGGAAAGGGGATTCAATGCACCGGCGTTGCCTTCACCAATGTAGCTGTGCGCATAAAAGGTCTGGTCGCCCTTGAAGGTTACCTTGACCTGCGGGGCAGCGTTAAAGGTGAAGCGTGCGGTGAGTTTGCCCTTGTGTACACCGTCGATGAGAATCTCGCAACTGGCGTTGGCGGGAATGCGCGCCGGGCTTGCGCCATTTGTGGGCAGCGGCACGCGGCCGTAGCGCAGATACGCGGTGGAGCCTGCGCTTGGTTGCGTCAGGCCGGCAGGGATGTAGGTGCTCTGGTAATTGATCTGCAGCGTAATGTCCTGGCCATTCTCGAAGATCTGCATGGTGCCCGCGGGTACAACCACGGGGATTTGGTCATAGACGGCAGGCTGGCCCAGGCAGCCCACCTTGGTGAAGCCGGGCCCAAAGCGCGGGGTAATGTAGGTGTCAATGACCACTGTGTTGCCCGTGCGCGAGCCGGACGCATACTGCACAAGCCCGGTGCCCTCGAGGTAAACGAGGATGGCATCGCGCAGGGCGTCCTCGGGCACGTTGCCCACCATGTCGACAACACTGAGGCCGCGTGGCTCCAGCCAGTCGGGTGCGGCAGGTTCGCTGGGTTCCGGTGGCAGCGCGGGCACTGTGCCCTGTGCGGACACGGGTTGGGCAGGCAGCAGGGATGCCGCAAGTGTAACCAGCGCAATCATGGTGCTGAAGGCTATGGTCGCAATGCGGGTGCGCACCTTCTCAAATAGCCACGGCAGCGTCAGGCCGGGGAAATGTCGTTGCATAACGGAATCCTCCAGAAAAGAAACCGCGCCAAAACGGCTGCGGCCGTACGGTTCACACGCGGCTGCGCCACAAAGGGCTTGCCACACGCGCAGTATGGGTGATACTGGAGACGTTTGCTGGACGCTATTTGTTCAGCTTGCCCACTCATTGGCCGCGCGCAGGTTCCATACGGTAGACGTAGAGGGGCAGCGTGAACTCCCAGAAGAGGGGATCGGCGGGTGGGCGCGCCTGGCCGATCAGAGCCGAACTCCACGTGGTGGCAAGCACCTGCGTGGCGCTAAAGCCGGGGGGCGTGAGGGGGGTGGGCGCGAGGTCACTTTGCGAGACAATATAAACGTCGCGCCCGGCCTGCGCGAATTCCTGCATGGCAAGCGCGAGCGCAGCGCCGTCGGGCGTGTCGCTTTCCAGCAGCAGCGCCCAGTCGCCGTAGAGTGCAAAAAGGGGCGAGGCCAGCCAGCCGATCCACGAGTCGCTATCCTGCGGCTCAAAGAGGAAGACGCCATTGGGCGGCAACTGTGCGTGGAGCGCGGCCACATCGCGCAGTTCGTCGCGCGCCTCGTGCTGGGTGATCAGGGGCGCGGCAGTGATCCCCATCCACACCAGCGCAGCGGCGGCGAGCGCGCCTTGCAACGCGCGCCGCACCTGCGCGTGCGCAGGCAGGTGCGCCAGCCCGCTGATGGCGAAGCCCGCCATGAGCGCCATGAGAGGGATGACCTCGCCAATCAGCCGCCGCAGAGAAATGGGATAGACAGGTGCAGAGCTGTAGGTGTAGAAGTAGGCCGCGCCCAGCCCCAGCGTTGTGAAGAGCAGAAAGCCCTGCTGTGCGTCGAAACCGCGCCACAGGAGCAGGGCCATGCCGGCGAGCGCCAGCCAATAGAGCAGCGGGGTGACATAGGTACTGGAGAACCAGGGAATCTCCTGGAAATGGCGCGTGAGCGACGGGTCGCGCCACGGGCCGGGAAGTGTGGACCAGAGCACCACGAAGGCAGCCGCGGCGAAGGTGAGCAGGCTTGCAGGCACGCGCAGGCGCGGCCAAACGCGCGCAAGCAATGCCGGCCCCCACAGCCACGCCGCGCCCACAAGCAGCGGCAGTGCAACAGCCGCGGTCAGCGCAACCGGCCCCAGATTGACAATGAACTTGACTGCCAGCTCAGCCGTTGCGCCCACATAGACGGGGTTGCTGCCCAGGATGCCCAGCGCAAGCACAAAGGGCGCGCTCATGAGCGCGCCGCGCAGGCTGCGGCCATCGCGCCGCGCGCCCGCCCACATGAGCAGCAGCGCCGTGGGGCCAATCAGCAGAATGGAATCAATGCGCGCCGACCACGCCGTTGTCCACAGCAGCAGGGCTGCGGCCAGTTGCCAGGGGCGCGCGCTTGTGAGCCAGCGCAGCGCCAGCAGCAGCGCGGCCAGTGTCCAGAATTGCCCCACAATTTCGGCCAGTGGCGCGCGCGCCAGGTAGATCTGCGGGTAGCTGATGGCGACGAGCGTCGCCACCCAGAGCGCCACCCACTGTCCGTGCAGGCGGCGCGCGACACTGTAGAGCAGGCACAGCGCCAGCGCTGCGAAGAGCGGGCTCAGAAAGAAGGGCGCTTGCATCCAGCCTGTGGCATAGAGCAGCGCCAGCCAGCTTTCCACCTGGGGCATGCGCGCCGTGCGCAAGAGGGGCGGCGCACCCTGCGCGCCGCCATCGTCGGCCACATAAAAGCCGCCATAGACGAGGCCATCGTACGCCGTGGCGACAATGCTGCCGTCAAACTGCTCATCGCTGGAGACATAGAAGAGGTCGCGCGCGCGGGGTGAGAGGGGAACGAGGGGATCGAAGACGCTCACCATGGCGCCCGTGCGCGCAATCAACGCGCCGTCACCGGCATAGATGGCGCTGTCCCCTGTGAGCGCAAGCGTCTGCGCAGGGGGGAGGTAGAGGAGTGCCGCAAGCAAGAAGAGCGCTGCCGTGGCGGCTTTGTCAAAGCGCGTGCTGCGCAGCCAGGCGACTGCGCCGGCGGCCACGGCCAGCGCCAGCATAGGCAGTACCAGTGGCCACCACCCAAATTGACCAGTGCGCGCGAGTGCAATGAGCAGCCATGCCGTCGCCGCCAGCGCCGCCAGCGCCATCGCACCCGGCTCGCGGCGGGCGCGGGCAAGTGCACCGTTCATGGGGTGCTCGCAGCGGGGTTGTGGGCGAGGGCGGCAATGTCTACGGGCGCGCCGGGTTGGTGGCCGGCCACAATGGCGCAGTACGCGCGCTCCAGCCGGTCCAGGTAGGCCGTAAAGGACCAGCGCGCGGCGACTTCGGCGGCGGCATGTGCGCCGATTTTTGCATACAGAACAGGGTCATGTATGAGGCGCACAATGGCATCGGCCAGCGCCTGGGCGTCACCCGGGGGTACGAGCAGCCCGTTCTCCTCATGGCGCACGCCCTCGGGGGTGCCGCCCGCAGTGGTGGCAATGGTGGGCAGTCCGCTGCCCATGGCCTCAAGCAGCCCGCCCGAGAATGGTTCGTCCCACGTGGAGCAGAAGAGATAGAGGTCGTGGCCGGCAAAGGCGGCTGCCAGTTCGGGTTGGGGAGCGAAGCCGTGGACGCGCGCGCAGTCGTTCAAGCCGCGTTCAGCAATCAACGCGCGCAGGTGCTCGACAAAGCCGGTGGCGCCGCCGCCGTAAATGTCAAGCTCCACGGTGGGGATGTCGGTGCGGGCGCGCAGCAGCGCCACGGCCTCCACTGCCACCTGGGGGCCTTTGCCCTCCCACAATTGCCCCGCAAAGAGCAGCCGCCAGGGTCGATCCTGGGGAAAGGGGTGGGGCGTGGCGGCAAAGCGCTCGCCGTGTATGCCCAGGTAGGTGGCAAGGCTTTGCGCCGGTGCATAGCCCGCCTCAGTGTGCAGCGTGCGGATGAACTCGGAGACGGTGAGGAGGTAATCGGGGCGGGCCATGCGGCGCAGCGTGGGCTGCACAAGGGTGCGCAGCGCGCCTACAAAGCGCTTTTGCAGCCAGGTGGTGGCAGGGACCAGCGCGCCAATATCGTTGAGGCTGTAGAGCAGCCATTTGTCGGCAGGATGAGCAATGAGGGGTGCGCCGCCAAAGTGGTGTGCAGCCAGCAGCGGCGCGGCCGACGTCATGTAGAGGTTCCACGCAATAATCAAATTGGGCGCAAGCTGCATGAGCTTCGCTTCCACATTGCGGCGCGTGGTGGTGTTGAGCAGATGCCAGCGCCAGACGCGTGCGGCAGTGAGGGGAAGACCACCCAAAAAGTAATCAGCTTTGCGGTCGAGGTTGATGTCAAGCACCTGGTGCGTGTAGCCATCGTTCGGCAGATCGCGCCCAAGCCCGGTGAGCACGTGGACGGTGTGGCCGCGTGCGCGCAGCCCCTCCACCACATCGCGCGCCAGAATCTCGTTGCCGCCTACAATGTAGGGCGGGTAGAGGTTGTTGATGAGTGCAATCGTCAGGGGCGCAGTCTCAGCCATTAGCGCCGGCCCTCAGGAAAACAACACCATGACGCAAAGGCGCGGAGGCGCAAAGGAACGCAAAGAAAAGCAACAGCAAGAATTACTTTTCTTTGCGTTCCTTTGCGCCTTTGCGCCTTTGCGTCAAATTGTTGTGTTTGCATTAGCGGCGGGCGAGTTGGGGCACGCGCACGCGGCCGCGCGCGGCTGTTGTTTGGCAGAATTCGGCAAAGCGCTGGCCCAGGCTTTGCCAGGCGTAGTTGGCCTCAACAAAGCGGCGCGCCGTTACGGCCATGGTGGCGCGCAGGTCTTCGTTGCTGAGCAGCGTCACGGCCTTGCGCACAAAGTCGGCGGGCGCGTCGGCCAGCATGAGTTCATGGCCATCGGTTGCGCCCAGCCCCTGTGCGCCCACGCTGGTGGAGAGCACCGGCAGCCCCGCCGCCATGGATTCCACAATCTTCAGGCGCGTTCCGCCACCCAGGCGCAGGGGCACAATCTGAATCCAGCTGCGCGCCATGTAGGGGCGAATGTCGGGCACGCTGCCGGTCACGGTGATGCCGGGCAGGTTGCCCAGCGCTTCAATCTCGGCAGGCGGACGATGGCCCACAATCAGCACATGCAGGTTGGGGATGGCGGCGCGCAGGGCATCATGCATGGTCTGCACATAGTGCATGACTGCATCAATATTGGGGTAGTAGTGCATGGTGCCAAGCAGCAGAATGGTCGGGTGCGGGTCTGGTGTGCGCGTGGGCTGGAAGAAACCGGTGTCGGCGCCGTTGACGATGACCTCAATCGGTGCGCCGTTGCCGGCCACCTGCAGCGCTGCGCTCTGTCGGTCTTCCTGCGAGCAGACGACCACCGATTGAAAGCGCGGCATTTCGGCTTCCTCGAAGCGACGCAGGCGGCGCGCCTCCAGCCAATCCAACCCCTTTTCCATACCCAGGTCGCGGCTGGCGGCCATTTCGGCGTAGTGGAGGTGATCAATCTTCTGCCGGTTGATGAGGCGCGGTGTATGCTCCAGCCCGGCAATGTCCCACATATAGGGGGAGACGACGATCTCGTCGCAGACGACCAGATCGTAACCTCGCGTGAGCTTGTGGCGCACATCGTGCAGGCTTTGGGGCGTTTGGAAGTAGCGCACGGAACGTGGCAGTTCGCTTGTTAGTTGCGCCATGGGCCGCATGGCGCGCGGCTCCAGCGCCAGCGTGGTGATGTCCACAGTGCGGCAGAGCGCGCCCAGCGGGCCGGGGTCCGAGGCAGCGGTTTGCGCCACAGAATGGCTGAAGGTGAAGAGATCGACGGTGGCGCTTTCGGCCAGTCCGGCGGCCAGATAGAAGGAGCGCAGCTTGCCGCCGGTGTCGGCCGGCCACGGCAAAAAGGGTGTGACAAAGGCAACCTGCACAGGGATTCTCCAGAGCGTTGGGGCGTCAATGCAACAGCGTGTTGCGAGGCGCTGTTAGGGCGCGGTTGGACCGGCGTTTTCGGGCGTAACCGGCTTGTAGCCAAAGATAGCAATCTCGCGCGGGGGGTAGAGAAAGCGATCTGCGCCGGCCAGGGCGCGCAGGCGCGTCACAAGTTGCGCCTCGCGCACCCGCGCGTCGGCCAGCGCCTGGGCTTGTTCGTCGACAACGGCGTGCAGGTGCGCCATGTCCGCGCGCAGCGGCTGCACATAGGGTTCGCTGAATTTGCGGTAGACCCAATGCGAGAGTTTGTAGGCCCACTGTGCGCGCAAGCTCCCTGTGGTGGGGGGCGCGGGCAGCGGCGGCACTGCACCCACGGCGCGGGGCACAGCCACTTCGGGCAGCGGCGCTTCCACATCGCCCAACATGGCGTCGATGCCATCCCAGCGCGCCGCGTTGTTTTCCAGGCTTTGCACCGAGGTAAAGCCTGCATCCACAAGCAGGAACTCGACGAGCTGCGCACTGTACAGGCGCACGTGGGTTGCGTCGCGCCAGAACTCGTGGAACTGCACAATGGCCGAGGCGGGGTTGGGCGTGGCCAGCAGCAACATGCCGCCGGGGCGCAGGGCCGTGTGTGCGGCGGAAACCCAATCGCGCACGATTGGGGCGGGCAGATGCTCGATCACGTTGGAGGAAAAGACGGCGTCGAATTGGCCGGGCTGCGTGCGCAACCACGCTGCGGCGTCGCCCAGTGTCACATCAAAGCCCTGGCTGTGGCAGGCTTCAACCATGCCGGGGTCCACATCCACGCCGCGCACAGTGTGGCCTGCGGCCTGTAACTGGGCCATGAATTCACCATGGCCGCAGCCCAAATCGGCTACGGTCTGCAGCCCCTCAAAGTAGGGCAGATAGACACGCAGCACGTCGAGGAGGGCGTCACTGCTGCTGTAACCCTGGGCGCGCAAATAGGCGTAGTAGCGGTTCTCCAAGGCGTCGTCAGTGTTGCCAGGCGCGTGCACCTGCTGCTCTGCATTTTGCGGGGCGGGCGGTTGCGTGCTCATAGCTCGGTGTGGGGAATGGGTGCAGCCTGCGCAAGGGGCTCGCCTTGCGCACGAGGCGCGGCATGGGGCGGCGTGTGTGTCCAGTGGCTGGGCATTACAACATCACCGTGTATTTCTCGGTCGGACGTGATCTGGAATTCGTAAAGCTGCTCGTGAAAGTCGCTCGGGTAGCCCCAATAGGGTGAATCGGGCTCAGGGTAGGCGGCGGCAGAGAGGCGATAGCGCCCGGCAGCCAGCGCAACGCCCTTGACCTGCACCTCCAGCACGCCCGCACCGGCGGCGTCAATCGGCGGCACGGGGTGGTCCATTGTATTGGATGCCCAGAGGTAGTGGCCATCCTGCTTGTGAATGAGCACACTAAAGACGGGCTCGGCAACAGCCTGCGCGGCCGTATACTCAATGCGGATGGTCACCGGCGCAAGGGGCGGAAAGGACCATGTGGCGGCGCCGTCGGCGCTGCGCATCTCAACGCGGTTGATGCGCAGCGGCCCCTTGCCCACACGACGGGGCGGCCGCAACGCCAGGGCCTCGCCCGGCTCATATTGCATCCACTCCTGGAGCGCGTTTTCGCTGATCAGCCGCTGCGCTGTATCTTCGTCCACAGCGGCAAGGTAGGCGCGCACTACATCCGCCGACGCGCCGAAGGCGCGCACGTTGCCATCCTCAAGCCAGATGCATTGGTCGCACAAGGTGAGCACATGGCTCAGACTGTGCGAGACGAGCATGATTGTGATGCCGCGTGCACGCATCTGTTCGATGGTGTCGAGGCAGCGGCGTTGGAACGCTTCGTCGCCGACGGCCAGCACTTCATCCACCAGCAGGATTTCGGGGCGTACATGAATGGCGATGGCAAAGCCCAGGCGCGCGTACATGCCCGACGAATAGTGCTTGACGGGCGTGTCAATAAACGCGCCCAGATCGGCAAAGCGCACGATGGGCTCCACAATGGGTGTAATTTCTTCAGGGCGCAGCCCCAGCAGGGCGCAGTGCAGGTAGATGTTGTCGCGCCCCGTCAGTTCACCGTGAAAGCCTGCGCCCAGCTCCAGCAACGCCGAAACGCGCCCGTTGATCTGAATTGTCCCACCTGTGGGCTGCAAGATGCGTGTGACAAGCTTGAGCAGCGTGCTTTTGCCCGCGCCGTTTTCACCAATGAGCCCTACGGTGGCGCCGCGCGGGATGGAAAAGCTTACGTCGCGCAGCGGCCAGAAGTATTCGCGCGGGGCGCGCCGCCCCACCAGGCGCGCGCCCAACTCCAGCAGCGAACGCTCGCTCTGCCTGTCCAACTGAAAGCGCTTGGAGACGCCCTCAAAGTGGATCGCGGGGCCGCGCGTGATCTGCTCGGCACGCGTGGGGGCTTCCAGGGCGCTGTTCACCTAGACCTCTTCCCCAAAACGCGGGCTGTAGCGCAGGAAGAACCAGAAGCCGAACGCCAGTATCGCGAAGGCTGTAATGGCCGTGCGAATGAAGAAATCAAAATCGGTGCGATACCCCCAATAGAGCAGGTCGCGGTAGGTGCCGATGAGCGATGCCATTGGGTTGACGATGTACATGGTGCGCTGCACGTTGAAGGTGATGCCCAGCACCGTGTAGTTGTCGGGCAGAATTTCCAGCGCGTAGACAACGGGCGTGAGGAAAAACCACGCTAGCATGAGCACGTCCATGACCATCATGGTGTCGCGGTAAAAGACGTTGAGTGTGCTGAGGATGAGCGCCAGCCCCAGAATGAAGGCCGTTTGCAGTAGCACAACCACGGGCAGGAGCAGAATCCACGCGCTGATGTGCGTGCGAAAGAGCAGTAGAAAGACAAAGAGAACAATCAGCGAGAGCAGGAAGTTGACAAGGTTGGCCAGCACCGAGGCAATGGGAATGACGGCGCGCGGAAAGTAGATTTTGGTTACAAGATTGGCGTTGGCGGTGATTGAACTTGTCCCTGTCATCACGCCGGCCGAAAGGAAGTTCCACGGCAGCAGGCCGCATAGCACAAAGAGCGGGTAGTTCTGAATTTGATTATTGGGCAGAAAGACCGTGAAGACCGCCGTAAAGACCAGCATCATGCCGATTGGATTCAGCAGACTCCAGAAGAAGCCAAGCGCCGTGTTCTTGTAGCGCGCCTTGAGTTCGCGCATGGTGAGTTGCACGATTGCATAGCGATAGGCCCAAAGATCGCTAAGTGCAGCGCCCATGCTTTGGCGCGGCATGGCAAGATCGATGGTGGCCCTGGGGTTGGTCTGCGCTGTGGTGGGGGTCGTAGGTGTAACGGTCATGGTGATGCTCTCCAGAGAGAGCATGATAGCGGCGCGGCGATGAATTGCCAAAACAAGGGTTTCAGCATCTGAGCAAAAACACCATCACTCACCGCAAGGCATCAGCAACTGTTGCTGTTATGTCAATATCGAATTCATAAGGTGGTTCCACGCGCCGCGTTTACTTCATCTTGGTGGCGTAGAGGGAGACGCCGTCGTTGGGGTGGGCGAAGCCGAGCACCATGAGCGGAGCAAGCCATTCACCGGCGAGCGGGACTTGCTGCAAGAGCGCCACGCGCCGCTTGTTCTCCTCGGACATGAACCACTCATAGCCAATGCCGCGCTCAAAACGATTGACGCGCAGCCCACTGCGCCAGAATGAGCCAAAGTAGTCGGTGAGTGTGTAGACGTGTTCATTGATGCCGTAGGTCTTTTCGGCGGCCTGCACGTCGGTATCGGCGGTGGCCCCGTAGGCGCGCACGCCCTCGTTGAGTCCTGCGACAACGCCGCCCACACGGCAGACGCGGCTCATCTCCGCGAGCATGCGCGGCAGGTCCAGGGCATGGTGCAGGGCTGCAATCGCGAAGACCAGGTCGTAGCTGCCTGATTTAAAGGGTAGATACTCGAAGTCCGCTGCCACGGCTTCATAGTGACCCGCATGATCAATGAAAAACTGTGAGCGCCCCAAGCCGATTTTCGAGTCGGTGACGATATCGCAGGCGGTGTATGTGCAGCCCCGCTCCACAAAGAAGCGGCCGGCCCAGGTGCGCGCGGCGCCCACCTCCAGCACGCGCATCCCCGGCTTGACATACCAATCGAGCAGGTGCGCAAAGGAGTATTTGGTTGCCAGCCATGTGGAGCCCTCAACCGGATCCCAGCCGAATGTCTCCACGGGGTTGGGCAGCGAGAGGTCCAGCGCGTCGGTTGGCTCATACCAGCCTTCGGCCTGCGAAATGGCGACCCAACCGCGCGCTTCGCCCATCTTCTTCTCATAATCGGGCAGGCGGGGCGAGAGCATAATGGGGATGCGATTGTGAATGGCCCACGGGTGGCCGCAGCCCGTGCAGACGAGCAGCCCCTCGTCGATGACGCCATCACGTTCTTCGGCGGTCACGAGCGCCAAATCGGCATGGCAAAGGGGGCAAATGAGTGTGTCGAGCAGGGTTCGTTTCATTGGGCTTCACCGGGGTTGAAGGAAGAAATGGGCCGGTTACGCGAACTGCGGTGCACACAATTGCGTGCACCGCAGTTCGCGCTCTGCTTGAAGAAAGCTTCTACGGGTACTGTAACGCTGCGGCGTTCTTGAACGCGAAGCTGGCGTACTTGTGTCCGGTTTCGGAGCGAACAGTTGTACCAGGGCTATAAAGCATGGTGTAGGGGTTGAAGGCCCAGCCGGCGTCTTCAAGGCTGTACCAGGCCCAGCGCTGCACCAGGCGGCCACCATCCACACCACTCAGGTTGGGGTCTTTGGCCGTCATGAAGAAATTGAAGGTTTCCAGCATGAAGTCCTGAACGACCTCGGAGTTCTCGAGATTGACGTAGTTTGCGCCATAGGCGGCAACACATTGCTCGTAGGACATATTGGGGTTGTCGTGCGTGCAGAGCGCCTTGTAAAGCACGCCATACTCCGTAACGATCAACGGCTTGTTCATCTCGCCATGGTTGCGCATCCACTGGCGGAAGTCGCGGATCTGCTTCTCGAAGGTGGGCATGTAGACGTGACGCCAATCCTCGCCCACATACGCGCCCTTCTCCTCACCCTTGCTGTTGGGATTGATGCTGGATCCCGGCGGAATGCCCATGCCGTAACAGACGCGCTCCTGGCGACCGTTGATTTTTTCCTTGCGGCAGAACTCCGAGCCAACGAAGTTGTGCACATTCCAGATATCGACGGGCATGTTGACGCCATACACGGCCTTGTAGGTGTTCCACACCTTGTTCAAGTACTCAGTGCGCGAGGGGGTGAACTGTACCACGCCGCCGTTGGCTACGCGCGCCGTGGGGTCGGCTGCCTTCACGATATTGTAGAGCTCGTGGTACGCGTAGGCGTATATCTCGGGCTTCATCTCATCCTGCCAGACGCCGATGCCGTCAACGCGGTCCATTTCGTTGCCAATGAGCCAGACGGAGCCAGGATTGGCTTTCGCTGCTGCAATGATAACTTCCTTCGTGGGGTGATAGGAGTACGAGGCAGGCGTCTTGTAGGGGCAGATATTGCGATCGGCGGTCGTGCCGCGTGGGCAGCCGGCAATCAGATCCTGGTTCACGCGGATCATCTGCATGTATTCCATGCCGCCGGGCCGTTCAGGGCGCAACCTGACGCCCCAGTTAACATACCAACCTGCGTAGAGCGAGCTAATGTCCCTGTAGTCTGACAGCCGATCGCCTGATCCAAAGCCCATACGGTCGGCCATGATTGGCGCGAAGTCCTTTGTGACGAGGGCCATGTAGGCTTTGGGCGTGGCAGCAGCAAGCTCATCCGCCGTAGGCACGTTGTACGACGGTTCCAGCAGTGCGGCAATGTCGGCTTCGGTTTCGTCTGGCGGCGCCATGGGTAGCGGCAAATCCGACGCGTTGACGGCTGCCGGCGGCGGTCCGTCCAAGGGCAGCGGCTCAGGCTCCTGCGCCTGTACAGCTGCGGGAATCAGCAGTGCGCTGGCCAGCATCACCAGCAGCGCTGCCAGTGCGAAGAGGCGGTGGCCGCCATGTTGGGGGGGTTGTGTGGTCTGCTTCATTGCTTTGACTCCGAAATTGAAAGCGCACGCAAAGAGGGCGTGCATCATCCCCGCAGCGGGGGAACACAGACGGTATTACGAAAGGGGCGGCGAATCGCCGCGCACAGATGCATAGGCGTTGACAATTTGGTTTGCGGCGGTGCGCCAATCATAGTGATCAACAGCACGCCGGCGTAGCGCCGCCGCACGTTGGGCCGGCTCGCCATCTGTTGCCAGCGCGATATGCAGTTTCTCGGCCAGCGCCGCCGCATCACCACGGGCTGCATAATAGCCATCTTCGCCCAGATATTCACGCGCAACGGGCGTATCAAAGGCAACAGTCGGCAAGCCGAGCGCCATGTAGTTGAGAAGCTTGCCTGCGCCTTCCGTCAGGCTAAGCTTGGGCGCCACCCCTGCATCGCCCAGCGCCAGAAAGCGGGGCGCATCGCCATAGGGCACGCGCCCGGTAAAGATGACGTCATTCGCCACACCCAGCGCGGCGGCTTTGGCGCGGTAGACGTCGATGCCGGGGAAACCCATGAGCAGGAGCGTTACATCATCGCGCCGGTTGCGCAGAATGCGCATGGCCTCCAGCAGGTGGCTCGTGCCCTGGTACTCGGCCAGCAGACCCAGGTAGACGATGACCTTGTTGCCGGTGGGTATACCCAGCGCACGGCGCAGGTTGGCCAGTTCTTCCGGCGCGTAGGTGCTTGCAGGCCGAAAAACATCACAATTGACGCAATCGGGCAGCGCCATGAGCCGCCTGGGATTACAACCGAACTCATCTATCAGCAGGCGGCGCGCGTTGGTGGAGTTGGTGAAGATCACCGGTGCGCTGCGGTTGATGCGCTGCTCAAGCCAACGCAGCGGTTTGTATATAGCCGACGAGCGCTCAACAAAATGGTGATCGATCATCTCTTCTGTCATGCTACCCTGGAAGTCAAAGACAGTAGGCAGCCCACCAAGCCAGCCCAGCCCCATGCCCAGCAGCGCGCCTTCATGCAGGTGCGCATGTATGACATCATAGTTGCCGGCAGCAATCAACTGCGTCATTTTGACGGCCAGGAGCGCATCAAAAAGCAGCTTGTGGCGGCTTGATCCGACCTCGTAATCCTGTCGCCAGGGGATTGGCAGCGTGCGCGCGATACGCACGTCCGGCACGCCTCCACCATTGGCATATGTCACCACGGTAACCGAATGGCCCATCTTCTCGAGTATTCTTGCTTCCTCCAGGATGCGCACATGGCATCCGTAGTCGGCAAAGAAACTGGTCGGGGCGATCATCATCACCCTGTAAGCACGTGCCATAGTGATTCCAGCAACGAGATAAGCGCTTTCAAGCGCCGGCATTGCGCTGCACCGCAGCACGTAGTCGGAACCGAATCTACCCCATTTGCCGCAATTGATCCAATTTTACCACGCGCAAGCATGGGCGAATCTGACCAAAAACCTCCGCATGGCGACGGATTGGCCGACCGTCGCGCTGCTGTGACTGCAATCGTTCGACTGTAGTATCGTTGCAGCAGGCCATAATCATGCGCCACGGTGGGCAACGCGTAGCCCACGTGTGGGCATTGCGTCTGTGTTGTGGCGGCAGATTGCGCTGTGTGGGCGAAACGCGTGCGCAGCAGGCAGAGTGCGCAGCAAGACTGGCGCAACGGCGCGGAGAAGAACTACAGCAAGAAGGAAATACTGATCCTCCTTGCTTTGGCATTAATGTGCGTCCGTGTGCCAGATAATTTTCATAGCCGTATCGCTTTAGCTATTTGTGCGCGGTGCGCGCATGGCCTGGCGCATGAGCGTCCAATCAGACAGGGTAAAGGCGCTGAGCAGCCAGCCCGCTGCCATGTAGGCCACGATGCCGGCAGCCATTTGCAGCGGCCATGCAATGGGCAGCAGGGCGGCGGCTGCAGCGGCGGCCAGAGCGGCGGCCACAGCGGCAAAGGTGGGGCGCAACACGCTTTCCAACCGCAAAGGAAGTTTTGCGCGCGCCATCATCCAGACGCCGCAGAGAGCACCCACAAGCCCCGAGAACACGCCGGCGAGTGCTGCGCCAGCCGCGCCCCAGGCCATTGTGAGCGGGGGCAGACAGAGCAGCAGCGCCGCAAGCTGGCTCAGCGCCACCACCAGCGCACTGCGGGGGCGACGCGCCACCGCCAGCAGAACGACAGCGCGCTGCTCCCACAGGTAGAGGGGCGCGCTCCACAGCAGCAGCGCCAGCGGCAGTGCCGTCGCGCCATAGCCCTCGCCAAAGAGCAGCGACACCAGGCCACCGCTGACCAGGGTGCCAAGCGCCGCGGCAGGCAGCGCGAGCGCCGCGCCAAAGCGCAGCGCCAGCCCATCCAGGCGCGCAAAGGCAGCAGGCGCGCTGTCGTTGAGGCGGGCCAGCGTGGGGTAGAGCGCGCGCCAATAGGCGCTGACGAGTTTGATGCCCACACGCACAATACTGTTCGCTGCCGAGTAGGCGCCTATGACCAACGGTGTGGCGAAGAGGCTAAGCAGCAGCAGATCGCTGCGCTGCTGCAGAACATCCGTCAACGAGAGTCCGAAGAAAGGGGCGGCGCGGCGCAACGTGGCGCGCCAAGGCAGCGCCACGCTGCGCTGGGGCGCGGCGAAGCTGCGGCCGCGCCATAAGAGCAGCAGGGCCAGCCCCAGCGCTGCGGACTGCGCCAGCACCGTGACCCACAGGACGGCGACAACGCCTTGCCCCAGCCAGAGCGCCAGCCCCACGCCCACCAGCAGCACAACGTTGGAGAGCGCCTCCGCAGCGAAGATGCGCTCCATGCGCTCGCTCGCCTCAAAAATGGATGCCACTGCAGAAAAGATGGCATAGAGGGGCAACGTCGCACTGCCAACCAGCAGCAACGCACGGTATTGGGCAGGCGCGCCCAGGCGCTGCCCCAGCAGCGCAAGGGCCGCCAGCGTTGCCCACACCAGCAATGAAAGTGTCAATTGCAGGGTGAGGGCACGCCAAAACCACGCGCGGCGCAACTGCGGTCGCCCGCTCACTTCAAGTACGATCAGGGTGGGCAGCCCCGCCTCGATGATGATCTGCGCGACGTTGATCCACGCCAGGGTGACGGCGTAGGCGCCCAAAGCCGCCACACCCAGTTTGCGCGCAATGAGCACCTGGACGAGGAAGGCCGCACCAATGCGCCAGAAGCTGCCCACCGCCAGCGCGCCCGTGTTCATGATCACGCGCCGGCCTGTTGCCATTGACAATTTTGGGCTTTGCTGAGGTGGGATCATGCGACGGGCGTCACGCGCCCCGTGAGGATAAAGCGGCGCAGGTTGGGCCAGCGGTAGAGGCGGTGGCGCTGGGCAAAGAGGAGCAGCGCTGCCAGTCCACCTGCTTCCCAGCCCCACAATTCGGGACGGCGCGTAAACGCATACCAGTAGGCGAGCCCCATTTGCTCCTGCTCCGAACCGCGCTTGCCCCATACGTGGAAGCGCCAGCCCCGGAAGGGCCAGTAGAAGGTGGCCGGATAGTGCCAAATGCGATCCAGCAGCGCGTGGCCCACAAAGGCCATTGCATAGACACCGTGTTGCGGCGCGCGCAGTAAGGTGTACAGGGCAACCGCTGCGAATGTAATGAGGGTGTGCGCAAAAAGCACTGCCGACCTGTAGCGCCGGTAAAAGTAGACGGCGGCAAGCGGTTTGTCAACCAGATCAGGCCCCATTGCGGCCAGCGCAACGAGGCGGTAATCGGTGTCGGGTGATACATCAAGGCGCTCCTGGGCAAGGCTCAGCGCCAGCCAGGTGTAGGCAACGTGCGATTGCGGCAGCATAGGCGAATGACGGGGGCACGCAGAGTCTGGTCAATGATCATTGATCATTGGTCTACGCCCCGCGCTCCTCTCGCTTATAGGGCAACCCCAGCGCCGCGGGCGCGCCAATGCGCCGCCGCATGGAACGACTGGCCGTAAGCACCAGCACAATGATTGTGAAGAGGTAGGGCAGCATCTTGAGGAAGTAGCCCAGCGCCGGGTTGGCCTGGAAGAAGGGTACCGTCTGGATGTCCAGCGGCAGGCGGTTGATGGCCCCAAAGAGGTAGGCGCCCATCAT
>DIAV01000051.1:0-5368 GCA_002415895.1 Anaerolineales bacterium UBA5069 | reverse complement strand
CCGCCGGTCATGCCTTCCAGCCATAGTGGCGTTACTGCGAGGCTGAGCGATGCGCCTGCGACACCGGCGAACATGCCGCCCAGCACCACATAGAAGTAACGCAACCGGGCGACGTTAATGCCCTGTACGTCGGCGGCGGCGGGGTATTCACCTATCGCGCGCAGTTCCATGCCGGGGCGGGTGCGGTAGATGTAGAACCAGGCGAGCGGTCCTATGATAAAGCCGAGATAGACAATGACATTGTGCTGGAAGAGAATGGGCCCGATGACGGGGATTGCGGCCAAACCGGGGATGTCAAAGCTGGGCAGGCGGGCAACGTCGCGCACCTGCACAAGCGGTGCGCCCAGCACGGAGCTAAGCCCTGTGCCCAGGAAGGTGAGCGCAAGGCCGCTCACAACCTGATCGGCGCGCAGTGTAATTGTGACAATGGCGTGCAGCAGTGCCATAAGGCCACCAACGAGCAGGGCCGCCAGTAGCCCCAGCCACGGGTTGCCGGTGGCGTAGGTTACGCCATAGCCTGTCATTGCCCCCATGAGCATCATGCCTTCGACGCCCAGGTTGAGCACGCCTGATCGTTCGGCGAAGATTTCGCCCACGGTGGCAAAGAGCAATACCGTGCCCGTGCGCACACCGGCTGCCAGCAGCGTTACAAAGAATACGAGGTCCATACCCTGTCCCGAAAGTACCAGTGATTGAAGGTGATTCGAGCTGTTGTCAATACATCTTGCCGCCAGGTCGCCAGGTCGCGCGAGGGGCAATGGCGCAGGGAACAGTGTTGCTTCAGGCTGCCACGGCAACCTTTTCCAGCCGCACGCGGTACGTCAGAAGCATTTCGCCACCGACGACAACAAAGAGAATGACACCTTGCAGCATGGCGGCTACGCCTGCGGGCTGGATGGCGTCACCGCCCACCAGCAGCCCGCCAAAGAGGTAGGCCACAGGAATAATCGCCAGCGGATTGAGCTTGGCCAGCCACGCGATAATGATGGCGGTAAAGCCATAGCCCGGGGAGAAACGCTCCTGCAGGCGATGCACAACGCCTGCCACCTCAATCATGCCCGCGAGACCGGCAAAGCCACCGCTGATCATCATGACCAGAATGATGTTGCGGCTGAGGTTAATGCCTGCGTAGCGCGCGGCACGGTTGTTGTCGCCAATGACGCTGATTTCAAAGCCCCACTTGCTGCTGCGCAACAGAATCCACATGACGATGGCGAGGACAATCGCCACGAAAATGCCGAAGTGCGCGGTCATGCCGCGCAGGGCCGGAATCTGCTCGGCGTAGTCGGTGAAGCGCGGCATCCACGCGTTATCGGGGAAGGTGCTCGTCATGCCGAAGCCGCGCTCGCTCCACGGGCCGTAGACCCAGTAGTTGTTCCAGAGCACAGCCACGTAGGTAAGCATAAGGGTGGTGATGATTTCGTTGACGTTGAGGCGCGCCTTGAGAATGCCGGGGATGAAGCCCCAGAAGGCGCCGCCAATGAAGCCTCCCAACCCCATGGCCAGCAGCATAAGCCAGGCGGGGGCATTGGTGGGCAGGATGTAGAGCGCGACGCCAGTGGCCATAAAGGCGCCAATGAAGAATTGGCCTTCGGCGCCCACGTTGAAGAGGCGCATGCGCAGCGCCAACGCCACGCCCAGGCCAATCACAATCAGCGGCACCGCCTTGATTGTCGTGTCGGACCAGCCGTAGGCGCTGCCGAAGGCAATGGAAAACATTTGGCGGTAGACAAACCACGGGTTGGCCCCAGCCAGGCGCAGCAGTAACGCGCCCACCAGCAACGCTGCGCCTACCAGAATGATGGGCGACGCGTATCTGAGCCAGGTGGGCTGCTCCATGCGCTGCTCAATCCGCAGGCGCGTTACGGTCTTTTCCGGGGTGGGGCCCAGTGCGCTTTGCGCTGTCATGAGGCCGCCTCGGGGTTTCTTGCGGGGCTGGTGTGCGCAGTATCCGCAGCGTGTCCTGCCATCATCAATCCAATCGTCTCGCGATCAGCGTCAGCGGAGGCAAATTCACCCATAACACGCCCTTCGTAGAGCACAGCAATGCGATCGGCAATGGCGAATATCTCGTCAAGGTCTTCGGATATGAGGAGGATGGCCGCGCCATCGTTGCGTTCGTCGAGCAAAATCTTGCGTACGGCTTCGGTTGCGCCAATGTCGAGCCCGCGCGTGGGATAGGCGGCCACAAGCACGCGCGGCCGCTTGGAAATTTCGCGCGCCAGGATCACCTTCTGCAAATTGCCGCCGCTGAGCTTGCGTACAGGCGTGGCGGTGGATGGGGCCGAGATGTTGAAGCGATCAATCAGCCCGCCGGCAATTGTGCGCATGGTGTTGCGCTTGACGAACATGCCTTTGCCAACAGGCTCGTCGCGGTAGGACTTGATGGCGGTGTTCTCCGCCAGTGACAGGTTGGGGGCAGAGCCGGTGGTGCTGCGGTCTTCGGGCACGTAGGCCACACCTGCGTTGATCATGACAATGGGTGCAGCGTTGGTCACAGTTTTACCGCAGACCTCAATGACGCCGCCGGAGATGGCGCGCAGTCCACAAATGACTTCGGCCAGTTCGCGCTGGCCGTTGCCCGCGACACCGGCAATGCCCACAATTTCGCACGAGTGCACCTTGAGCGTCAGTTTGCGCAGCGCGGGCAGGTTTTTGTTATCAAGGGCTTCGACAGCGCTCAGGGCAAGGCGCACTTCACCTGGGGCGCGTTCGGGCTTCTCCAGGCGGAAGAGCACCTCGCGCCCGACCATGAGGCTGGCCAGTTGCACCTTGTTGACGTCGCGCGCGAAGACCGTTTCGGCCACGCCGCCGGCGCGCAAAACGGTAATGCGGTCGGCAATGGAGAGCACTTCGTCCAGCTTGTGGCTAATGAAGATAACCGTTTTGCCCTGTGCCACCATAGTGCGCAGCGTGGCAAAGAGGCCGAGCGTCTCCTGGGGTGTGAGCACAGCGGTGGGTTCGTCCAGAATCAACACCTGCGCGCCGTGATAGAGAATCTTGATGATCTCGACGCGCTGCTGCTCGCCCACGGAGAGCTGCCAGATCTTGGCGTTGGGGTCTACGGGCATGCCATATTGCGTGCCAATGCGCCTGACGTCGGCGGCCATCTGCTTGTAGTCGAGCACGAAGGGGGTTTCGCGCACGCCCAGAAATATGTTCTCGGCCACAGTCTGTACGGGAACCAGCATGAAGTGCTGGTGCACCATGCCCACGCCGGCAGCGATTGCATCGCGCGGCGAGTTGAAATCAACGCGCTCACCATGAATCCAGATTGTGCCTTCGCTGGGCTTGTAGAGCCCGGCGAGAACATTCATAAGCGTGGATTTGCCCGCGCCGTTCTCGCCCAGCAGCGCATGAATTTCGCCGCGCTTGACGGTGAAATCCACTTGGTTGTTGGCAATGACGCCGGGGAAGCGCTTGGTAATACCGCGCATCTCGACGGCGGGCGGGGCATCATCGGACGCGCGCCAAGGCTCGCCGGCAGCGATTGTCGCGACATGAGCATGTTTGGATTGGGCTGGGGTCATTATATGGGTGGGCGTGACAATGTAAATGACGGAAGCGCGTCGGCTGGGAAGTGCGGTTGTGGGGGCAAGTTTTTTGCCCCCACAACCGTTTTATACATCAGACTCTGGCGACTGTGTGTACTAGTTGCCGGAGGGCAGTTCAGCGTCGGGCGAAACGCCCTCGGCTAGCCAGCTCATGCAGAAGGTGCAATCTTCGCGGCCTTCAATGCCCTTGAGGCCTTCCAGGTCCGACTGCGTCAGTTGCTCGCCTTCGGGGACGAAGAGGTTGCCCTTGTTGTCGTTGATGGGGCCGCTAAAGACATCAAAGCGGGTGAACTCGCCCGATTCCATTTTGGCCAGAAGTTCCTGCACCTGGGGTACGATCGACGCGGGCACGCCGGGCTGCGGTGTCTGGTCTTCAACGAAGCCGAGCAATCCGAGGCTGCCGCTATCAACGTCGAAGTAAATGTCGCTGCCGACAAAGGTGCCGTCCATCATCTCCTGGACGAGGCGCACATACTCGGGGCCCCAGTTCCAGTAGGGGACTGTGAGGCAGGCTTCGGGGTCAATCGAACAGGCGTTGCGGCTGTCGTAGCCAACGCCGAAGACACCCTTTTCGCCGGCAACCTGGACGGGGCCGGGGGTGTCGGCGCCGGTGATGACGACGACGGCACCGGCGTCAATCAGCGAGGCTGCCGACTCACGCTCGAGGTTCGGGTCGAACCAGGAGAAGGTCCAGCGAATGTCAAGCGTACACTCGGGGCAAACCGAGCGCATGCCCATCGCTGCGGCATTGATGTGGCGGACGACTTCGGCTGTGGCAAAGGGAGCAATGTAGCCAACCTGCGTTGCGCCCAATTCCTGTGCCTTGGCGCCGGCGATCATGCCGACGAGGTACTTCATGCTCTCCATGCCGCCGAAGAGGTTGGAGAAGTTCGGCCCCTTGAGGAAGCCGGAGACATGAACGAAATCGATATCCGGGAATTCGGCGGCGACTGTGGCCGTCGGGTCCATGTAGCCGAAGGAAGTTGTGAATACTGCGTTGAAGCCGGCGCGCGCCAGGTTGCGGATCACACGCTCGGCGTCGGCGCCTTCGGGTACGCTCTCGAGATAGGCGGTGTGAACACCTTCCAGGTTCTCCTCAAGGTAGCGGCGGCCCTCGTCATGCGCATAGGTCCAGCCTGCATCACCCACGGGGCCCACGTAGACGAATGCAACATTGAACATGCCGTCAACCGGCGCAGGGATCTGAATGGCGGCCTCGGCAGGGGCGGCCTCAGCGGGTGCGGCGGCTGCATCTGCGGCCGGCGCGGCGGGGGCTGCCGCCGGAACGGCGCAACCGCCAAGCAACATGCTAAACAAGACAATCATGCTCAGAATCGACCAAATGGCTCGTTTGTTCATCGGGCAACTCCCTCTCGATTTGGTAGTGTGGAATGAGGATACAGCGGGGAAAGGCATAAGGGGAGGGCAGAGCGCCCTCCCCCGTGGAACGCAAATTGCAGATTAGGCAGTGCGGCGGCGGGTGACAAACGCTGCCGCCACAAGCACCAGCAGCACAAGGCCGCTGGCCAGCACGCTCAGGCTGGGCATGGAGGAGCCGCCGGTTGTGGGCAGCGTCTCGGGTGCGGCTTCAACGGTCTCGGTCATTGCTTCGGCAGCGACCACCTCGGCGGTCTCCGTCATGACTGCGGCGGGAACCATTTCGGCGGTTTCCGTCATCGCCATGGTCTCGGTCATGGCTGCGGTTTCTGTCATGGCCGCGCTGTCGGTCATGACTTCTGTCTCGGTCATTGCTTCGGCCGGGACGACTTCAGCGGTTTCCGTCATCGCAACGGTCTCTGTCATGGGCATGGCCT
>DIAV01000367.1 GCA_002415895.1 Anaerolineales bacterium UBA5069 | reverse complement strand
TCCTTTCTGCGTACAAATCGTTTTACTGCGTAACTTGAGTCATCAATTGTCAATGATCATGGATTGCTTCCCTCCCCAACTGCGCCACCTCGTCGATCCCCGCCTGCACCGCGCGCAGTGTGACGCTAAACGCGAAAGGTTCGGCGTGCAACTGATAGGGCGCTGCGACGCCCGGCCCGCAACTGGCTGATCCCAACCCGTTTTGCGCGTAATCGAGATGCAGCGTAATTGTGGGCTGCGCTGTCAGCTCGTAGGGGTGGCGCGCTGCGTCCAAATCCATTGTGGTAAAGCGATGCGCGCTGAAGTTAATTGTGGGCGCGCCACAGGCCATCACGCCAAAGTCGTTGTCGTCCTGCAGCGCAACCCAGCGCGTCTCCATGTGGTTGCCGTTCTCCTGTGGGCGCGCGTAGGGTGTCAACATGGCGTCCACCGTACTCTCCCACCGTCCAAAGCGGGCGGCAGCGCGGCTGTCGGCGTAGTTTTCGCCCGGGCCCAGGCCCAGCCAGCGCACCTTGTCCAAGGTACTCGGCACTGTCATCTCCAGCCCGATGCGCGGGAGCATAGCGGGCCAGTTGCCGCGTGGCATGCCGCGCACGCTGAGCAGCACATCCCCGCCGGCCTTGATCGTGTATTCATAAATGCAGTCAAGCACAGCATCAAGAACGGGCGGCGCAAGCGCAGTCTCCACGCGCACGTGCACTTCGCCATCGCTTACCTGCTGCCAACTCATGTTGTTCAACCGGTGCTGGGCCAGATGCAGGTAGCGTTTGCGCCATTCCTCCGCCACGGCTGCGCCGCCACGCGCTTCGTTGTCGATCAGTGCGCGCCAGAGGGTGAGCCGCGGCCCGGCGTGCACGAGCGTGCGTCCCGCCACGCGCCAGTGGGAGATGACCCCGCGCGCGCAATCAAAGACAATCTCCGTGTCTCCTGTGCGAATCGCCAGCATGGCCCCTTCTGCGCGCACGGTGACGGGTGTGGCCGGGCGCACGACGGGAAGCGGCTGCGCCAGCACGCCCAGCACCAGTTGTGCAAAGGCAACTTCGTGGCCGGCGGCGGCCCATGGCTGCGGCTGCGCCAGCGTGAAGTGCAGATCCACTGTGTAGGTTGCGCCCGGCTGCGGCGCGCGAACTGCGCAATCAAGTTCAATCGTTGCAGATGCGCCGGGGGCAATATCGGGCAGCGCCAGCACCCCCGCCTTGATTGTGCGCCCATCCTCTGCAAGCGCCCATGTCGCCTGCAAGTGCGCCAGCGAAACGAAATCATGGCGATTCAGAATGCGCAGCGACGCGACGCCTGCGTGCAGAGCAACGACTTCGACGTGCACCGGCTCCAGCAGCTTCTTGTATTCGAGCAGCCCGGGTGAGGGTGTGCGGTCGGCAAAGAGCAGGCCGTCGCACACGAAGTTGTCGTCATGGGGCTGTTCGCCAAAGTCGCCTCCATAGGCGAAGTAGCCGCGGCCATCGGCGGTTGTGGTGCGAATACCGTGGTCCATCCACTCCCACACGCAGCCGCCAAGGAGCCGATCATAGCTGCGGAAGGCGGCCCAGTATTCTGTCAGGCCACCGGGACCGTTGCCCATGGCATGGGCATATTCGCACAGGAAGAAGGGTTTGTTCACATAATCCGCCAGCGCCACCGGTGCAGACCATGAAGTCGGTTTGCCCACAGGCCCTTCGCCCTTGCCGAAGTCGATCACATCATCAACATTGGTGTACATCTGGCTGATGACATCGCTCACCTTGCCGCTGCGGTCGCCTTCATAGTGGATCAGGAAAGCGGGATAGCGGGCGCGCACCCATGCGGCCATTGCCTCGAAGTTGCGCCCAAAACCCGATTCGTTGCCCAAAGACCACATGATGATGCACGCATGGTTCTTATCGCGCTCAACCATGCGCTCCACACGGTTTACATACGCGGGCTGCCAGGCCGGGTTATCGCTGAGCGAAAAGGGCGGCGTAGCAACAAGCATGCCGTGGCACTCGAGGTCGGTCTCATCGATGACGTAAAGCCCGTAGGCGTCGCATAAATCAAGGAAGTGGGGATGCGGCAGGTAGTGGCTTGTGCGTACAGTGTTAATGTTGTGCTGCTTCATGAGCAGCACATCCTGCAGCATGGCCGCACGGGGCACAGCGCGCCCCATGTCCGGGTGGAACTCGTGGCGGTTGACGCCGCGCAGTTTGATGGCCACACCGTTGACAAGAAACTTCACGCCCTCAATGCGCACGCTGCGGAAGCCAACTTTTTGCGGCGTGACGGAGATCACCGCGCCATCTTCATCGCGCAGCGTTATCAGAAGGGTGTAGAGGTGCGGCTCCTCGGCCGACCAGAGACGGGGCGCGGTGACCTCGACCTTGATTTCGGCAGTGGCCAACTCGGCAGAGGTTGTGATTGTTGCTTTGCCCTGGACTTCCGGCAGCGCAACGCCGTCGGCGTCAAACAAGGCGATTTCAAGCTGGCAAGGCGTTGCTTTCTGCAGGGAGGACGCAAGCGTAGCCACCACGCGCAAGGTAGCACCCTGCAGGTCGTCATGCAGGCCGGGGTCCACATATAAATCCCACAGCGCGGTTTGCGGCACGCAGAGCAGTGTGACATCGCGGAAGATGCCCGACAGCCACCACATATCCTGGTCTTCAATATAGCTGCCGTCGCTCCACTGGTAGACGCGTACGGCCAGCAGGTTTTCACCGAGTTGCACCTTATCGCTGATGTCAAACTCGGCAGGCATGCGGCTCCCCTTGGAGAAGCCTACGTACGCGCCGTTGACATAGACTTCAAAGGCCGAATCGACGCCGTCAAAGCGCAGGATTTGCCGCTGTCCAGACCAGGCAGCGGGAATGTGAAAGCTGCGGCGGTAGCTGCCGGTGGGGTTCTCGCTGGGCACGTTGGGCGGATCGACCGGGAAGGGGTAGATCACATTGGTGTAATGGGGCGCACCGTAGCCGTGCATCTGCCAGTGGCTGGGCACTGGCAGCGCGGCCCAGGCCGAATCGTCGCAGGTTACGTCGGCAAAGTCGGATGGCGCCTCAATGGGTGTGAGCGCATAGTGAAAGCGCCACGTGCCGTTGAGTGAAATCTCCCAGACGGACGCGCCACCTGTGACCGCCGCCCCCGCGGAGGAGTAGGCGGCAAAGCGTGCGCGCGCCGGCAGGCGGTTCCGGTGCAGGCATTGGGGGTTCACCCAATCGGGGGGCGCGCTCTCGGCAGCTTGCTGCGCGTTTTCAGAAGTCTGTGTCACGCTGTTTGCTCTCCAATGTTGGATTGGCGTTTTGGAAATA
>DIAV01000412.1:2834-4958 GCA_002415895.1 Anaerolineales bacterium UBA5069 | reverse complement strand
TTTAAAATTGGGGGCTTGACAACTGTTGCAGTCGCGGTATACTGAAAGCGCTTTCAGCGACTGTTCACGCTCCCAGCGTTGGCTGCTTGTTTTGCCACCACCCACTGAAGGCCTTTCCGCAACCCAATTCATGCACCCAGAGCCTGTGGCTACTCGACGAGTTCAGCGCGCCACCATAACAGATGTCGCCCGCCTTGCGGGCGTCTCAATCTCCACAGTCAGCCGCGTCCTCAATGAGACGGCGCCGGTGGCCGATGAGACCATCGAGCGCGTGCGCCACGCTGTGGACATTCTCAACTTTACGCCGCACGCCGCGGCACGCATGCTGGCTGTGCGCAAGACCGACACCATCGGGCTGCTGCTCCCCGAAATCGGCAGCTCGTTCTTCGTGCCCACACTGCGCGGGATTGAAGCTGCTGTGCGCGAGGCCGGGCTGGACCTGCTCATCTTTACCGGCACACCCGGCGGCCAGCGCCGCCGTGAATGGCGGCAGCCGTTAGGCGAGCACAACACCGATGGCCTGCTTGTTTTCAGTGACCTGCTCGAGGCGCGCGAACTCACGCTCCTCTTCCAGCATGGTTTTCCCGTTGTGCTGCTGCATCGCTCGGCGCCTGTGGGCACGCAGATTCCTTCCGTTCGCTTTGACAACCGCTCGGGTGTGCGTAAATTGCTCGAACACCTCATCCGCGAGCATGGCCGCCGCCGCATTGCGTTTGTTCGCGGCCCCGAGGGCAACGAGGACTCCTTTGCACGTGAAAGCGCCTATCGCGAGGTGCTGGAAGCCCACGAAATCCCGCTGGACCCTGCATTGCTCATGGAAAACGGCTTTACCGAGCAGGGGGGCGAGGCCGCAGTGCAGCGTCTGTTGGCAAACAACGTTGCATGTGACGCCATCTTTACGGGCGATGACGAAGCGGCAGCCGGCGCCTTGCTGGCATTGCGCAGAGCGGGCAAACGTGTGCCTGAAGAAATTGCCGTTGTCGGCTTTGATGATGTACCCCTGTCGCGCCATCTGAACCCACCGCTGACGACTGTGCGCGCACCCATCGAAACTGCCAGTTACCTGGCTGCGCGCCAGCTTGTGCGGCTCATTCGCAACGACACGGCGGATGCTGTGACATTGCTGCCTGTGGAACTCGTCGTGCGGCAGTCGTGTGGGTGTCCGTAAGCATACTCGGCGGCGATCTCTCCACGCGGTGTAATACCCTGTTTGGCAATTCCGTACAGGTGTGCAGAAATGAGTGCACAAATGTGCGTGCTCTTGCAAGCGCTTTCAGGTTTGTTGCTTGAACCCGCCATTTGGCGGGCAATAGGGTCTTCCCGTCTCCAAAGCGGGATGCAAGCGTCGTGTTTTCCGTCCGTCGTACGGGTTCCCGTACCCTCAACGTCCACTCAGGACACAAGGAGCGTAAACATGCGTCGTTCAATGTATTTCGTTTTGGCGCTGCTCGTCGTAGCCAGCATGCTGGTTGCGGCTTGTGGTGGCGCCGCCCCGGCGGCTCCGGCTGCCCCTGCTGCAGAAGCGCCTGCTGCCGAAGCGCCTGCTGCTGAGGCGCCTGCTGCTGAGGCTGCTGCAACCGAAGCACCTGCCGAAGAGGCAGCTGCCGAAGAAGCCCCCGCCGCCGAAGTACCCGCCCCTGAGGCGGCCCCGACAGTAGCCGTCGAGATCGACCCCAACCGCGTCCAGGTGCGCTGGTTCGTCGGCCTCGGCACAGGCACCGACCCGCAGCAGCAGGAGGTCCAGAATGCCGTTGTTGAGGAATTCAACAACTCCCAGGACAAAATCCAGCTGATCATGGAAGTGGTGCCCTACAACGGCGCGCGCGACGCGCTCTCGACGCAGATCGCCTCCGGCGCCGGCCCTGATATTGTTGGCCCGGTTGGCTGGGGCGGTTCCAACGGCTTCAAGGGCCAATGGATGGACCTGACACCGTTGATCGCTGATGCAGGGTACGACACGACCCAGTTCAGTGATGCGTTGATGAAGTTCTATGTCACCGACGAAGGTCAGGTTGGTCTGCCTTTCGCCGTCTTCCCTGCCGCCGTCTTCTACCAGAAGGGTATGTTTGACGAGGCCGGCCTCAACTATCCGCCCAGTGCCTACGGCGACAAGTACGTCTGGCC
>DIAV01000412.1:0-2778 GCA_002415895.1 Anaerolineales bacterium UBA5069 | reverse complement strand
GAACGGCAACTCCCCGCTCATGCTCGATGACGCCGGCGCAGTTGTCCCCGGCACCGACTTTGACGCCACCAAGATCGTGCAGTACGGCTACATTCCCCAATACCAGGATGCAATTCACGTTGCCGCATTCTTCGGCGCCGGCACCGATGTTGCCGAAGACGGCACCGCCAAGTTCCCCGAACAGCACAAGGACGCCTGGAAGTGGGAATATGAAGGCATCTGGGGCGACGAGCCTTTCATCCCTGGCGACGCTGTAATCCAGAGCCCTGACTTCGGCGCCGGCAATGGCTGGAACTCGGGCAAGATCGCCATGGCCCTGACCCAGCAGTGGTACACCTGCTGCGTTGGCGCAGCCGGCGAGAACTGGGACCTGGGCATTATCCCCACCAACAACGGCGTGGTGAATGGCCGCGTGGATGCCGACACCTTCCGCATCCTCAAGGACACCAAGCACCCGGCCGAGGCCTTCACCGTCCTGAGCTACCTCATCGGCGAGGCCTCCGGCAAGTTGCTGCCCGCCTACGGTGGTATGCCCGCCCGTGCCGAGGACCAGGATGCCTTCTACCAGGCCAAGTCCGAGCAGTTCCCGTGGGTTGAGAACTGGGACACGATCAAGGCCGGCCTCGCCTACCCTGACATCCCCAGCGCAGAGGGCTATCGCCCCAACTGGCTCGAGTTCTTCGACCGCCAGCGCCTCTTCCAGACGACCTACCGCACCACCCCGGACCTGGACATGGACGCGGAGATCGCAACCTTTGAAGCGGATGCGACTGCCATCTTCCAGAAGCCCCAGTAGTTGCAGCGTGGAGATGGGCAGGGGAAACCCTGCCCATCTCCACTTGTTGTTGCGCGGGAGGATGCCGCGCAGCCGTTGACACAGGCGCATGAATGGGCAGCAAGGAGAGGGATATGGCAGCACAAACGCCGACGCAGAATCAGGTGGTCTCGGGGGGCGCAAGGAGAAGTCGCGGCGTGTCGGCGTCCCGTCGCGAGGCGCGCTGGGGATACATCTTCATCTCGCCGTGGCTCTTTGGCTTCCTTGCGTTTACCCTCATCCCCACTGTGGCGACGCTGATATTCAGCTTCACCGATATGCGCCTCAGCATGTCGGGCCTCAACTTTGTGGGAATGGCGAATTATCGTTACCTGATCGGTGACAGCCAGATGTGGCGATCGCTGGTCGTCACTTTGCACTATGGTCTCTATGCGCTGCCTGTGGCTGTCTTTGCGCCGCTCCTGCTGGCGCTGCTCATGAACCACAAGCATCTCGTGGGCAAATCGATCTTCCGCGCCGGTTTCTATTTCCCGTACATCATTCCCTTTGTGGCGGCAATTTTCATTTGGGCGCACATGCTTAACCCCACCGGCGGCTGGATCAACATGTTCTTGCGCAATGTGGGCGTGAGCAATCCACCCGAGTGGCTGCGCAGCCCAACCTGGATCTACCCCGCGCTTGTCGTCGTGGGCATTTGGGGCATCGGCAACGCCATGCTGCTCAATCTGGCTGCGCTGCAGGGCGTGCCTACGGAGCTTTACGACGCCGCGAAAATTGACGGCGCGGGCGCCTGGCGCAGCTTCTGGAACGTCTCCTTCCCCATGATCTCGCCGGTCATTTTCTACAATTTGATCCTCACCGTGGTGGGCCTCTTCCAGTATTTCCTCGTGCCCCTTGTCCTCAACCAGGGCACGGGCGAGCCCGCCGGCAAAACCATGTTCTACAACCTCTACCTCTACAAGACCTTCTTCTCCTACCAGAACATGTCCTATGGCGCCACATTGGCATGGTTCATCTTCATCATCATTCTCGTGGTAACGTTGGTGCTCTTCTGGTCGCAGCGTTTCTGGGTCTTTTACGCCGGCGGCGAGCGCCGTTAAGGGGCTATTTATGACGACAACCATTGCGCGGCCTGCCGCCGCGAACCCCGAGCCGGCCGTTATCACCAAGCGCAGTCGCGGACAGCGTCGCAACTTGATGCCCAAGACGCTTGTGACGCTGCTGGCATTGGTGATTCTCTTTGTGTTCCTCGTGCCGCTGGCGAGCATGATCTTTACGTCGCTGCAGACGATGAACCAGTTGGTGGAGCCCGGCGCGCCCATCTGGCCCGCACAGCCGGCAACATTTGAGTTTGAGGGCAAGACGCTCGACGTCTACAAGGTGCCCATGGAGGATGGCACGACACAGGAATTGGCCATGTACAAACCGGGCCGCCGCGAGAGCCAGTTTATTGACCCTGCGAACCCTGGTGCCGGCCCCATTGCGTGGAAGGGTAATTGGCGCGGGCTGGAGCGCCCGTGGACCTTTGCCCCAACCTGGTCCAACTATAGCCAGGCGTGGACAACCATTGACCTGGGCCGCCTCTTCATCAATACGCTGGCCATTGCCGTCATCGGCATTATTGGCACGCTGCTCTCCTGTTCACTTGTTGCCTATGGCTTCACACGCTTCAGATTTCCCGGGCGCGACATTCTCTTTACGCTGCTGATTGCCACCATCTTTCTGCCTTCAGCGGTCACAATTGTGCCGACCTACGCCTTCTTCCAGCGCATTGGCTGGGTGGGCACATGGCTGCCGCTTACGGTGCCCCACTTCTTTGCCAACGCCTACAACGTCTTCCTGCTGCGCCAGTACTTTATGACGATTCCGCGCGAGCTGGACGAAGCGGCGATGATCGACGGTGCGAGCCCCCTGCGCATTCTCACGAGTGTCATCCTGCCCATGTCCACGCCGGTGCTGGTGGCGGTGTCGCTCTTCCACCTCGTTTTTGCGTGGAACGACTA
>DIAV01000361.1 GCA_002415895.1 Anaerolineales bacterium UBA5069 | reverse complement strand
GCGCACGCGGCTGGCGCCCACGCCCACAAACATCTCGACGAACTCGGAGCCGGAGATGCTGAAGAAGGGCACGCCCGCCTCGCCCGAGACGGCCTTGGCCATGAGGGTCTTGCCTGTGCCGGGCGGGCCTACCAGCAGCACGCCCTTGGGAATGCGTGCGCCCAGTGCCGCGAACTTCTGCGGCTCCTTGAGGAACTCGACGACCTCCTGCAGCTCCTGTTTGGCCTCTTCAGAACCGGCCACATCCGCAAAGGTGACCGTTGGGCGATCACCCGTGAACATGCGCGCCTTGCTCTTGCCAAAGGAGAATGCCTGATTGCCTGCGCCCTGTGCCTGGCGCAAAATGAAGAAAAAGAAGAGCCCCAACAACAAAATGGGCACAAGCGCAAAGAGAATACCGCTCCAGTTCGCCCAGAAGTCCGGCTCGGCCACGCTCACATCCACGCGCTGCAATTGATCCGAGGTGACACCCAGCCCCATGAGGGACTCGGTGAGGCCGTTTTCGGTCTCCTTGCGCGACTGCACTTGTTGTCCGTTGCGGCGCGTCACCAGCAGTTCGTCGCCGTTTATGGCAATGGACGCGGTGTCGTTGCTACGCACGAGCGTGGCAACATCTGCCAGCGGCACAGTTGTCAGTTCATTTGCGTTGCGGCGGCTGAGCATCGTATACAAAAAGCTCGCCAGCGCGATGACCAGCAGCAAGTAAATCATACCGCTGCGCAGTCGCATTGATTTCATCTTTTCAACCCTTCACACTCGGGGGACATGGAACACCTGCGGTTCTGTCCTGGGGTCAGTGTAGCATAGCGGCAGGGGGGCGTCAAAGGTCTATGCGATGGCGGCTGCCCTGCGTTCGCCCGTTGTAACACATGCGTCAGTCCTTACATTCTATACAACGCGAACAAATGTGCAGTAGGGTAAACCGCAATTTGCAGGCGCAGGCGCGTGCGCAAATGGGGGCGCGCGCCATGGTTTGAACGCCGCGGCACGCCACGTGTTCCAGCGCGCAGCACTCAGCCGCCGCGCTGGCGCACCACTTCATAGAGCATGAGCGCCGTGGCTGTGGCCAGGTTCAAACTATCGGCCGCGCCGTGCATGGGAATGGAAACCAACAGGTCGGCCGCCTCGCGCCACGCCTGCGAGAGGCCGTACGCCTCTGATCCCATGATGATGGCGACCGGTCCGCGCATCTCTGCACTGGTGTAACGCAGCGCTGCGTCGGGGACGGCGGCGACTGTGCGCACGCCCAACGCACGCAGATGTGCAACGGTCTCCTCCGGCGTCGCCTCACAAATCGGCACGCTGAAGAGAGTGCCCAGGCTGGCGCGCACGACATTCGGATTGTGGATATCCGTGGCCCCTGCATTGACAATCACGCCATCCACGCCCGCAGCATCTGCGGTGCGCAGGATCGCGCCCAGGTTGCCCGGCTTCTCAACACCCTCGATGACGGCAAGAAAGGCTGGCGCGCTCATGGGGATTTCGGCAAGCATGCGCGCCACATAGGGAATCAGCAGCAGCAGGCCGCCGCTCGCCTCGCGCACTGCCAGGCGCGCAAAGATCTCCTCTGTGACGATAAAGAGGTGCGTGCGGCGCGCTGCGTCCAGCACCTCCAATTGCGCCAGCGCGGCCGCTGCGTCCGGCTCGACAACCAGAGTCGGACACACATACGCCTCAACAGGAACAACACCTGCGGCCAGCGCCCGTGCAACCTCGCGCGCGCCTTCAACAATCGTCACACGCTCGGCATCGCGCGCGCGCCGTTTCTCCAGCTTCAGCACGTTGCGCACGTGCTCGTTCTGCACACTCGAAAGCACAGTCGCCATGCTTCAGCTCTTGGCAGACCAGCGCGCGTAGGCCCCGCTGGGCAGGCTGCGCCCGCCTGTTGCGTCAACCGTCATCTCGCTTGCCTCAATCTCGCCCTGGGTGCCCATCATCTCCTCAAGCTGATTGGCCAGCGTCAGGGGCGTAAAGCCTGGCGTATGGCAGCTGTAGAGCACAAAGAGCGCATCGTCGGCCAGCAAATCATGGCAAGCCTCCAGCAGCGGCATGATGTCTTTCTCAATCTTGAAGACTTCACCCTGCGGCCCGCGCCCAAAGCTGGGCGGATCGAGGATGATCGCCTGATAGCGCGAGGCGCGCTTCTGCTCGCGCTTGATGAATTTGACGGCGTCATCCACAATCCAGCGGATGGGACGGTCCTGCATGGAGCAGAGCTGCGCGTTTTTGCGCGCCCAGTCCACCACATTCTTGGCGGCGTCCAAATGCACCACATGCGCGCCCGCCTGGCTGGCCGCCAGCGAACTGCCGCCTGTATACGCGAAGAGGTTCAGCACGTGGAAATTGCGGTCGTTTGTCTTCTGCATGCGTGTGCGGATCTTGCGGCGCAGCCAATCCCAATTCTCGGCCTGCTCGGGGAAGAGCCCCATGTGGCCAAAGTTGGTCAGGTGGATCTCAAAGGCAAGGGTATTATAGAGCACATCAAACTCGCGCTTGACTTTGCCCTTCCATGCCCAATGGCCGCCCCCTTCGCTGGTGCGATGGTAGACACCATCCGCCTTGGCCCACTCCGTTTCATGCAGGCGCGGCGACCAGATGGCCTGCGGCGCAGGGCGCACAAGCATGTAGGGGCCAACACGCTCCAGCTTTTGCATGTTGCCGCTGTCAAGCAGTTGGTAATCACTTGCAATTGGGGTGGCTGTCATCTCTTCTCCTCTGCGGATGCGGCTTTGTCGCGAGTGTAGCACAGCCGCGACCGCCTTCCAACATGGCGCCTCCACCAGCCTGCACAAATGACGCGCCGTCCCTGCGCCGTGGCCCGCACATGGTATACTCGGCCACATGGAAGAGAGACGGATGACATCCCCACTGCAATGGCAACCCCTATTCACGGCACTGCCTGTGGAGACCCTGCGCGCGATTGAGGCCGCGGCCTATGACGCGTGGCCCGCGCCGCAGCGTGCAACGGTGGCCGGCTGGCGGCTGCGCGCCGCCGCAGGCATCACCGGCCGCGCCAATTCGGTGTGGGCGCTGCACAATGAAGAGAGCGTTGCACTCGAGGAGAAGCTTGCCGCTGTGGAGGCATTTTACGCCGCGCAGCAGCTCCCCGCGCGCTTTCAGATCCACGCGGCCGTGCAACCCGCAGGCCTGGATGCTGCCCTGGCGGCGCGCGGCTATGCGTTGATCTCGCCCACGCACGTGCAGGTCGCGCCGCTCTCACGCATTCTGACATCCACACCCACACTGCGCAGCACGCCCCATCTTGAAATTGAAGTGGCGGAAGAATTTGACGACGACTGGTTTGCCACCTATGCGCGCAACGAAAGCATGGATGCAAAAACGACCGCCGTGCGCGCGCAGATTCTGGAAGCCATAGCAGGCCCGCGCGCCTTTGCCCGTCTCGACATGGAGGGTGCGCCTGCGGCTGTGGGCCTGGGCGTGGTGGGGGGCGATTGGCTGGGCATCTTCTGCATGTCAACCTACGCTGCACAGCGCCGCCGTGGTGCAGCGCTGGCGCTTCTGCGCGCCCTCGCCATTTGGGGATCGTTCTACGAAGCAACCAATGCCTACCTGCAGGTCAATGACAAGAACAGTCCCGCCCTGGCAACGTACGCCAGAGCGGGATTTGAGCCGGGATATGCCTACCACTATCGTGTGCAGCAGCACGCAGCCGCCGCACCTTAGCTCGACCTCACCCCGTACAATCCACCACCGGTGCGCCGTCAATCCAAATCCGCACGTTGTCGAAGTAGATGTTGGAGTTGAGCGCGCCAGGCGATTCGGCCTGAATCAGCACCATCACCCGCCCATCCTTGCCGGCGACCACGCTGTTCATCAGCGTGGCCCATTCGCCGCGCGCATAGCCATTGACATAGCGCGCTTCGTCGCTATAGGCATCCGCCTTGATGCCCAATGACGCCCAGTCATAGTCATAGCCGTGGTCGTTGTGATCAAAAATGAGATAGTTGACGCTCACAGTAACAAGCGCGCCGGGAGGCACACCAAAGAGCGGGCTGCCAAAGCCGGCGGCGTAGGGCTGATTGCTGGCGATCTTGGCCGAATGCTCGTTCGGGCCTGCATTGCTGCCCGGCCCTACAGCACTTTCCAGCGAGAAGGTCACATTCTTCGCCTGGTACAAACCGTTATCCACAGCATAGGGGCCCCAGCCCGCGTACCAGTCGCTCCACATATCGGTGGGCAGACTATCGCGCGCGCTGGCCCAGCGGCTGGCCTGGTTGAAGTTGTTACAGGCAATATCCGCAACGCCTGGCACAGGCACGCCAATCGGCACCGCTGCGCCCCCCGGCTCCACCACAATCACGGGGACTTCATGCGCGCCGGCTGGTGTCGGCGCGCTCGCAACCGCTGACGCCTGTGGCGCATAGGTGTATTGGCCTGCGGCCGGTGCAGGCGCTTGCGCTGCCAACGCCGACACAACAGGAATTTGGCCCTGCCCTTGCACCACAATTGGGGCCGCCGGATCGCGAATGCCCACCGCGGGCGCAGCCACAAAAGTTGGCAAAGGCGTAGGCAGCCCCAACTGCGCCGGCGATTGAATGGTGCGCGGCGCGACTGCGTTTGCAGCAGCAGGCGGTTGCACCGGCTGCAACGGCGTGCCCCCTTGCGCAGCGGATGTCATCGCAGCGGGCGCGTAGGCCACAGGCGCGGCTGCGGCACGTTGCACAGCGCCCGGCTGCGCATATCCTGCGCTCCCTTGCACCGCCAGATAGGTGACCTGCAGCGCACTTTGCGGCGCAAAGAGCGTTAGGCCGGAAGCAATGGCTGATGTGCCCGTGGTAATGCCACGCCCGTCCGCCTCCTCAGCCTCGCGCACGGCATCGGCAGCGGCGTTCGCTTCCTGCGCCGACAGGGGTGGTGGCGAAAGCAATTCATGCAGAATCACCACCGGCAGCAAGACACTCGTGTGCTCAATCGGCTCGGGATGCAAGCGCGGCCCCACCACCGGCGCGGGCGTTGGCGCGGGTTGCACCACAATCAAAGGCAGTGGCGTGGGCTCCACGCTAACGCCAGCAGGCCCGTTTGCCTCAACTGCGCGCTCGGTCAAAGGCAGCAGCAGCAGCGCCGCTACGCACGCCGCCGCGGTCGCCAGCCCTACGACGCGCCGCACAAGTACTTGCTTTTCCGCATTCATTCTGCACGTCCCCATATGCGTGCGGCCACTCCCACTGCGGCCATTGACTTTGCGTCTCTGCGCGCCTCACACATCTCGCCCAAGTATAGCGCGTATTCGCGCGCTGTCTACCCCATTTGTTGGTTTGCCTCAGGGCCGCTCAGAAGTCAGCAATCAGAAGAGCGCATGACCAGGTGCGCAGCGAGGCTTCCACAATCGGAAGCCCCGCTTCGCCGCCGCAGCCCATTGACAACCTCTGTGGATCTTTGCGCCTGCCCGAAGCACAGACCTTGTCAAGAGTCGCTGGAGCAGGACAAGCCGCACTCTCAACTACTGGAAGAGCACGCGCCCGCTGCCCGGCGCAGCCAGCACTTCGCCCCCCGCGTAGACTTCCTGCCCGCGCAATGTAACGCGCTCGATGCGGCCAAAGACCTCACGGCCGGCAAATGGCGTCCAGCCCACACGCGTCACCTGATCGGCGTCGCTCAACGTGTAGCGCGCGTCGACATCCACACTGACGGTGGTATCCGGCTGTGCGGGAAGGCCATAAATGCGGCGGGGGCGCGATGTCAGGCGCGAAACAACGTCGTCGAGGGTCAGGCGGTCGTCGTGTACGGCGGTCAGCAGAAGCGGCAGCAGGGTTTGCACGCCCGGCACGCCAGGCGGTGGCGTTTCGCCGGCTTTTTCGGCCAGGGTGTGGGGCGCGTGATCGGTGGCAAAGATGTCGATTGACTCAAGGTTATCCCACAGCGCCGCCACGTCGTCGGGCGTGGCAAGGCGCGGGCGCATGTCACCGCGCGTGCCCAGCCTGGGCAGATCACTGGTTGACAGGAAGAGGTGATGGGGCGTTGCCTCGCAGGTCACGGGGAAGCCCGCTTCCTTGGCGTCGCGTATAAGCTCAATTTCGCTGCGGCGGCTGACATGGACAATGTGCAGCGGCACAGAATAAATGCGGCTGAGCGTGAGGCAAACGGGGAGCATCAGCTCCTCGGCGTGGACAGCAATGGGACCGAGGCCCAGGGCCGCGCCCGTCATGCGGTAGCCGATTTCATCGGCGCGCTCGGCCCACGTGCGAAAGAAGCGGTGCATGAGCGCGAGCGTTTCAATGCGCAGGCTGCCAAACGTATCGCTGACATAAATCTTGAGTGCGCAGGCGCGGTGCGCTGCGGGCAGGTACGCGTCTACATCGCTGCTGGTTGCGCCCACAAAGAGGCCGATGTCGCAGCGCGTGCCCGCGGCGGCCAGCGCAGCTTTTGCGGCCAGCAGCGCCGGTGTGGCGCTGGGCGGCATGGTGTTGGGCATGTCCAGCACCATGGTCACGCCACCGGCCAGCGCCGCGGCTGTGCCGCTGGCAAAGTCCTCTTTGTGGGGAAAGCCGGGTTCGCGCAGGTGCACGTGTGCATCAATCAGGCCGGGAAGTTGTATGGTTGCCATTGTGCAATTATCGCACTCGAGGCGCAGGATTGAAAATGTGAAGCGGGAGCAGGCGGCGCGACCAAACGCCAATTGCATACGTATTGCATTGTGGGGCAAGTGTGCGCGAGGGCACAGGCACACATGGGCCGGCATGATAGAATGGCGCTTGCCAATCCGAATATACCCCGTGCCAATGCGGACCGCGGCGCACAGCACCGCGGCAATGCTCACAGAGGAGTCACCCCAATCCATGTCCGCACAACCCAATTCATTCCGCAGGCTATTTCGCTCGGCAGGGGGAATCGTCCTTGCGATTCTGCTGCTGTTGCTCATCCTCTTCCTGCTGCGCTTTACGGGGCAGTTCTTCTATGCCTTTGAACAGGTGTCGCCCGAAGAAGTGGGTATCCGCCTGCAAAGCGGGCAGATTGAAGACGTCGTCGGCCCGGGCGTCTATTCCGATGTGGGTCTCTTTGTGGACCTGCGCCGCGTCTCCAGCCGCGCCGTGCCCTTTGTTGTAACGGACCCCGAGCTGATTACCAAAGACAAGCAGCGCATTGGTCTGACAGTGGCTGGTGATGCCTTCCGCCCGGGTGTTGCAGATAAGGACCTGCTGCGCAACAACTGGGCGCAGTACAGCGATCTCTACCAGAATGACGAACTCCTGCGCACGCGCATGGAAGAGCGCGCCCGCCAGGCGATGAAGGTGTGCGTCGGTGACCGTACCTTTGACGATGCGGTGATCGGCACGGCGCGCGATGAACTGCGCCAGTGCATTACCGATGAAATTGACGATATGGCCTCAAACTATGGCGTCAATGTGGCAAATGTGGCCGTGCCCGACGTGATCCTGCTGCCCGACGCGCAGGCGCGCCTTGACGAAATTGTGCAGAGCCGTCTGCAAACCGAGAAGGCGAAACAGGACGAACTGAAAGCCATGGCCGAGGCGCAGGCGCAACAGGCGCAACAGCAGGGTGAGGTGCGCGTGGCGCAGAGCCGGTTGCAGGAAGAGGCACGCCAGCAGGCCACATTGGCCGAGCTTGACCAGGTGAAAATCCAGGCGCAGCGCGCGGTGATTGAAGCCGAGCGCGCCAACGAACTGGCCCGCGTGGAGGCCGACAAGGCCATCATTCAGGCCGAGAAGGATAACGAGTTGCTTGAAGCGCAGTTGGACCTGGAGGTGCAGACAGCACGCGCGGCCGCTGCGCTTGAAGAAGCAAAGGCCGCAGTTGCCAACCAGATGGCGCTGGCTGACCTCTATGCCCAGTATCCTGCCTTTGTTTCTTTGGCCATGGCGCAGGCCAATGCCAGCGCCCTCAAGCCCACCGACAAGGTCATCTTTACGCCGGAGGGCACAACACCCACGATTGTCGTGCCCGGCCCCGGCATCATGCCCACGGTGGACACCACGGCTGCGGCGGCGCAAGTCCCCGCATCCACTGTCACCAACGTGCCGCCGGCGGGGCCGTCAAACTAATCCTGCATCACGCAATAAAGCGCACTGGCACAATTTGCCAGTGCGCTTTATTGTTATCTGAACCAGTTGTCCCAATCCATCCGTCCCCGGAGGTGTCTTGTGCAACTCGAGATTTTAACCTTTTGCGATGCCGCAGCTGAATATGGTGGCCGGCTGAATGTGCTGGGCGCAACAGATACAATTGTCGCACCCACTGTGCCCTTTCGCTATGCCAATTGCGCGCTGGCCGTGCGCCTGCGCGCAGCACGCGTAGAGCACGGCCAGCACACCGTGCGCCTTATGGTAATTGACGCCGACGGCGAGCCCATTCTGAATATTGACGGGCCGATGCAGGTCAATGTGGCCTCGCCGATGGGCAGTTCCATGCACCTGATTGTGAGCGCGCAGAACCTTGAGTTCAAGCAGGCGGGCGAGTACGCGATTGAGGTGGCTGTGGACGGCATCCAACTTGGCTCCACCCCCCTCTTTGTGCGCGTGCAGGGCGCAAAGCCGACTGGCGACACCGAATAAGTGGTGCGTCATGCAGGTGCGCGCGCACCTGCATGACGCACGATAAAATTGAAATGCTCTGGAGCGGAACATGGACCCGGATTTGGTGGATGACGAATTGGCGCGGCGCATTGCCTTTGTGCTTGAAGTGGACAAGCTCAAGGAGATTGAACGGCGCACGCACGTGCTTGTGAGTGGGCGACGGGAGAATACGGCTGAGCATTCGTGGCATGTGGCGCTGATGGCCACAGTGCTCCATCCCTATGCAAACGAGAAGGTGGACTTGCTCCACACCATCAAGATGCTGCTGGTGCATGACATTGTCGAGATTGACGCAGGCGATACCTTCGCCTACGCCGACCAAAGCAACAAGGCGGATGACGAAGCAGCTGCTGCCACGCGCCTCTTTGGGCTGCTGCCGGACGCTCAGCGTGACGAGTTGCGCGCGCTGTGGGAGGAGTTTGATGCGCGCGCCACGCCCGAATCGCGCTTTGCCAATGCAATGGACCGCCTCATGCCTGCCTTGCACAACTACTACGGCGGCGGCGGCACGTGGCGCGAGCATAGCGTAACCCGCGCGCAGGTTGACGTGCGCCTGTCGCCAATTGGCGAAGGCAGCGAAAGCCTGTGGAGATGGCTCCAGCCGCTGCTGGATGAGGCTGCGTTGCGTGGGGATATAGGCGTTGCTTAGCGCGCCTTCGTGGTTGCGTCCTGCAGATGCGCGACACGATGCGTAGCAGCGGCCACAGCCGCCGTTCTCGAGGACGCGCCGCGGTGCAAGCCAACGTCGGTTGAAGTGCTGCATCTCACAAATGCGCGGCGATCGTAGCGGGGGGCTTC
>DIAV01000292.1 GCA_002415895.1 Anaerolineales bacterium UBA5069 | reverse complement strand
AGGAGGTCATATGAAATCATCCAAATCGCGCCGCATTGGGACCATTACACTGCTGCTGGCGCTGCTTATCGTCGCGCTGCTGCCGGCCACTGCCGGCGCACACCCACTCAATACCGCCCTGCCCGATGGGTTCTATGAGCAGCAGATTGTAGGCGGCCTGGTCATCCCCACCTCCTTTGCGGTCGCGTCCGACGGGCGCATCTTCATTACCGAGAAGAAGGGGATTGTGCGCGTGGTGGAGGACGGCGTCCTACAGCCCGATCCCTTCATCGACCTGAGCAATGAAGTCAATGACGCAGCCGACCGCGGCCTCATGGGTGTGACTGTCCATCCCGACTGGCCCGCGCAGCCCTATGTTTACCTGGCCTACACCTATGACCCGCCCGAAGCGCGGGGCTTCCCGCCCACCGGGGCGCGCGTATCGCGCGTCCTGCGCCTGCGTGCTTCCGCCGACAATCTCAATGTACACGAACAAGGGTCCGGCGTGGTGGTGTTGGGCACAAACAGCACCTTTGCCAACATTGGCAACCCGGAGCAAGGCGACGAGTTCCCCTTCTCGTGCCTCGACGAAAATGGCATGTTTGTGCAGGACTGCCTCCCCGCTGAGGGGACTGCGCATACGGTGGACTTTCTCAAGTTCGCCGCCGATGGTTCGCTTTTTGTGAGTCTGGGCGACGGCATCGTCAACAGCAAGGGCAACTGGCGCGCACAGGATATCAACAGCCTGGCCGGTAAAATCCTGCGCATTGATCCCATAACAGGCGCGGGCTATGCGACAAATCCCTTTTATGACGGCGACCTCAACGCCAATCGCGCCAAGGTCTACGCGCTGGGTTTGCGCAACCCATTCCGCTTCACCTTTGCGCCGAGCACGGGCGAACTGGTTGTGGGCGAGGTGGGCAACAGCACCTGGGAGGAGATTAACCGAGGCGCGCCCGGTGCAAACTTTGGCTGGCCCTGCTACGAGGGCGAAGAACGCATGACGGATTGGGCCATCTGTGACCCGCTCTTTTCCGGCGCGGCGCCTGTCACCTTTGGCCTGTACACCTACGCGCATTCTGTCCAGCCGCAGCGTGGCGCGGCCATCGGCGGCGACTTTTATACGGGCAAGCTCTATCCCGCTGCATACCGCGGCGCCTACTTCTTCACCGATTTTAACGGCGGCGTCATCACCGCCATGCACTTTGATGCATCGGGCGGCTACACGCTGCAGGATTTCGCCACCTCTGTGCCGGGGCCGGTTCAAATCAGCATGGGGCCGGACGGCAACCTGTGGATGCTCTACATTGCCACGGGCGAACTTGTGCGCCTTGCCTACCAGGGCGCAGGCACTGCCGCGGCCGCTACGCCCACGCTCAGCCCTGCCGCAGGTGCTCCGATGACCGGGACGACCGCGCTGACGGCAACAGTCACGCTGACATCCACAGCCACGCCAACGCCTGTGGCAAGGCCATTTGCACGTGCGGGCACGGGCGCAGGCGAAATCACGCGCGCACTCTGGCTCGAAATTCCAGGTGCGCAGATTGCAGACCTGAAGGCCAGCGCCGACTATCCCGACGCGCCGGCACAGGTGGACACACTGACGGAACTGCATGTGCTTCTCGACGAGGAGAGTGCAGGGCAGCGCATACGCGGCTACCTCCATCCACCTGTCACAGGCATGTACCGCTTCTGGATCGCCTCCGACGACGAAGGGCAATTGCTGCTGAGCACCGATGCGACGGCCGCCAAGGCACGGTTGATAGCTTCAGTGCCCGATTGGACGCCTGACATGGTGTGGGACAAGTACCCCGAACAGGCATCGAAGCCCATCTTCCTCATTGCGGGCAGGCGCTACTATATTGAGGTGCTGCACAAACAGGACACGCTCGCGGGCAACCTTGCCGTGGCCTGGCAGCCGCCCAAGCAGGAACGCGCGATTGTTGCAGGCGAATTCCTTTCTCCACTGCGGTAACACGCGCCACGCCCAGATAAAGCGCAGACGTGACGCAGGCGCGCAAAACAGAACGGCCCACCGAGATTCGGTGGGCCGCTTTGCTGGCGGAGACGACGGGATTTGAACCCGCGACCTACGGCTTGACAGGCCGTTGTGCTAACCGCTACACCACGTCTCCACACTGGTCGCGAGCGGTAAGCCGAAGATTATCATTCTCTCCTGAAGTTGTCAAACCGACTCAGCCCTGATCGACACTGAAGTCCGCTCGATCCATGGGCTGAACCTCACACATTCAGCAGCCACTGCGCAGGCAAGTCCGCCCAAACGGGGCTATCGCCGGCGTGCTTGTAGTCACGCTGCCACAGCACCCGCCTGCCCTGCACAAGGAAGAGTCCCGGCATCTGCAGCGGGTCTCCCACGGGCTTGCCGGGAATATTGCCCTTGCCAATTGCGCGCACGCTGCATGCAATGACGCTCAGGTTCATCATTTGTGCAGGCGTGCCCTTCTCAAGGCCAAAGGCGCGGTAGAGCGGCAGGCCGGGCGCATCGGCAATGGCGCGCGCCTGCGGCCACATGTCAGCAAAGAAGCCTGCGCCTGCATCCGGCGCTCCCATATGCACAAAGAGGACGGGCAGATAGTTTGAATTGGCAGCGACCGCTGCACGCAAGTCCTTGACGGTCTCGCGGCAGAAGTGTCAGCCAAAGTGGCGCAAAAAGACAACCAGCGTGGGCGAATCGCCCAGCACGTCGGCCAGCGTATGGCCGGCAATGCGCGTGCCCACTACGGCTAAAGCAAGAGTTTGTTCAGGGATCAGATCCACAGCACCACTCCGTTTCCAAAAAGCATAACTCGCACGCTGGTGACGTACAATTGGCGCACCGTTTCAAAGCGCTGTGTGTGTCAACCCCAGCGCAGGTGAGTACCACCCACGCGCCGCACCTCCGCATTGATTATACAATATATAGGCAAACTCTACGCAAAAACGCAAAGGCTTATGATCATGCTCAGCATCGACAATGCACCAGACCTGATCATTTACAACGCGCACGTGCTCACCATGGTTACGGGCCAGCATGGCGCATACCCGCAGGCTGTGGCTGTTCGCCACCACCGCATCCACGCCATCGGCGCCAATGGCGAAGTGCTCGCGCTGGCGGGGCCGCACACACGCATCATTGACGGTGCGGGTGCAACGCTCCTGCCCGGCCTCACCGACGCACATATCCACTTTGGCGATTGGAGCATTCAATTAGGCGCGCTCCAGCTTGCCGACACGCGCTCCAAGGGCGAGATGCTGGAGCGCCTTGCGGCCCACGCCGCAGCCACATCCGCCGGTGGCTGGATTGTCAGCCGTGGCTGGAATGAATCGCGCTGGGGCGAGGTGGCCTTTCCCACCGCGGCCGAGCTTGACAGCGTCACTGGCCCCGACCGCCCCACGCTGCTCTACCGCAGCGACATGCACAGCGCCGTTGCCAACAGCGCCGCCCTGCGCGCCGGTGGCGTCTCCGCGTCGACGCCTGATCCTGCCGACGGCACAATTGACCGCGACGCAGCAGGGGCGCCCACCGGCGTTCTGCGCGAAATGGCGACTTTTCTCGTTTGGCAGCAGGTGCCACCCGCCACCTTCGCGCAACGCCTTGCGGCTATGCGCAACGGCACCAGCGCTATGCACCGCCTTGGCGTCACTGCAATCCACGATCAGCGCTACGGCGGGGGCATGGAAGGGGGAGAGGCGCTGCGCGCCTTCCAAACGATGCGCCGCGCCGGTGATCTGCGGTTACGCGTCAACTGCAATGTCTCCGCCACCGATCTCGATCATGTAGAGGCGTTGGGTGTCGAGAGTGGGCTGGGTGATGATCGCCTGCGCCTGGGCCATGTCAAGCTCTTTGCAGATGGCTCGCTGGGCAGCCGCACGGCGTGGATGCTGGCACCCTTCGAGCCTATGCCCGACGATGGCCCTCATGCGGCCCCCAATTACGGCGTCGTCGTCACCCCGCCCGATGCCATGGCCGCGATTTTTCGGCGCGCCACGGCCGCCGGTTTTCCCATCAGCATCCACGCGATTGGCGACCGCGCCAACCGCGAAGTGCTGGATGTCTTCGAGGAATTGGCAGTTGGGGGGCCGCCCGTTGCCATCCCTCACCGCATTGAGCATGTGCAGATGCTGGACCCCGCCGACGCACCCCGCCTTGCCCGCCTCAACCTCACGGCCAGCGTGCAACCCGTCCATGCGCTGGATGACATGGACACCGCTGATCTGCTGCTGGGCACGCGTGCCGCGACAGCCTACACCTTTGCCGATCTGCTGCGCCACGGCACGCGCCTTGCCTTTGGCAGCGATGCGCCGGTGGCCGACCCCAACCCGTGGCTGGGGCTGCACGCCGCCGTCGCGCGCACCCGCCCTGCAGAACCCAAGCGCGCCGCATGGTACGGCGACCAGCGCATTGGCCTCATGGACGCCCTGCGCGCCTACACGGTGGGGCCAACCGAGGCGGCGGGCTGGCAGCAGACAATCGGCACGCTGGCGCTGGGCCGGCGCGCTGACCTCGTGCTGCTTGATCGCGACCTGCTGGCGCTGGATGCCGAGGCAATTGCCGCGGGCGCGTTGGCGCAGACACAGGTGCGCATGACCATCTTTGATGGCGCTGTCGTGTGGGAAGCATGAACTGCCCCACAGGTGTACACACCATTGTGTGACCACATGCACGCTTGCCACATGCGCAGAATGGTAAGCTGAGGCAATAATCAACCCAACCCAACCCTGTGAGGTGAGACATGGCGCGAGCCAAGGCAGAACCCAGGCAGAAAAAGGATGCGGCCGCACAAGCGCCGCAAAACGCGAGTGAAGCACCCTTCGTGATCATTGGCGGTGACGCCGCGGGCATGAGCGCTGCCAGCAAGATCAAGCGCGAGGCGCCCGAAGCCACAGTGATCGTCTTCGAGAAGTCCCCGCACATCTCCTACTCTATGTGCGGGATGCCCTACTGGATTGCCGGTGAAGTCGCCTCCAAAGACAACCTTATGGCGCTCACACTCGAGCGTGCGCGCAATGAGCGCGACCTTGACGTGCGCCTTCACCACGAGGTAACCGCAATTGACCGTGAGGCGCACACCGTAACAGTAAAGATGTTGGAAACAGGCGAAGAATTCACGCAAGTCTATGCCAAGCTTGTCTACGCGACGGGCGCATCCGCCGCCAAACCGCCCATCCCGGGCCTCGATCTGCCCGGCGTCTTCACGCTGCGCTCGCTCACCGACGCCGAGGCGATTCGCAGCTTCCTGGATGAAAATCGGCCCCGGCGCGCCGTGGTTGTGGGCGCAGGCTATATTGGGCTGGAGATGGTCGAAACATTGCGCAAGCGCGGCCTGTCGGTAGACCTGGTTGAACTGCTGCCGCAGATTATGCCGAATATGGATGCGGACATGGTGAAGCCCTTGGTTGGCCACCTGCGCGAGCAAGGCGTGCACCTGCACCTCGGCGCAGGCGTGCGCGCAATTGTCGCCGGTGACGGCGCGCTGGACGTGACCGTGCGCGATGCAGAGGGCAATGACAACGTGCTTGGCGTAGACCTCGTACTTGTCTCCGTGGGCGTGCGCCCCAATGTGGCCCTTGCCAGCGCGGCCGGTCTCACCATTGGCAAGAGCGGCGCGCTCGCGGTGGACAGCCAATTGCGCACGAGTGACCCTGACATTTATGCAGCGGGTGACTGCGTGGAATACCGCCACATTGTGACGGGCGACCCTGCGTGGATTCCCCTGGCCCCTTCCGCCAACAAGGGTGGCCGCATCGTGGGCGAGAATGCGCTGGGTGGCAGTGCCGAGTTTCCCGGCATTGCGGGCACAGCCATTGTCAAGGTCTTTGATTACTCACTGGCCATGACCGGCCTCACAGAGCAGGCGGCGCGTGCGCACGCCTCCTTTGGCGCGCAGGGCGAGTACGTGGGCAGCGCCACCATCACCGCTACCGACCGCGCCGGCTACTACCCGGGCGCGGCCGAAATCCGCACGAAACTGGTCTTTGACAAACGCGATGGTCGGCTGCTGGGCGGCCAGATTGTGGGCACAGCGGGCGTAAACAAGCGCATTGATATCGTCGCCACGGCCATGACAGCGAAGATGACGCTGCACGATGTGACCATGCTCGATCTCTCCTACGCGCCCCCGTATTCCCCCGTCTACGACCCCATTCTTGTGGCCGCGGGTGTCGGCCTCAAGGACGTGCACCAGGCGTAATTCGCATTCGTCACCTGGCGCGAAGTAAACAGAAGGGCATCGGCGCACTACCGATGCCCTTCTGTATTGACAAAGCGCCGTGGGCAATGTGCCTATTCAGGCAACTCCATTGTCTCGATGTACTCGGCGATCGTGTCATTGTCGCTCTGGCCCAACTGAATCCACTCGAAATTGAANNTCGCCCGCTTCATCGGCCACAAACTTGAAGAAGACCACGTCCGTGCCGTCATCACCAAAGTAGACAGTCTTGCCGTCAGGCATCACGATGGCGTTCTCATGGCTGAAGCGCCCCATCACGTAATGCTTGCTCAGTACGGAGTTAATCGTGCCGCCATCGGTGTCGGGCTGCATCTCAACCATGTAGCCGTAGTCATAGGGGTTGGCCTGCTCGCCCAGGAAGTTTGACATTGCCTCCACCGGTTCCTGCCAGCCCACATTGGTTGCCATTGGCTCGTACTCTTCGGCCGTGAGCGCTGTGTTCCACGGGCTCACATTGCCACCGCAGAGTGTCCACAAGCCGTTTACCTGTGCCGTGTCCACATTAACGCCCTCGATCACATCCCAGGTCGTGCCATTGTTGCGCATGTAGATTTTGCTTACGGCCGAGGTGGCACACTCGAAGTTGGTGTAGAGGTAACCCTCGCTGCCGTCGTCCAGCGTCGGCAAAAACATGTTGGCGTCAGGCTGGTTACAGACGCTGTCACGGCTGCCGTCGGCGCGCAGAACCTCGCCAAAGCGGCTGCTCTGGTAGTCATTGGGGATGGCTTCACCCACGCGACCCAGAATCTGGTAATCGCCTGCCGCAACCATCACGCGCTTCTGGTCTGCTCCGCTGGGCACAGCCAAGTCGGTGAAGGCGTCGGTGGCCTTGAAGCCGTTGACAACACCCACAACACCGCGGTTAAAGGGCGCAGGATTCATGCCGCTGGGATGCTGCACATTAAAAAAGAGCGTGCCATCCGCGAGGATTTGCAGGCCCGTTGTCTCGCCGCCCGCAGGCACCGTGGCAAAGCGATGCAGCGCGCCGTCGTACATCCACAGCACGTTATTGGCATGGTTGGACGAATCCTCGCCAATCCAGAGACGGCCCAGGCTGTCAACCATCAGGTTGTCGGGATTGGCAATATTGTTCACATCGCAGCGATCGCTCTCGGCTGCTTCATCATACGGCCCGCCCACAATCAGAGGCGCAATCGAGGTAATTTCGAAGTTCTCGTCATACGCGCCGGCATAGACAATGCCACAGAGGTTCTCCTCGACATTAACGGCGCCCTCGCCATCCGACATGCCCTTGCTCACTTCGCTCATAGCCCAGTATATCTTCTGGTTGACTTCGTCCAGGGCGACCCACTCCATTTTGCGAAACTCGGCGGTTGCGCCCGCAGCGCGCGCAAATGCGCGAGTCTCCAGAAAGGGCGCCATGGGGCTGTCCAGCGGCACAATCGGGTCTTCGTTCACCTGTGCATTCACGGGCATAGCGATCAGCGCCAGCCCCACAATTGCGCCCGCGCCGAAAATGCGTGCGGCCTTGATGGCCAGATTCTTCATGTGAAACTCTCCTTGGAAATACAAACGACGTTGAAGATGTAGTGACCACTTGGCCACGCATCAATCATGCAAGGCCAAGGTCAACCTTGTGTTAACGCGCGGCGTCAAAACTGTTAGCCTTTGCGTCACATGGTGTTAACTCATGATGCATATAATGGGAGCAGCAAAAAGCATCGTAGAAATTGGGTCATACTCGCGTCACAATGAATCGCCACACAATCTGGTCCGCAATTCGCAAATCGGCCATCGTGCTCGCTTTGACGCTGAGCGCAGCTGTGCCACAGCTTGTGCTGAATTCCGGCCAGGCCCGCGCACAAAGCGAACCCGTCGCCCCCGCACCCTCCAGCCCCACAGCCACTGCGCCTGCCCCCACAGCCACTGCGCCTGCCGCCACAGCCACTGCGCAAACAATCGACGTCGCCGTGTTTATGGCCGATCCGGTCTTGCACGGCGCGTGGTTGTGGCAGGCCAATTGCGTTCGCTGCCACGGCCAGTATGGTGATGAGAGGGTTGGCGATGGGCTAAAGAAGAAGGAGCTTGTCGACAAAATCGCCGATGGCGGCCGTGAAAGTTGTGCTGTTGCCTGGTCAATAACCAACGGCGGACCACTGTCCATTGCAGAAATCAAGGATATTGCGGCTTACATTGGTGCATGGGAGGAAGTACGCACCGAGCCCAATCTGGCGCCACTCTTGCCAATTCCGCAGCCCACCGCGCGCCCAGCACCAACCATGGCCGCAACGCCGGCGCGAGTGCTGCCCACCGCAACGCCCTCCATCAATGCAGACATTGCCGCTGCACTTGCCCTGAGCCCCGTTTACGAAGGTGCATGGCTCTACGCGCAGAACTGCGTAATCTGCCATCTTGGCTATGAATCGGCGCGCCAATCCTCCACGCTGGATGACGAGCAGGTGCGCGCACTCATCACCAACGGCAAAGTGGCGTCTATCATGCCCAAGTTTGGCTTGCTCAATGGGGGAAACCTGCGCCGCGCCCAGGTGGACGCGATTGTGGCCTACATGCGCACGTGGGAGGAATTGGGTGGCGCACCCGAGTTGCCGCCCATCATTGCGGCGGAGCTTGCCCAGCGCACGCAGATCGCCCTTGCCATGCCCACCATGGTGGGTGCGCCGCCTGCATTCACAGTTGCACCAGCACCCGCACGTGCAGTGCAGGCACAATCAGTCGGCAGCGCCGGCAGCGCACAATATGACGGCCTGTGGGACATCTTCATGTTGCTCACGGCCATGGCAGTCGTTGGCGGCGCGGGGCTGTTCCTGGCGGCCGTGGCGTGTACCGCCATCAACCCGCCTAAACGCGACGCCGGCCAATAATTGATGGAACAAGCGCAGATGGCGGCTGATGATCGTTGACAAGATGCTCGGCAGGACGCGTACAACAGCACCTCACCCCCGGCCCCTCTCCAGTCTGGATGTACAGTGGAGAGGGGAGCGCTGCCACTGCCATAGGTCACGTCTCCGGCGTGACGCAAGGGGTGCCGATACGAATCGCCAATCTCTTCATAAGTTACCAACTGCATTGTAGGCTTCCCGGCGCCACGCAAATGCCCTAGAGCCGCGCCTTGTTGGCCATGGCGCGCGCATAAATCTCCTCGTACGCCACGGCGCTGCGCTCCCACGAAAAATCCTGCGTCATGGCACGCTGCATCATCTGCGCAATGTGCTGCGGGCGATCGTAGTAGGTGCTCACCGCCCAGCCCACCGTGTTGTAGACTGCGCCCGGCGTGGCCGACCAGAACTTGAAGCCCGTACCGCCCCCCGTGGCCTCGTCGTACTGCTCCACCGTGTCATCCAGACCGCCTGTGGCGCGCACAATCGGCAACGTGCCATAGCGCAGCGAATAGATCTGGTTCAGCCCGCACGGCTCATAGATGGACGGCATAATGAAGAAGTCGCTGCCCGCCTCAATCCAGTGGGCAATCTCGTTGTTGTAGCCAATGTAGGAACCAATCCGCCCGGGATAGCGCGCAGGCAGGCCCCCAAAGTAGCTTTCCAGACCGGGGTCACCCGAGCCGAGGATGACGAATTGCACGCGCATGGAGTTTACAATGCCCTCAATCGCCTGCGCCAGCAGCCCCAGCCCCTTTTGATCGGCAAAGCGGCTGACCACGCCAATCACAGGGATGTCCGGGCTCTCTTCAAGCATGAAGCGCCGCTGCAACGTGTGCTTGTCCAGCGCCTTGCCTGCCAGGCTGTCCGGCGTGAAGGGGGCAGGGATCAGGCGATCGGCGTCGGGGCTCCAGTCAGAGTAATCCACCCCATTGATGATGCCCACATAGTCATCGCCCTTGTTGTTGAGCATGGGGGCCATGCCATAGCCCAACTCCGCCGTCCGCGTCTCTTTGGCATACGTGGGGCTTACAGTATTCACCATATCGGCAAAGGCAATGCCGCCCTTAAGGAAGTTGACGCGCCCGTGGTCCTCAAACGCGCCGGCGTTGAAGTTGTTCCAGCCCAGCCCCAAAAAGGGGTAGCAGGAAGAATCGTAGACGCCCTGGTAGGCCATATTGTGGATGGTGAGCACGCTCGCTGCCTTGCCCAAAATCGGGTCCGCCCAATGCCATGTCTTGAGATAGGCCGCGGCAGGGGCCGTTTGCCAATCATGCACGTGCACAATGTCGGGCGCAAACTCCATATCGCGCGCCAATTGCAAACCGGCGCGGCTGAGGAACCCGAAGCGATAGGGGTTGTCCAAATAGTCATTGTAGGCGGCGTCGTGATAGATGCCGTCGCGCCCAAAGTATTCGTTGTAATCAATGAAGTAGACAGGCACGCCCTGATGATCGGCCATATTTACGCCGCACCAGAGCTGCCCTGTTCCCATCCACACGCCCATGGAATCCCAAAAGCGGCGCAGCCCGAACTTCTGGTAATTGACGCTGGCATAGCGAGGCATGACAACCATGAGCTCGTGGCCGCGCTCGCGCAGGGCAACGGGCAGTGCGCCGGCCACATCGGCCAGACCTCCCGTTTTGGCAAAGGGCGCAACTTCCGACGCAATGAACAATATCCGCAGTGGCCGATCCATGCGCAGGCTCCTTCGTGGCGTGGGTTGGGAGGGTTGATGCACCCCCTGAAGGGGTGTTGATTGTCAGGATAGATTCATCCTATCACGCGTGGGGCATTGTTCAGAAGCACGCGCAACATGTACGCAAGCCAAAGGGCAGGGGATTGCCCCTGCCCTGATGTATTGTTGTAGATTGTTGTGGATTCACACCATGACTCACATGCGCGTCAGCGTGACACCTTGACGGGCTGCTTTTCCTTTGCCGGCGTATTCATGAAGATCTCATCCTGCTGAAACTTCTGCTCCAGGAAGCGACCGTGTGCCAGCAGCTTCTGCATATCATTCACCGCGTAGTCGGCTACAATCGCCTTCATTTCGCGGTCCAGGATGTCCAGTTGCTCACCCAGCAATTGGCGCGCCGTCTTGCCGTTGCGCAGCGGGTAGAAGTTGGCAAACTGGGCAGGCAGATTGAAGTAATTCTGCAATGCCGTGGGCAAATACTCCAGCGCCGTCTGACGAATTGTGTAGAGACTGCGGTCGCCCTCACCCAGGAGCATCAACTGCGGCAGAATGGATAGTATCGAGTCCTTGATACTGTCCACCTTGAGATAGATTTCGCGCGGCGCACGGCGGCGCGTGGTGCGCGCAACCTTTTCAAGCTCCTCGCGGATCTCGGCCTCCGTCACCTTGCGCTTCCAATCGACCGCCATCTGCTTGTTCTTGGGCGTCAACAGCACGCCAATTAAGTAGAGCGCAATGATGATCAGCGGGCCAAAGCGAGGCAGCAAACCGTAGAACATGAGCACGCCACCAAAGATGGCAAGCGCCAGCCCCACCAGATTCGGCCTGCTCGAGAAGTATGCCCAGAAGCGCTGGGCGGGCGTCATTTCCACAATTCCACCACCTGCGGCGAAGACACGCCAGTTGTTAGTGCCAGGGCGGGCCAAAGCGCCCGCATCCGTTCCCGATTGTACCATACTCACCGTTGCACCTGCCTATAGCCACTATCCCCAGGGCCCCTCAAGCCGCGCCCTGCTACAGCTTCAGTTCATCCTCAACGGGCTTGGCCGCGGCCTTGTCGCTCGTCTCCGATTCGACAATGCGCATGCCGCCCGTCACCTCCACCACTTCGGCGTTGCGCACACGGTCCAAATAGGTCTGCGACTTGTGCACTTCGCTGCTCAGCATGTCAACGGTCTTNNAACGCGGTCTGCAAGCGTTCCATGCCAATTGTGGCGCCCGCTGCCTGCTCATGCACAGCCGATGACTGCTCCTTGAGCATGACGGACGTGGCCTCAATAATGCTGCCCGTTGTCTCGTTCAGCGCGTTAATCTGATCCAGCACAAGCTTCTGGTTGGAGAGTGCCTGTGCTGTAATGACTGCTGTGCGCAGCGCCGATACAGTGGTCGTGGACGCGCGATCCACACCCTTGATCAGCTCGAGATTGTTCTTGCGGATGATGTCGAGGGCTAGATACCCCTGAATCGTCACCGCCAGCTGCGTCAGCAGGTCCTGCACCTTCTGGCGTACATAGAAGAGCATCTCTTCCTTGACAACGCGCGCCTTGTCGGGGTCCTCCCCTTCAATTTCGGCAATGCGCTGCACGAGCGATGCGTCAATCTTGCGGCCAATGTAGACGTACTGCTGCAACCGCCCCATGATGCCCCAAAGATTGATCTTCTCTTCCTCGATCGAGGCATTATCTTTAAGCAGTTCGTCCTGGCTGCGATAGAGCGAGTTGAGAATGGCGTTGATGTGCGACTGCGCCGACTGGTATTTCATGAAGTAGTCGCGCACGCGGTCAGTTGCAGGCACCATGTTCAGCCACTTGCGCGGGCCACTCAAATTGCCCTGGCGCGACGGGTCCAGTTCCTCCACCGTCTTGCGCAAATCGAGCATCGCCTTGCTTACCGGCGATTTGTCATCGAAGAAGCCCGACGAAACTGACTGAATGGGACGCTCGAGCAGGCGATTGGAGACATTGGCCGCCTTGCGAATCTCGTCGTTGCCCAGGTTGTGAATCGCTGTCACCTTGCCGGCAAAGGGTTCGCTGTTGGAAGGCGCCTTAAGCACCTGATCAACAAATTCCTTCACCTTGGCATCGAGCGTAGAGATTGTGGCCGGTTCCAGCTTGATCATGGTGTCTGCACGTTCGGGCGCAATGGGCGCAACGGGCTTCGGCGGCGTCAATGTGGCGGGCGGCTCAAGCGTTTCCGGCGTCAAGGAGTCACTCATTTGGTCGGACATGCATCCATCCCTTTCGTACTGGATCGTGTACGGGTCATTGATTGGCAGTAGTACGTGCTTTTCGCTTCGCTGCGCACAACGGCGCCGCCTTGGCATCCATCGCCCAAGGCTTTGGTTTCACGAGAACAATACGCAGATGTTGGGCTGCGGTTGCGCGAGGCACAAATGCAACATCCAGAGTATGCCGCGAATGACTTTGCCTGTCCACTGCCTAAAGATGGATGTTGAAGGCCACCCTGCCATGCCACCCTGCC
>DIAV01000132.1:9254-17094 GCA_002415895.1 Anaerolineales bacterium UBA5069 | reverse complement strand
CGTTGTCAATCCCTTTTGGCCGTCTGGCCGTCTGGTCGTCGTCGCGATCACTTCTTTGGCACCAGAGGCGCCCGCGTGCTGGGCAAACCTACCCAGCGGTGATTGACACACCTGTTCGACACACCTATAATGCACATGGGCCATTTGAGGCCCCATTTGCATGATTGTGCTGCCGCCCGCAGCGCACCCACGTGCCATGAAGCAGATTGACTCAACGGCCATCCCCGAAAGGCGTCGCCGCCTGCTGAGGCTGGTCATCCAGGAATATGTGCGCACGGCCCAGCCTGTGGGCAGCCAGACGATTGCGCAGCTTGCCCAATTGGGCGTATCGTCCGCGACCATACGCAACGACCTTGCTGCGCTTGAGGCGGATGGCATGCTGACGCACCCGCATACGAGCGCGGGGCGCATCCCCACGGAAGCAGGCTACCGCTACTTTGTCCATCACCTGATGATGGAGGCGGAGCCTTCGTACGCTGAGCGCGAGCGTATTCGCGGCGAGTTCAGCGTTGCGCGGCGAGACATGGAGCAGTGGCTGCATGTGAGCACCGCCGCGCTGGCGCGCACATCGCAAAGTGCCGCGCTTGCCACGGCGCCCCGTTCGGCGCGTAGCCGCTACAAGCATATGGAACTTGTGGCCATCCATGGCGTAAAGGTTCTGCTTGTCCTGGTCCTCCACGATGGCGCCGTGCACCAGCAATTGCTGGATCTGGACCAGCCGGCGGAGCAGAGCGAACTGAGCAAGACAAGCAACGCATTGAATGACCTGCTGGCCTCGCTGGACACCGCCGCCGTACGCACTCTGCTGCCGGCGCTGCCCCCGTTTTCACGCCAGGTCGCGATGCTTGTTGTGGAAATTATGCAGCGCATTGAGAGCGAAACCAGCGGCCACATCTATCGGGATGGGCTGGCGCAGGTGCTGGAGGCGCCCGAGTTTTCCGGCGGCGAGGACGTGCGACGCATTGTCCAGGTGCTGGAGCAACGTTCGCTGCTCGAGCAGATTGTCAACCAGATTGGCCACTCGCTGGGAACCGGAGACGATACCGTGCGCGTTGTTATCGCAGGCGATGGGCGCGTGCCCGAACTGCGACAAATCAGCCTCGTGCTGGGGCGTTATGGTGTGGGAGACCAGGCAACCGGCTTGCTGGGCATTGTCGGCCCCATGCGCATGGCGTATGACCGCAGTGTGGGTGCGGTGCGCTTTGTGGCTGGGCTGATGAGCGAAATTGTAGAGGAAACATACGGGCCCGTCGCTGTGCCGACGGAGCCGGCTATCCACCCGTTTGCAGGAAGTGAGCAGAACTAGATGACCAAACAGCACACAAACAGCGGAATTGGCGCACAGGGCGCCGCGCATGCACAAGCCGCAGCGGAGATTAACGAGCAACATCAGGCTGATGAATCAGTCATCGCTGAAGCGTCGGTTGCGGTTGGCGAGGGTGCAGGCCCGCAGGGCGATGAGAGTACGCCATCATACGTGGATGCCACGGCGGATGCAGCAGGTGCAGCCACCCAGGAGGCGACCCCTGAGCAGGTGATTGCGCAACTGCAAAGCGACCTGGAGGCTGAAAAAGCACACAACGCCGACTTGCTTGACAAATTTCAGCGCTCGGCCGCCGAGTTTCAGAATTCGCGCCGCCGCCAGGAGAAGCAAACTGCCGACGCCATCGATCGGGCCAGCGCGCAGATTGTGCGCAAATTGTTGCCCGTGCTGGATGATTTCGATTTGGCCTTTGAGCGCATGCCCGCAACGCTGGCGAATGACCAGCCCGCATGGGTCGATGGCTTCCGCCAGATTCAGCGCAAGCTCGTGGCGATCCTCGAAGAGGAAGGCGTCAAGCAGATTCCAAGCGACGGTGCGTTTGATCCCACGCATCATGAGGCCGTAAGCAGCGAGCCCAACGAGAGCGTCGCCAGCGGCAACATCATTTCCACGCTGCGCGTTGGTTATGAGCAGCGCGGTCATATATTGCGCCCTTCGTTGGTGCGTGTCGCAGCGTAACGTTCTGTTTGGCAGGCAGACTACCAACACGTTGCCGCACAGCAATTCGGGAGTGCGCACCCTCCTGCAAAAAGGAGCGTATGGCGGCCATACAGAGTGCAGGTCGGTCCGACACAGTTGCGCTGCAAAGTGGCATTCGCCCCTTTGAGATTGCGCGCGACCTGCGCCCGGTGGCCGAACTGATCTCCGATGCCTTTGCGCTTGAGCTTGATGAACGGGGCGCGGCTGCCCTGCGCGAAATGCGTATGATGAGCCGCATGGGTGGCCTGCTGGGCGTGATGAGCATGGCCGGCAGCGATTTCAACGACTTCTTCGGCGGTTACGTTTGGGTTGAAGAGGGCAAAGTTGTTGGCAACATTACGGTGCAGCGCGCCGACAAGCACGGTACGCGCTGGCAAATTGCCAACGTCGCCATTGCCAAACCCTATCGCGGTCGGGGGCTTTCGCGCCGCCTCATGGAGCAGGCAATCCGCCATGTGCGCGAGCAGGGTGGCCGCTGGGCTGTGCTGCAGGTCTACGCCGAGAACACGGTGGCGCGCACGCTGTATGATCACATGGGCTTCGAGTCGCTGGGTGGCATGGTGGAGTTGAAAGCCGCGCGTGCCGTACATGTGGGGCCGCCGCTGGAGGCGGGTATTGAGACCTTTGCCCCCAACCAATGGCAATCGCTCTATGACCTGGCCAATAGTCAGTTGGGGGCAGGCGCGCAGTGGTGGCGTTCCCTGCGTCGCAGTGATTACGAAGTGACGCTTGAGCAGCAACTGGTCGAATGGACATGGGAATTGCTGGGTCGCAGACGGATTCTGCGGCGCTGCTTTCGCTTCGGCTCACGCTTTGACGCGGCGATAGTGCTCGAGGCGCAGCGCTGGAAGGGGCCGCACAAGCTGCAAATGTGGGTGCGGCCGGAACTCTATGGACAGAAGGAGCAGCCGCTCATTGCATGGGCGCTGCATGAACTTGCCGCATATCCGGCCTGGCCGGTGACGGTCTCCGTCAGCACCGACCACCAGGCCGCACTGGCGCTTTTAGAGCAAGCCGGCTTCAACAGCGTTCGGACGCTGCTCACACTGCGCCTGCCGATTTCCCAGTGAGCCCCTCCTAGCAAGCCCACGCTTTTCGCCGCGCCGCGAGGCGCCCACGCTAAAGAGACGCACATGTTAAGGTTCATTCTCAAGGTTCTGATCAACGCTGCTGCATTGTGGGTGGCAGGCACCCTGGTTGGCGCCACCATCCCGGTGGACAGCCTGAATGCGCCCATGGCGGATGTGATGGACCTGGTTGTCATTGCCCTCATCTTCGGCTTTCTCAACGCGTTGGTGCGGCCTGTTCTGGCATTGGTGACATGCCCCGCCTATATCCTGACGCTGGGGCTCTTTACCTTCATCATGAACATGTTCATACTCTGGTTGCTGCAGGAGACAGGCACTTTTATCCTGGGGCCCGGCGTAATCGACTGGAATGGCGGTTGGAACATGTTCTTTGCCGGTATTATCGTTTCGCTTGTCAGCTTCGTTCTCAATCTGGCGCTTGGCACGCGCGAACGCGCCTGATTTTGCGCCATCGCAGTCGAAACAGCAGTGGCAGCAATGCTGTCGTGCCGATCTCGACCTTACCTGAGGAGTCCCTCTCCCGATGCAATTTCGCTTTCTGCATGTCTCCGACGTGCACCTGGGCTTCCGACAATACAACGAGAGTTTTCGTGCATCGGACTTTGCCCAGGCCTTTAGGGACGTCATCGATCGCGCCATCGCCGCCAAAGTTGATTTCGTTATCATTGGTGGGGACCTCTTCCACAAGCGCGCAATTGATGCACAAACGCTCGACCAGGCCTTTCGCCGCCTCGAGCTGCTTAAGCACCATGGGATTCCCTGCATTGCCATTGAAGGCAATCACGAGATGGCCTACTACGGCGAGGAAGGAAGCTGGCTGGGTTTCCTGCGCGCTCGGGGGCTGATTACCCTCCTGCAGACCGACTTTGCCGAGGGCGTAGCGTCTTTTGCCCCACTGCGCAACGGGCGCGGGGGCTGGTTTGATCCCATGCCCGGCGTGCGCGTGTATGGGCTGGGCTACAAGGGCGCGGGCACGCCTGCTGCGGTGGAAATGTGCGCGCTGGCGCTGGATGCACTCCCGCCCGACGCGCGTGAGGGCGTTGCGTTCACGATCTTTGCAGCGCATACGGGTGTGCTGGGTGAACTCCCCGGCGATGCCCTCAGCCCTACGCTCCACCAGTGGATGGCCATGCGCCCCCACACGGATTATGTTGCGCTGGGCCACATTCACAAACCCTTTGAGAAGGATGACTGGCTCTATAACCCGGGCAGCCTCGAAACGTGCGCCGCAAATGAGTGGGCGTGGAATGATCGGGCCGCGCTGCTGGTGGAAGTGGACACGGACAAAGCGCCTGGCCCCGAGCGCACCCGAGTTACCCGCATCAAACCTGAACGCAGGCCCTTTGCACGCTTCCAGATCAAGACGGACCTGCATGGCGATGCCGAAGCACTTGAGACAGCGTGCACGGAGAAATTCACCCAGCGGCGCGCAGAAATGGGCGTGCTCACCGATGACACCAAGCCCATGGTCGATATCATCCTGGATGGTGTGCTGGGTTTTGAGCAGGCGCTGCTCAACCTGCATGCAATCGAGGAATCCGCCCGCTCGATCCTGGAAGCCGCCCATGTGCAGGTGAAGAATTTTGCCATTCCCAAAAGCGGCGCGCGCATAGACCCCGATCACTACGTACGCGAAGACGTCGAGCGCGGCGTCTTCGTCGACTTATTGGCTAAGGTGACCCAGTTTGCCGACAATCCCGACGAGTGGGCCAGCGTGGCCATCACCGTGAAGAATATGGCCAATGTGCCCGAACCGCCCGAGCGCATTGTTGATGAATTGGCGACAATGACACAGGCCATTGCCGACGGGACCTTTAATGGCCATCCGTCGCCTGCCGACCTAACTGCCGAAGAGACCGGCGTAAACGTGGCACGCGTCTACGCGCCAACCAGTATTACCCCAGCTGAATAGCCCATGCATATCATCAGCATTGAACTTGAGAACATCAAGTCGTACGAATTCGCGCGCATTGAGTTCACCGAGGGCGTCAACGCGATTGTGGGCCACAATGGCGCGGGCAAGAGCACGCTGCTGGAGGCCGTCGGCTTCGCGCTTTTTTCCTGCCTCGACTATAACCAACATGCCTTCCTGCGCGAGGGGACCAAACAAGGCTCAATCACAGTTTCCTTTGAGAGCCAGGCCGACGAGCGCGTCTATGAAGTCGTCAAGCGCATTGGCGGGGCGGGCGTCAAGCAATTCATCTATGATCCGGAGCTGGGCGCCGCAATTGCCGAAAATGGTCCCGATGTAGATCGCTTTCTGCGTGCCCACATGGGGCTGCCGCCCGACACCGAATTGGCGCACATCTTCCGTGATGCCGTGGGCGTGCCGCAGGGCACACTGACGGCTGCTTTCCTCTTGCGCCCTGCGCAGCGCAAAAGCGTGTTTGATGCACTGCTCCAGGTTGAAGAATACAAGAATGCCTTCGACCGGCTGCTGGAATCAAAGAATCTGCTGCTGGCGCGAAAGAACGACGTTAGCGAAGTCATCGCGCGTCTGGAAGGCGCGCTGGCGGCTCTGCCCGGTATGCAGGCGCACGCCGTTGCCATTGCGCAGGAGTTGAAGACAACCAGCACAGCACTGGCCGCAGCCCGCACTCTGCTGGTGCGTGTGGAAGGCGAACTGCACGCACTCGAAGAGAAACGCGTAGCACTCGTGGCCGCGCAGCAGGAGAGCGCGCAGGCGCGTGCGGCATTGGCAGCCGGACACGTTGCGCTGGGCGTTGCCGAGAATCAACTGCACGAGGCGCAAGCGGCCAGCGCCCGCGTGGCCGCCAACCAGGCGGGGCATGACCGCTATCTTGCGGCGCAGGTTGCGAAGGATGAGCTTGACGCGCGCAGACAGCACAGGCAGCAACTTGCGATTGAGCGCAGCAACGCTGCCGCCGCGCTGGCGATGGCCGAGCACCAGCGCGACGCCGCTGCCCAGCAACTCGCGCACATTGCCGAGGCCGAATCCAGGGTAACCGAATTGGCGGCGGCAGCGGCGCGCGAGGCCGCGCTGGAGGCGCAGCGCGCCGCCGCAATGGCGCAGCAGGGTGAATATCGCGGTGCGCAGAGTGTGTTGCAGCAGTGCGAGCAGACGCTCGCGCGTGAGGAAACGGCGCTGGCGCAGATGCAGACCCGCATTGCAGGCCGTGTGGAGATTGAGGCCGCGCTGGCCGAGGTGGGTGCAGCACTTGCAGGGCTGGCCGCACGCCGGACAGAGCTTGATGCTGCGCACAACACTAAGCTCGCTGAAGGCATTAGCCTCAAGCAGCAAAGCGACGAGCTGGACAAGATCGAGGGTGCCCGCTGCCCGATTTGCGAAGCTGAGCTTACACCCGAACACCGCCGCCAGATGATTGCGCGCAACGCACAACTGCGCGCTGCGTTGCGTATGGAACTGGGTGAGATCAAAGCCGCACAGACAGAGACACAAGGCGCTTTGGACGTGCAGGAAGCCTTGCGCAATACCAAAGGGGCGGCGCTGCACAGCCTGCCCACGGCGGCCGATGTCGCCGACAAGGAGGCGCATGTGGTGCAACTGCGCACGCAGCGCGACGCCAGCCAGGCGCGCTGCGCCGAACTTGCCGCCGCGCCCGCGACGCTGGCCGCAATTGAAGCGGAGTTGCAGCAATTGGGCAGCCCCCGGCAGCACATTGCCATTGCCCGCGCCAGTGCCGACAAGCGTCCACAGGTTGAAGCCGAGCAGGCGCGCGCCGAGACGGCCCACGCTGCCGCTGCTGCGCTGATTGACGCATTCGACGTACAGCTTGCCGATTTTGCCGGGCTCGATGCCGCGTTGGAGGCTGTCCAGCGCGAAACGCAGGAAACGCAGATCGCCTACCAGACAGTGCTCGCAAATCGCCAGATCGCGCTGGGCCTGACGGCGCGAGAAGATGCCGTTGCCGCCGCCGCGCTCGCCGCCGACGCTTTGCAGGCAGCCGAAGCGCAGGCCGCGAGCCGCGCTGCCGAAGCCGCTCACAATTTTGACGCATCGGCGTACACCAACGCCCAGGCCGAGAGCGCGCGCCTCCACGGCGAGGTAGGCAGCCTCGCGACCGCTGAGGCGATGCTTACACGCGAGGGCGCCGCATTGCAGGTTGAGATTGGCGCATTGCAGGAAGAGCAGGCGAAGCTTGTGCAGGCCAACGCAAAGCTCAAGCTGCTCAAAGCGCAGTACAACACGCTGCTGAAACTGCGCGATGTCATCAAGGCGGCCGGGCCGCACGTAATCGCCAACATGATCCAGCAGGTGAGCGCGAGCGCGGCACAGATTTTTGGAGAGCTTACGGGCGATTTCGCGCAAATCCTTAAATGGGGCGATGACTACGGCATTACGCTTGAGGTTGCTGGGCGCGAACGCGAATTCTCTCTGCTTTCAGGTGGCGAGCAGATGGTGGCCGCATTGGCCGTACGTCTGGCGCTGCTGCGCACCATGTCGGGCATCAGTACTGCCTTCTTTGACGAACCGACCGCCCATCTTGATGGCGAGCGGCGAGCGGCGCTGGCCGAGCAGATTGTGAAGTTCAAGGGGCTGCGCCAACTCTTTGTCATCAGCCATGATGACACCTTTGAGCAGGCGACCGCCAACGTAATTCACCTGGAGCGGGTGGATGGGGTAAGTTGTGTGGTTGCGCCAGGGACGAGGGTCTTCGCGCAAGAGGTGTAAGCGCTGCACACGACAACGTCTCACCGCAAAGGCGGAAAGGGCGCGAAGAAACGCAAAGAACAGCATCAACAAAGC
>DIAV01000132.1:3984-9103 GCA_002415895.1 Anaerolineales bacterium UBA5069 | reverse complement strand
GCCCTTTCCGCCTTTGCGGTGAGATGTTGCCTTTGAGCATGCGCGCGAATCATTTTGCGGCGGCGCAGCGCGGTGATACACTGCGCGTATGACGCGCGCACAAGCGGCCGCGTGGGCCACCATCGCTGCTATCGCCGGAGCGGCCGCACTCTACTACATCTTTGCCAATGTTTCCCCCTATGCCGCAGAGGGCGTGCTGAATGTGCCCGCCGTCGTGGGGCTTTTTAGCGCGCTGCTGCTCTTTAGCACAGGCTTGTGCACGGTGGGCGTGCTGGCGCTGCACGAGCGCTGGCCGGCGCTGGCCGGCGTGAACAGCCGCCAGCCCGGGGCCACACCTGCGCCCGAAGCCGCGCTGCGTCAGGGCATTCTGCTGGCACTGGCTTTGACCACGCTGCTCGCGCTCAGTGCGCTGAGCCTGCTGGACCCCGCTTTTGTCCTCGTTGCGCTGCTGATTACTGTGCTGATTGAGGGGCTGTGGCAAGTGCGCCCCTTTGGCCGCGGCTAATCCGGTTGCCCACGACAGCATCATTTCACGATCAATAATCGACTGGAGATGCGCAATGAACATTGCCCCACCGCCTGCGTTGTGGCCCGATAGCGCGCGTCCTGCCCAGGTGCAATTGACGATTGTGGGGCTGGGGCCCGGCCCGCTCGGCGCGCTTTCGCTGGAGGCATGGCAGACGCTGGCACAGGCCACACGCGTGATCCTGCGCACGGCGCGCCACCCCTGCGTGCCCGACCTGCCGCGCGCCGCAGTGACAACCGCCTGTGATGACCTCTACGAGGTACATGCCGACTTCGCGCAGGTCTACGCGGCCATTGGCGCGCGCGTGCTGGATGCTGCCACCCAACTCGGCGGCGTGGTCTATGCTGTGCCGGGTGATCCGTGGGTGGGCGAGGCGACTACGCCACTGCTCCTGCGGGCGGCAGCGGCGCAGGGCATTGCCACGCACATCGTTGCAGGCCAGAGTTTCGTTGCGCCCACCTTTGCCGCGGTGGGTGTGGACCTGATGGATGGCGCGCAGGTTGTCGACGCCATGCTCATCGCACGCGCACACCATCCACGCGTCGAAGTGAGCCTACCCCTGCTGATTGCACAGGTCTATGCGCCGTGGCTTGCGTCTGACCTCAAACTCACGCTGCTCAATGCCTATCCGCCTGACCACCCGGCCTATGTTGTACACGCGGCGGGCACAGCCGCGCTTTCGGTTACGGCGCGCCCGCTCCATGCGCTGGATGCAGAAGACGATTTTGACCACCTGACCAGCGTCTACCTGCCCCCCCAGCCGGAAGGGCGTTCCTTCAGCGATTTGCAGGAGATTGTGGCGCACCTGCGCGCCCCTGAAGGCTGTCCGTGGGACCGCGAGCAGACGCTCGCGTCGCTGCGCCAGGATCTGTTAAGCGAGTGCGCCGAGGTGATTGAAGCCATCGACATGGAGGAATCCGGCCCCGACAATACAACGCACATTATTGAGGAGTTGGGCGATCTCTTTCTGGTGGCCACAATGCTGGTGCAGATTGCAGCGGAGGAGGGGCGCTTTTTGCTGGGCGATGCCATGGCGAATGTGGTTGCCAAACTCATTCGCCGCCATCCCCATGTCTTTGGCGAGACGGCTGTAGGCGGTGTGGCCGATGTTCTCTCCAACTGGGATGCCATCAAGGTGCAGGAGAAGGCGGCGCGCGGGATTACGGCACACGCGCTCGATGGCGTGCCGGCGGCGCTGCCCGCGCTGGCCAAGGCGCGTGCGCTGCAATCCAAGGCACACAAGGCGGGGCTGATTGACAAGGCGGCGCTGGCGCGGGAGAACGCAGCGCTTGTGGCTGCGCTGGGCGCACTCGATGAGGCGAGTCTTGGCCGCGCCTTGTGGCAGATTGTGGCGATTGGCCGCGCGCACGATCTCGACGCCGAGGACGCGCTGCGCACCTATGCCGTGGCGTTTCGGCAGGCGCACGGGTAACGCCCGCCTGTCACAGCAGGCTCCAAAAGTATCCCAGCATCACCAGTACATCACCTGCGGTATGCGCCAGCACGGCGCCCCACAGCGTGTGCGTTGACTGGACAATGAACCCACAGGCCAGGCCGAGCAGCAGGGTGACTGCCACAAAAGGCAGCAGATTGCCGCCTGCGTAGGCGCTCATGAGGTGCAGCGCCCCAAATGCGATTGTCGTCACGACCAGCGCACTCTTTGCACCCACGAAGTGCTCGAAGCGATTCAAGTAGAGCCCTCGAAACCACACTTCTTCCATAAATCCATTTGCCAGCGCAAAGGCCAGGATCAGGGGCAACGCTGCCACCAGGCGCTGCGTCCCCACAAAGGCAATCGCCTGCCAGCCTCCCATGGCCAGAAAAGAGAGCCACAGCAGAGCGGAGACGCCCGATCCTATGGCAAGGCTGCGCCCCAGCTTGCCACGGCGCAGGTAGAGCTCCGCCAAAGCCTTGCTTTGGAGGCGGTTGACAACCAGGATCGCAGCAACAATCGCTGCCACCTCGCTCAGTTTGCCGACAGTCATGCCGAGCAGCGAATCGGTTGTCAGCCCAAGTTGCTGTAATGGCCACGCACCAATCAGCCCCGCCAACCATAGCCCCAGCGACACGGCAAAGAATGCGAGGCACACGGGCCGGTACGCCGCAAGGCGTGCGCTGCTGCCCGCAAGCCATGTGAGCAGCAGCCACAGCGCGGCCAGGAGCAGCCGAATTAAGGGCCTTGCTGCCTCGGGCAGTGTGGGCCAATACCCTGCGAAACCGACAGCGATCGCGCCGGCCAGAAGAAAGGCGATGCGTTCTATCTGGATTGATTGGCGATTCGGGTGAGAGTTCGAGTGAGAGATTGTCGCGGTGTTCATGTGCATAGCCCCTGAGTCTGGAATACCCGCGTCGGCATGCTCACCGCCTTATTTTAGCACGCATAGCGGGCGTTAGGATCCCCCTCTGTGCATGTCTCATCGCTCTTGAGAACTCCTCGAGTGCATTTCTTCCCTCTTGACAGAAGAACTAATGTTCTAATATGATGCAGGCAAGGGGCATCTCTGCCCTTCGCGCTGCCCGTGCGGCGCACCAGCCTTTACCCCCTGGTGAGTGCGATGGCGCCCGACAAACGACGCACCCTCGAAAGTGCAATCAGTGCGATTCAGCAGCAGCATGGTGTGCGCGCAATCCGTCCGCTGCGCGAACTCGCTGCGGCCCTGCCCCCCGCCATTCCCACCGGCTTTGTGGCGCTCGACGCCATTACCGGCTGTGCGGGTATTCCGCGCGGGGCCATTACCCTCTTCAGTGGCCGCAGCACCTCGGGCAAGAACACCATTGCCTACAAAACGCTCGCCCAGGCGCAAATTGGTGGCGCAACGAGCATACTTTTGGATTTGACGCATACCGCCGACCCTGGCTACTTGCAGCGCTGCGGCGTTGCACTCGACCGCTTGCTCATTGCCCGTCCCCAACTGGAGGCAGACCGCATTGTTTTGCTGCTGGACGCGGTGCAAAGTGGCCGTGTGCCCCTGGTGCTGGTGGATGGTGTGGCCGAATTGACAGCGACGCAAGCCCAGGCGCGTCACTTTAACGCCGCCTTGCCGCGGCTGCGCCAACTGGCGCGCACAAGCGGCTGTGCTGTGCTGCTGCTTAATGAGACTGCCTCCCTCTGGCAGCGCTTGCTCAGCCTGGACATGGCCGCCGCCCTGCGCCAGGCCGCCGCGCTGCATGTTGAATTGCGGCGCGAAGAATGGGTATACAAAGAGGGTGAGCTTGTAGGCTATGCGGCGCGTGCCCAGGTGGTGCGCAGTCTTTGGCGCGGGGGATCCCCCTCTGCGCCTGTGGCAATCGTCTTTAATGGCACGGTGCGGGCACGCACCACCTGGTAGGCGGGTGCGTTCATGAGCGTTCTCTTTTGTCGCATTCCTGACTTTCTGCTGGCGCTGCCGCTGCGCCGCACGCCGGCGCTGGCGCGCATGCCTCTGGGGCTGGTGGGTGAAGACGAGCGCATTGAGGCGGCGTCATCTTTGGCGCAGGAAGTTGGCGTGCGCGTGGGCATGCATGCGCGCCAGGCACGCGCCCACTGCCCCGATCTGCTGCTGCGCCCGCTCGACAGCCGCGAGAGCGAAGGGGAGCAGCAGGCCTTTCTCGCGCAGATGGCACGCTGGGAGCTGCCCGTGGAGGTGCATGGCTGGGGTGCAGCCTGGCTTGACCTGCACAGCGTGACCACGCGCCGCGGCGATGTATGTTCTCTTGCCACCGAACTGGGCCGGCGCGTGCGCGCCACGCTGGGCGCAGACCGCCAGCCCGCGCTGGGGTGGGATTCGAGCAAGTTCACCTCGCGCGCTGCGGCGCATGTGGCCGCCGCCGGAACCATGCGTATGGTGGGCAAGACCGAAGAATCATCCTTTCTCTCGCCCCTGCCGGTGGCGCTGCTACCTCTGCCTCCAGAGGCGCTGGAGCAGCTGCACTGGCTGGGCATCCGCACGCTGGGGCAGTATGGGGCGCTGCCCACCACGGCCGTTTGGCAGCGCTACGGGCAGGTGGGCAAGCTGGCGCAGCGCTGGGCGCAGGGCAAGGACAACCGTCCTGTTTGCGGGGATGCGCGCGCCCTGCCCGCGCCGGTGATGTGTGACCTGGAGCCGCCCAGCGACCAGCTTGGGCGCGTGCTGGCCGAGTTGATGATGGCGCTGCGTGCGCCGCTGCAAAGCCTGAGCGCGCAGTTGACAGGGGTGCGCCGCCTGCATGTGACGCTGCACTTTGTGGCGGCGGGCGCGCGTATGCTGGACATTACCTTTATCACACCGGCCGGCCAACCGGAACGCGTGCAAGCGGCGCTGGCGCAGCAGTTGCACGCGCTCATCTGGCCGGGTGAGGTCGAACGCATTGAGACGAGCGTGCGCGAGGTGGGCGAACTGGTGGCTGGGCAGCTCTCTCTCTTTGCGGGCGGGTTGGATGACACTCCGAGCGAAGGCGACGGGATCAATCCGCCGCTGGCCGCGCTGGCCCACCGCTGGACGGGGCGTTACGGGCGGGTCTTCTACTGCGGCCAAATCTGCGACGCGCGCCATCCCGTGCCCGAGCGCGTCTTCCGTCTGCAACCCGTATAACAACAGCCTTGACGCGAAGGCGCAAAGAAAGCGCAAAGAAAGC
>DIAV01000132.1:0-3836 GCA_002415895.1 Anaerolineales bacterium UBA5069 | reverse complement strand
CTCTGCGCCTTTGCGTCAAGGCTGTTGCCGTTGAAAACCATGACGCGTATCTGGAGTGAGGGTGAATCAATTCGCGTGGAGAGCGACAGGGCAGGCTTGCCTGTGCGCTTCTTCTGGCACGGGCGGCGGCAGGTGCAGCAGATTGTCCAACGCTGGCAGGTGGACAGCGACTGGTGGCTTAGTGAGGGGCGCGTCTGGCGCGATTACTTTGCCGCCATCACCACCGATGGGCTGCTCATTGTCTTCTACTACGATCATCTGAGCAGCGAGTGGCGGCTGGCCAGGATTTATGACTGAGCAGAGCAATGCGCCCGCGTATGCCGAACTTCACTGTCACAGCTACTTCTCGCTGCTCGACGGCTGCTCGTCGCCCGAGGTGCTGGTGGCAGAGGCGCGCGCGCTGGGGTTGCAGGCGCTGGCGCTCACGGATCATGACAGCCTGGCTGGGGCCGTGCGTTTTGCGCTGGCGGCGCGCCCAGCCAATCTGCACGCCATTCTGGGCAGCGAAGTCATGCTTGCACCGCTGCAAGCAGGCGCGCCACCTCACCATCTGACGCTCCTGGCCGAGACGCAGGCAGGGTACGCCAACCTCTGCCGCCTGATCAGCGCCTCCCGTTGTGATGTTTTGCCCCCCATTGCGGAGGATGAAACGCCCCCCGCCAACTGGCCCGGCAAGACGCCGCCGCTGCTGACGTGGGAGCGCCTTGCGCAGCACACGGAGGGGATCATTGCATTGAGCGGCTGTGCGCGTGGCCCCATTGCCGCGCCGCTGGTCCAGGGTGACATTGACGGCGCGCAGGTGGCCGCGCGCCGTCTGCGCACCCTCTATGCAGGCAAGCTCTATGTAGAACTTCAGCACCACAGCCGCGGCGGTGATGACCTGCTTGTGCGCCGCCTGGTGGATGTGGCGCACAAGCTCGATCTGCCGCTGGTGGCTACGCACAACGCCCATTATGCCACGCACGCAGAGAGCCGCCTGCGCGACGCCCTGCTGGCGATTGACGCCAACCTCCCGCTCACCGCAGCGCGCCGTCAGGGGCTGCTGCCCGCCACCAGCATGGCCCATTTGCAGAGTGCGCAAGCCATGGCGCGCCGCTTTGCCGGCTTGCCCCAGGCGCTCGCCAATACGCTGGTAATTGCCGAGCGCTGCCAGGCCTCAATCGATTTTGCGCAGCACCGGCTGCCCGCGTTTCTTGCGCCCGACAGCGCCATCAGCGAATTTACCTATCTCTATCAACTCTGCCATGCCAACCTGAACCAGCGCTACCCCGATCTGCGCCCGGCGGTGCTGACGCAATTGGCACATGAACTGGATGTGATCGAGCGCGCCCATCTTGCCGGTTATTTTCTGATTGTGTGGGACCTGGTGCGCTTTGCCCGCGAGCGCGGCATTCGCTGTCAGGGGCGCGGTTCGGCGGCCAACTCGATTGTGGCCTACCTGCTGGGCATCACCAGCATTGACCCGCTGGCGCACAATTTGCTCTTCGAGCGTTTTCTGAGCGATGACCGCCACACCACGCCCGACATTGACATTGACTTTGCCGCCGACCGGCGCGAGGAAGTAATTCAATACTGTTACCGGCGCTATGGGCGGGCGCACACAGCAATGGTTTGCAATGTGGTCACCTACCGCGCACGCAGCGCCCTGCGCGATCTGGGCAAGGTGCTTGAGTTTCCCGAGGCGGTGATCGACAGGCTGGCCACAGGGCTGGAGAGCCATGCCCCCAGTGCCGCCGCCGACCACCTGGTGGCCTCTGTGCAGGACGCGGGCGAAGGCGCGCAACCCGACCACCCGCTGCTGCTGCTGGCCGAGCTGCTGCGCGGGCTGGACGGCTGCCCGCGCCATCTTTCCATCCACAGCGGCGGCATGCTGATTACCGGCCCACCCCTTACCTCACTCGTGCCCGTGGAACCCGCCACGATGGCCGGGCGCGTGGTTGCGCAGTGGGACAAGGACTCCTGCGAGGATGCAGGGCTTGTCAAGATTGACCTGCTGGGACTGGGGATGCTGGGGGCCATTAGCGAGGCGGTGGCGCAGGCTGAGTTCATGGGTGAGCCGACGCCCGACCTCGCGCGCCTTCCGCTTGATGACCCCGAAATCTACGCCTTCCTGCGGCGCGGTGACACCATTGGCGCATTTCAGGTGGAGAGCCGCGCCCAGCAGCAGATGCTGCCGCGCCTGCTGCCCGAGCGCTTTGAGGACATTGTGGTGCAGGTGGCCATTGTGCGCCCCGGGCCCATTCAGGGCGGCGCAGTCCACCCCTACCTGCGCCGTCGCGCCGGTCTGGAGCCGGTGACCTACCTTCACCCCGTGCTTGCGCCGGTGCTGGAGGAGACGCTGGGCGTGCTGCTCTTTCAAGAACAGGTGTTGCGCGTGGCCGTGGCAGCGGCGGGCTTCTCCCCGGGCGAGGCCGACCTGCTGCGGCGCGCACTGGCACGCAAGCACAGCGAGGCGGCCATGGCGGCCATGCGCAAACGCTTTCTGGAGGGGGCGCTGCCGCGCGGCCTTGATGAGGCCACCGCCGCCGCCATCTTTGGCCTGCTGGAGGGCTTTGCGGGCTACGGCTTCCCCAAGAGCCACGCCGCCTCCTTTGCGTTGATTGCCTACCAGAGCATGTGGCTCAAGTGCTATCGCCCGGTGGCCTTTTATGCTGCACTGCTCAATTTGCAGCCCATGGGCTTCTATCCAATTGAGGTGCTGGCGGGCGACGCGCGTCGCCACGGTGTGGATTTGCTCGCGCCGGATGTGACGCGCAGCAACGCCAGGTACACGCCCGAACGTATGGAACCCGGGGAAAGCGGGCGCTGGGCGCTGCGCACAGGGTTGGCGGGCGTGGCGGATATGGGGGATGCAGCCGTGGCGCAGGTGCTGGCGGCGCGTGCCGCAAAGCCCTTTGCCGACCTGGCCGACTTCTGCACGCGCACGCGGCTGGACCGCGATGTGGTGACAAGCCTCATCCGCGCCGGCGCGTGTGACGCCTTTACCACGCCACGGGGCGATAGGCGCGCGCTGCTCTGGCGGCTGGGCGAGATTGACTTTCGCCCGGCGGAACTGCCTATCCCCATGGTAGAGAGCCATGTGACGCTGCCCGAACTGGAGCCGCTCGAGCGCACCCTTTGGGAGTATGAACTGCTGGGACTGACGCCGGGCGTGCAGTTGATGGAGCACTACCGCGCCGCATTGCGCAAGCGGCGCATCAGCGCCACGTGGGAGGTCAAGCAAATGGCGCGCGGCGGCCGTGCGCACACGGCCGGGCTGGTGGCCATTCGCCAGCGGCCCCAAACGGCGCAGGGCATCGTCTTTATGTCGCTGGAGGATGAGAGTGGCCTGCTTGATGTGGTGGTCAAGCCGGATGTATGGGCGAGGCTGCGCCCTGTGCTCAAAGGCGCGCTCCTGCTCTACATTGAGGGGGAGGTGCAGCGCAGCGGCCTGGCAGTGAGCCTGCTGGTGCAGGATGCCGCCCCGCTGCTGGAACTGCTGGACGCCGCGCCGTCGCGCAGCGCGGGCAAACCAGAGGCTGCAAAACGGGTGCAGAACAATTTGCAGCGCTCTTTCTTTTGAGTTGGGATCCTGCACCACGTAACACCTTCGAGGGCGCGCCTCCATGGCGCGCAGGTGCTTGTGCACAATCGCCAATCCCGGTGTTGGGACCATGGCTGCGCATTGCAGACGTAGACGCACCAGGGCCCCTCAAAAGTCGCGATTCTGCCTTCAAACCACCGTTCTCGGCACTTCGGACGCAGCAACTTTGCGCAGAGACAATCGAGGGCGTCAGACGCTACGACTTCGAAAATAGCCCATAGGCAGAGTGATATGACGACTTTAGAGAAGCCCT
>DIAV01000274.1 GCA_002415895.1 Anaerolineales bacterium UBA5069 | reverse complement strand
GACGCCGAGGAGTTTGTGGCGGGCATGAAGACCGACATGTTCAATGAGCATGTCTTTGTCTTTACGCCGCGCGGCGACATCATCGACTTGCCCAAAGGCTCCACCTGCATCGACTTCGCCTACGCCATTCACACCGAACTGGGCCACCGCTGTCGCGGCGGCAGCGTCAACGGCAAACTGGTGCCGCTGGATTACCAGTTGCAGAACAGCGATCAGGTGGAGATCATCTCCGCCAAGAAGGGCGGGCCAAGCCGCGACTGGCTCAACCCCAGCCTGGAGTATGTGGCCACGCAGCGCGCGCGCAGCAAGATTCGCGGCTGGCTGCGCAAGCAGAATCGCGACGAGAATATTACGCGCGGGCGGCAGTTGCTCGAGCGTGAGCTGCGCCGCCTCTCCTCCACAATCTCCTTTGAAGACCTGAGCAGGCTCTTCAACTACGAAAAGGTGGACGACTTCCTCGCCGCGATTGGCTATGGCGACGTCAACTCGCAGCAAATCGCGCAAAAGCTCATGGATCAGGAACAGCGTGAGCGCGCCCGCCAGTCCGCCATGATGGACGGTGTTTGGACGACAACGCCGTCGGCCACGCCCCGCGCCGATGATGCGCGCACAGACCACGACAGCCTGCGCGTGCAGGGTGTGGAGGGGTTGCTCACCAACCTGGGGCGCTGCTGCAACCCCGTACCGGGCGACCCAATCGTGGGTTATGTAACACGCGGCCGCGGCGTTACCATCCACCGCGTCAGTTGCCCCAACATGGTGGCCACGCTGCGCAAGGGGGCTGACGGCCGCCTTGTGGATGTGCAGTGGACCTCCAAACCCGAGAAAACCTACCCCGTCAAAGTGCAGGTCAGCGCATATGACAGGCAAGGGCTGGTGCGCGACATTGCCGGGCTGGTGGCCGACGAGCACATCAACATGCGCAGTGTGGAGGCGCTTACCGGGCAGAAGAACAACCTTGCCATCATTACAGCGCAACTGGAGATTGAGGACGCCACGCAACTCATGCGCATCCTCACCAAGCTCGACAGGCTCTCCAACGTTGTGGAGGCGCGACGCTTGCTTGCGTAACAGTGGCGATTCACATACCGGCGTCCTCCCTGGGCCTTGACATGTTGCACAAGCTGGCCGCGCGCCTGCGCGCGTTTGACCCCTATCTTCTCTTTCTGCTTCTGCTGAGCCTGCCTGCGCTTGCACCTCTGCTGGCCCCCGGCCTCTACTTCTTTGACGCGCACGACGGCCGCCACAGTGTCTTTTACCCCATGATGTTCGATGCATCGCTGCGCAGCGGTGCGCTCTGGCCGCGCTGGGCCATGCACCATCTGCAGGGCTACGGCTACCCCACCTTTATTATTGTGCCGCCGCTGGGTTTCTACACAGTCTCCTTCTTTGTGCTGCTGGGCGCGGGGATGACGCTGGCCGTCAAACTCACCTGGATGACGGGCATCCTGCTCAGTGGCATTGGTATGTATCGCCTCGTGCTGCACTGGAGCGCCGCTGCCGCACGCTTGCCTGGCCGCGGCGCGCCGGATGGCACGCGTCTTGCCGCAGTGACCGCCGCGCTGCTCTACGTGTACGCACCCTATCACCTGCTGGATGTCTATGTGCGTGGCGCGCTCAACGAGTCGCTGCTCTTTCTCTGGCTGCCCTGGCTTTTTCTGGCCTTCGACAAACTGCTGCTGCACGGCAGCGCGCCGGGCTGGCGGCGGCTGGCGCTGGCCATGCTCCTGCTTGCGGCCACATGGCTGACACACAGCTTCGCCATATTGGCCGTAACGCCCCTGGTCATGCTCTATGTGATCTTTCGCGTGGGCTGGCTCTGGTGGGTAGAGCGTACAAGTGGCGCGCAGGCAGATGGCCCACAGGCAGGCCGTGCGCTGCTGCAGCGCACGCTGCTGGCCGCCGCAGCGGGTGTGGGCGGCCTGCTGCTCAGCGCTGTCTTTCTCGCACCGCTGCTGGCCGAACAGGGCTACCTCAATCAGCAGGTCTACACCACCGACACCTACAACTTCCGCAATCACTTTGTGCAGTGGGGCCAGTTCTTCAGCCCCTTCTGGGGCTATGGCTACTCGGATGACCCGCTGGGTGCAAATGATGGCATGGGCTTCCAGGTGGGCGCGCTGGCGCTGATTCTGGCCTGCGCAGGTATCTTTGCCTTGCGCCGCGGCATGGATCGCAACCGCCGCGCGCTCATGATCTTCCTCACTGCGGCAAGCATCGGCGTCATGGCCGTCATGGCGCCCGTCAGCAAGCCGCTGTGGGAGGCAATCCCCACGCTGGCCGTGATCCAGTTCCCGTGGCGGCTGCTCCTGCTGGTCACGTTCACTGTGTGCGCGCTGGCGGGGCTGGCGCTTGTGCAACTGCTGGCACTGTATGCTGCACACGTGCCCGGCCAGTTTGACGCCCGCGCGGAGGGCAGCGGGCTGCTGGTCTTTGCGCTGCTGGCTGTGGTGGGTACAGCCGCCTATGCAGACCCCGCGCTGCAAGCCATTGAACCCTGGCGCGAAGATGGCCGCGCAGTCTACCGCTTTGAGGTGGAGCACCCGGACATGATTACGTGGACGCAGTGGACGCAGTCACCCTTTACCACCTCGCCCATGAGCGCCGACTACGCCCGCCCCGACTACATTGAGGCACACGGGCGCACGCAATCGCTCACACGCCTCATGGTGCAGGCGGGCGATGGCGTTGTCGTGCGCCAGGATTCGGCGGGGAGCCGCTTTGGTGGCCTTGTCGAGATGCAAACACCCGGTGTGGTGCGCGTCAACATCATGTACTTCCCCGGGTGGCAGGCCAGTGTGGATGGTGCGCGCGTGCCTTTGCGCGTCTCCAATCCCGAGGGACTGGTGGAGGTGGATGTTCCGGCGGGGCAGCACACAATTGAGCTGCGCATGGGCACGACGCCGCCGCGCACTTCAGAGACGCACCACGCAAGCAGCCGCTACGTAAGTCTTCGCATACTGCAAGATGCAGCAGTCAGTATCTGACGGTATCTGTTATTCCCCCTATTGCGCAAGAAACTCCAGCAGCAGTTGGCCCACGCGCTCCGGTTCTTCGTGGTGCACCCAGTGGGTGGCCTCCTCAATGAATTCGAGGCGCGCCTGGGTGCAGAGCGCCGCGCTCTGCACGGCCGTTTCGCGCCCGACAAAATTGTCCTTCGCCCCCCAAATGATGAGCGTGGGCGGTGCAATGCGCAGGTTGGGCAGGCGCGGGGCTTTGCCCACAGCACGGTACCAGTTGAGCATGGCCGTGATTGCCCCGGGCTGCGCCCACGCATCGCGCAGCGCGCGCATATCATCCTCACCAAAGGTGCCTGGCCGCGCCGAGCCGCGCACCGTGCGCGCCAGCGAGCGCCAATCGCCTGCGCGCAGCATCGCCTCGGGCAAGCCGGGAATCTGGAAAAATGCGATATAGCTGCTGCGCAGCCGCTGCCTCCAGCTTGCGCGCAAGTGGCGCATGAGCACCACCGGATGAGGCACGTTCATTGCCACAAGGTGCGACACGCGTTCGGGATAGCGGTTGGCCGTCCACCAGGCCACAGCCGCGCCCCAGTCATGGCCCACAACAGCGGCCTGCGCAACGCCCGCCGCATCCAGCAGGCCGATCACATCATCGCTGAGCAGATGTAGATTGTAGGCATCCACGCCGGCGGGCTTGTCGCTCAGGTTATAGCCGCGCTGATCCACTGCCCAGACACGATAGCCCGCGCCCGCCAGGCGATCAATCTGCTGCCCCCACGCGCGCCAGAATTCGGGGAAGCCGTGCAGCAGCAGCACGAGCGGCCCCTCCTGCGGGCCGGCCATCACCACATGCAGGTCAATCCCGTTTGTCGCCACCATCTGCTCGCTATAGGGCACTGTGGGCAAAGCAAGTACATTCGCCGGCTGGCTGGGCATGGTCAACTCGCTCTCAGAATGAAAATTGCAGTGTGCGCAAGTGGGGCGCGCAAATGACGTGTAGCTGAAGCGCAATTGCGCCGATACGCAGCATTGTGCAAGTGTGGTAGAATTGCGCGACCTCCGAATTGCAGACGTGTACCTCGCGTACTTGCTTCACCGAGCACCGCCCCGGCGGTGGAAGGCTATGCGCAGTGACCATGACGACACAGGAAATCCTGTTCGACCCCGAAGGCGAGATTCCGTGCCATTCGCGCAAGCGCATTGTAAGCGCCTGGCTGACGCACCTGATAACGGCCTCCAGCGCCGTGTGGGGATTGCTTGCAATCCTCGCGATTACAAATGAGCAGTGGGTGCTGGCATTCTGGTATATGGCTGCGTCTGTGCTGATCGATTCCTTCGACGGCATGTTGGCGCGCCGCGTGGATGTGAAAAACGTGCTGCCGCAGATTGATGGCGCGCTGCTTGACAACATTGTAGACTATCTCAACTACGTCTTTGTGCCCGCCTTCTTTCTATACTGGGTCGGGCTGCTGCCACCGCAGGTTGCAGTCTGGGGTGCAGCGCTCGTTCTGCTGGCCTCGGCCTACCAGTTCAGCCAGGCTGACGCCAAAACCGACGACCACTACTTCAAGGGCTTTCCCTCATACTGGAACGTACTCGCGCTCTACGTCTTCCTGCTGAATCTCAATCCGTGGGTCAACTTCGCGATTGTCGTGCTCTTTGCAGTGCTTGTCTTTGTGCCCATCAAGTACATCTACCCCTCGCGCAATACCTTCCAGCCGCTGCTGATGATGGGTTGGAGCCTGTTGTGGGGCATCTCGTGTCTCGCGATGCTGGTGCAGTACCCCGACTTCTCGCCCTGGCTGATGTACTTCTCGCTGAGTTACGTCATCTACTACCACGCGCTGAGCGTGTGGGTCACGTTGCGCAAATAACGAAAGCACGCCCAAGCAAGTCCATTGACGCAGAGGCACAAAGAAAAGCAACTACAAGAACCGCCTACCTTGTAGTTGCTTTTCTTTGCGCCTCTGCGTCTTTGCGTCTTTGCGTCAAGAGGTTCCTGTAGCGGTATTTTTTTCGTTGTTGCCACCGGCAATGCTGGGCACGATGATCACCTCACAGCCGGCGCGCAGCATTGTCTCCGCACCGTTTTTCTCGCGAATGTCTTCACCATCCACGTAGATGTTCACCCAGCGCCTCATATGGCCCCCCGGCTCCATAAGGCGCTCGCCCATGCCGGGGAAGCGTGCATCCAGCGCCTGCACCACAGCGCGCACCGTGGCAGCCTGCACCTGCTCCTGCGCCGACGCACCGTAGAGCCGCCGGATCTGCGCAGGAATGCGCACATGCACCGTTTGCACGGCCACTGCGTCCTCACTCATGGCAAAGCTCCTCAGGCTGCAACAACGCGGGCCACGGCCACAGACTGCACGGGCGGCAGATAGTCGGTGAGGCTCTGCCACGTGTCGCCTTCATCGCGGCTGTAAAAGAGATGGCCGCCCGTGGTGCCCACATAGACGCCACAGGATTCGCACGGATCTGTGGCCATGGCGTCGCGCAGCACATTGAGCCACGCCCCGTCGGGCAAGCCATTGGTCAGCGACTGCCAGTGTGCGCCGTCGTCGCGCGTGCGCCAGACGGCCATCTGTCCCTCGGGCATAAAGCGGCGCTCGTCGGCCACAAGGGGCGCGGCGTATACGGTATGGGGGTCGTGCGCGTGGATGGCCATGGGGAAGCCAAAGCGCGAGGGCAACCCCTCGGAAATGTCCGTCCACTGGCCGCCGCGGTCATCACTGCGGTAGAAGCCCATGTGATTCTGCTGAAAGAGGACATCGGGGCGGGCGGGATGCAGCGCCATTTTGTGGACACAATGGCCGGTTTCAGGGGTGGGCTCGGGCATGAAGTCGGCGCGCACACCCTTGTTAATGGGCTGCCATGTCTCGCCGCCGTCATCAGAGCGATAGGCGCCCGCCGCCGAAATGGCTGCGTAGATGCGGTTGGGGTCTGTAGGATCCATGAGAATAGTGTGCAAAATGAGGCCGCCGCCGCCGGGCATCCAGTTGTCGGTGGCAATGCGGCTGTTCAACCCCGCCACGCCCTCCCAGTGCGCGCCCTCATCGCGCGAGCGGAAGAGCCCCGCCTCGCCCGTACCTGCCCACACCTCGCCGGGGCGCTGGGCATGGCCCGGCTGCACCTGCCAGATTTCGCGCACGCGCCGCTCCTCATGGGCAGGGAAATCGAGCCCATCGTTGAAGTGCTCCCACGTGCGGCCACCATCGCGCGAGCGCTGCACCAGCCCGCCAAAGACATCGCTGCTCACGGCCGCGTAGATGGTATTGGTGCGCGCGTCGTAGCTCATGGCGCGTGTGCTCCAGCCCATGTGATGCTCCGAGCGCTGCCACGTGCGCCGGGCGTCATCGCTCCAAAAGAGGAAGGCGCCCTTACGCGTGCCTACCATCACCAACACGTCGCCCGCTGCCGGTGCGGCTGATCCTGATCCCTGCTGCCCTGCTGCCATTGGACAATCCTTTCGCTCGTTACGCGGTTATGTGCTGCGCACCTGCCTGCGGGTCATTTTGCAGAGTATACCTGCTAAAAGGGGATTTGGAGTTTAGCACAAGTGTTCGTAGAATTCAATCAGCACTTTTTGCTGGACGGCGCGCAGCACCTCACCCCCGGCCCCTCTCCATGCGGCGAGGGGAGAAAAGCAACTGCTGTGCTCCCCTCGCCACATGGAGAGGGGCCGGGGGTGAGGTGCTGTTGTGCCCATGCGCGATACATCTACGATCTGCACGAAGTCCTTCCGCTTTGCGCACTCCAATAAGGAGGTTCCATGAGCACAGCCCCACTCTCACTCACGCTCGATCAGGTGCGCCGCTTTCGCATGGAACGTTCGGGGCTGGTGACGCCCTACGCCACGCCCGAGGAGGCCGCCTCGGCCAACGTGGGGATTCAGGCGCAGATTCTGCCCGCCGCCGGGCTTGCTCTCTGGAATCGGACGCGTGCGCTGGACAACGCGCGCTTTGAGGAGGCAATCTTTGCGCGGCGCACCCTCGTCAAGCTGTGGGGACAGCGCGGTACGCTGCATCTATATCCCAGCACGGAGTGGCCGCTGCTGCACGGCGCGCGCGCCGTCAACCAAACCTGGTGGGAGCGCAGAGGCGCGCAGGGGATTCATGGGCCGCTGGGCGAGGATTACCGCCACAAGGTTGAGCAGATTGCAGAGGCGCTGCGCAATCGCACGAGTATGGGTCGTACAGGCCTGCGCGCGCTCGACCTTGACCTTCACGAGGACCTTTACTCAGGCTGGGGCGGCATTTTTGCCGACCTCGTGCGGCTGGGCTACGCCTGCCACGCCCAGCGCGTTGGCGGCGAGGGGCACTTTGCCCACCGCGAAGTGTGGCTGCCCAACCTGGAATGGAATCCGCCTGATCCTGAAACAGCGAATCTGGAAATGGTGCGTCGCTACCTGCGCGCCTATGGCCCTACCACTGCCACCGATTTCGCCTATTGGCGTGGCGCATATCCCTCCGAAGCGCGCCCGTGGCTGGCGGCGCTGGGCAACGAGATTGTCACAGTCCAGGTGGATGGCAAGGACGCGTTGGCCCACGCCGACGACCTGCCCGTGCTGGAGGCGCTGGCCGCAGTGCCGAAGGCCGCCGATGGCCTGCCCGTGCGCATGCTCTACCGCTTCGACCCGCTGCTGCTGGCCCATCGCTCGCGCAGCTGGGTGGTGGATGCGGCGTATCACAAGCGCGTGGCGCGCCCCGCCGGCCACATTGAGGGCGTGGTGCTCCACCGCGGGCAGGCCGCCGCCACCTGGCGCTATGACCGCGTGCCGGCGGGGCTGCTGATTACCGTAAGCCCCTTCAAGCGGCTGCCCAAAGCCGTATCGGATCGCATTCCGCGCCATGCCGAAGGCGTGGCACGCTTCTTTGCGCTGCCCCTGGCGGAGGTCCGCACGGAGGATCCGGTTACCGCCTAATGTGAGTGATGCCGCCACAGAAGTAACATTGCCACGCTGCCTTTGTGCCCGCCATTGCTTGTGGAGCAGATCGCTTGCGCTGTGCGTTAGGGCTATGCACGGACTGGCCGTGCGCAGCGCAGGGAGCCGCAACATGGAAAGTGCAATCACCCCGTTTGATTGGCAGCGCATGTTTATTGGCGATATATCGCTTCTTTTTGTGGGTGAAGTGATCTTTCGCACCCTCTTCATGTATGGCTTCGCGCTGATTGCGGCGCGCTTCATTGGCAAGCGCGGCATGTCCAACCTCACCCCCTTTGAGTGGATCATCGTCATCTTCCTGGGCACGGCGGCAGGCGATCCCACGCTCTCCCCCAACGTGCCCATGTTGCATGGCATGGTCGTCATCACCATGGTGGTTCTGCTCGATCGGGCCATGGCAATAGCCATGCGCAAACTGCCGCGCCTGGGAAGCCTTATCAACACCGACCCCGCATTGGTGGTGCAGGACGGCCACGTGTTTGAAGGTGTGCTGGACAAGGAGCACATGTCGGACGACGAGTTCTTCATGGCGCTGCGTGCACAAGGGTTGCGCGCAACCGGCGAAATTGAGCGCGCCTACCTCGAACCATCCGGCCAGGTAAGCGTATTCCTCTATCCTGTCGAGAAAAGGCGAGCCGCCGGTGAGGGCACATCCACACTACCTGCACAGGAAGAAAACAGCGCGCGCTAGCCGCTGACGGGGGCCACTTGCTTGCCATTGCACACCCCGTGTGGTTGCGCGAAAGCCCATTTTCGGGTATGTTGGCGCGCAGCAGGGGCGATGTGGCGGGCGCTTCCTGGCCGTGCACTCTGCACGCACCACACGCTCACCCGTCTTGAACGAAACCTCGCACGTTGCCATCAACACCACTCTCCCCGTCGCGCGCACAGAGCGTGCGGCGTGTCACTCGCAAAGACTCCCACCCCACCCCGGCACGCACACGGCGCTTTGTGAATGCAACGCTCCAAACGCTGCTGGCGCTGACGCTGCTCGTCCAACCCTTTTTGGCGCGCCCTGCGCTGGCCCAGGAGCCGCCACCCGCTGATCCTGCGCCCACGGACGCGGCGGCTGACCCCACGGCGGGCCAGGCGGATGTCTCCATTACCTTTGATGTGATCCCCGCTGCCGACCCGGCCCCGCCGCCCATTACCATTACTGAAATCTATCCCAAGCCGCCTGAAGACACCGACCGCCACGAATTTATCGAGCTTTACAACCCCACAAACAAGGCTGTCAGCCTTGCCTACTGGACGTTGAGCGGGGCGGTCGATTACGCCTTCCCCGGCGATGCGCTGATTCCCGCGCAGGGCTATGTCGTCGTTGCCGAAAATCCGGGGGCGCTGCGCAGTCGCTACGGCACGGCCGGAGCGCTGGTCTACGGCCCCTACAGCAGCAATCTGTCGGTGGAGGGCGAAGAGGTCGTCCTGCGCAATGATGTGACAACGCGCGTAGACAGCGTGACGTACGGCTATGGCTTCCCGTGGCCTGTGGCGGGCGCGATCGACGGCCAGTCACTCCAGCTCATCAAGACAACGCTGGATAACGAAGTCCCCGGCGCATGGCGCGCCCAGGGCGCCACCCCCGCCGCTGCCAACGCGGGCAGCGTGGGCAACCCGCCCCCCTTCGTTGCCTCCGTGTCCCACGCGCCGCAGCAGCCCAACGCGGGCCAGGCGGCCACGGTGAGCGTTGTTGTCGCCGATGCCGACGGCATGGGTGCGGTGACGCTTTCCTACCAGGTAGTCACGCCGGGCAACTATATTGCCATCAGCGATGCCGCCTACAACACGCAGTGGACGACCGTCGCCATGGCCGCGGCCGGGCCTGTGGAGGGAGGGCAACTCTACAAGCGCCAACTGCCCGCCCAGGCGGCGCGCACTCTTGTGCGCTACCGCGTGCAGGTGGCCGATGCCGATGGGCGCAGCGTGACGCTGCCCTACCCCGAGGACCCGCAGCCCAACTTTGCCTACTTTGTCTACGGCGCGCTGCCCGCGTGGTGGGGTTCCATTCCCGGCAGCAACGCCACCTTCGACTTTAGCAGCATGCGCGCGCTGCCGGTCTACTTCTTCATTGCCAAAAATGGCGATGTCACTGACGCCATGCACATGCCCCCCTCGCAGCAACAACCCTATAACGGCAGCGATTACAAATGGCGAGGCACATTCGTCTACAACGGCACTGTTTATGACCACGTGGGCTTTCGTCCCACCGGGGCCGAACGCCGTTTTGCAACGGGCAAGACCAACTGGCGCTTCAACTTCAACGCGGGCCATCGCTTTCAAGCCTATGACGAATATGGCCGCCCCTACGCCGTGCTGCGCGACAAACTCAATTTGCGCGGCGAAATGGGCCACACCGATCGCGAACGGCGCGGCGAAGCGGGCATGTTCGAGTCCATGAGCTACAAGCTCTTTGAACTGGCCGGTGTGCCTGCAAGTGACACCAACTTCGTCCACTATCGCGTCATTACCGGCGCAAGCGAGTACGGCAGCAGCCAGTATGATGGCGACTTCTGGGGACTCTACCTGAGTATTGAGAACCCCGATGAGCAGTTCATTGAAGAGCACAACCTGCCCGACGGCAACCTTTACAAAATCGAGAGTACCGTACCCCCGCCGGGCACGCCCAACTACTATGAAGGCGACCTGAACAACCTGGGGCGCAACGGGCCGGCAGATGGCTCGGACCTCTGGGCGCTCTCCCAGGGCGCGCAACAATCCAGCACCAGCGCCGCGACCTGGTGGCGCACGAATGTGGACCTGGAGAATTACTACTCCTTCCGTGCGGTGGTCGAGTTTGTGCACCACTATGACATGGGTGAGGGGAAGAACTACATGTTCTACAACAACCCCGAAACCAAAAAGTGGGCCATCTATCCGTGGGATGTAGACCTGACCTGGCATGACACCACGCGCTACTTTGGCACCGGACAGGAGCCGTGGGCGTGCAAGGCGCTGGGGCGCTGCTATGACCCCGTTCTCGAGACATTTACGCCCTACAGCGGCCCCTTTGCCGTTGAATACCAGGGGCGTCTGCGCGAACTGCGCGATTTGCTCTTCAACGCCGAGCAGTTGCGCCCCATGCTCGACGAGCAGGCGGCGCTGATTGACTCGGCCTCCAGCGGCCCAACCATGGTGACCGCCGACCGCTTCAAGTGGGACTACAACCCCATCTATGGCGCTTCATGGGGCGACCCGCTGGCTCCGCAGAAGTATGTTGATCCGGAAAAGAGCGCACCCGGCCAGTTCTACAAGTGCGCGTTTGGCAAGGTCAGCGACGGCTCCTGCGACGATTATCCAGCGGGCACCTTTCGCCGCATGGTGGACGGCATGAAGTTCTATGCTGACCAGCGCTTCGCCTGGATTGACGCCAACCTGCTGGCCGATGACGCCAAGCCCGCCACGCCCACAATTGCCAACGCAGGCAGCTTTGCGGCCGACCAAATCCGCTTCTCCACCAGCGCCTTCGCTGATCCCCAGGGCGCAGGCACCTTTGCCGCGATGGAGTGGCGCATTGCCGATGTGACGGCGGCATCGCCGCGCAACTACGAGATCAACGCGACGTGGGAGAGTGGCGTCCTGCCCATCTACCAGAACACGGTGGAGCCACCCGCGGGCGTGGTGCAACCCGGGCGCGACTACCGCGCACGCGTGCGCATGATGGACAACACAGGGCGCTGGAGCCACTGGTCCAACCCGCTGCAATTCACCGCCGGCGCGCCCGCAACCCCCGTCATGCAGGATTTGCTGTTGACCGAGGTCATGTACAACCCGCTGCCGTGGGGCAACACGCCGGGCGACGAGCTTGAATTCATTGAGCTTGTCAACCAGAGCAACCGCACGGTCAGCCTCGGCGGGCTGCGCGTCACCGGCGGCATCGAATACGCCTTCCCCGCCAACAGCATCATTGGCCCCAACAAGACCCTTGTGCTGGCCAAGGATGGGCGCGCCTTTGCACGCCGTTATGGTTTCAATGCCTTTGGCGCATATGACAGCAAACTGGGCAACAGCGGCGACATCATCCAGGTGGTGGACGCCTGGGGCCGCAGCGTGCTCAAGGTGGAGTACAGCGACAAGGCGCCGTGGCCGCTTGACGCCGACGGCAAGGGCTATTCGCTCATCTACAGCCCGGCGCTGGGCGCACCGGCCAACGGCGCTTCATGGCGGCGCAGCCTGAGCATTGGCGGCTCGCCGGGCGGCCCCGAGCCGGTTTCCATTGTCATCAACGAGATCCAACTCAACCCGCCGCTGCAGCGCGCGGTGGAGCTTTACAACCCCGGCGAGCTGGAGGTGGATGTCAGCCGCTGGTTCCTCAGTGATTCCACCAGCGCGCCGCGCAAGGTGTGGCTGCCCGAGAATAGCAAAATTCCAGCGCGCGGCTATCTGGTCGTCAACTACGGCCAGCTCAATCAGCCGTCGTTTGATGGCCGCCTTGAGCTTGACCCGCCCGTGACGAGCCAGTTGGTGCTCTCCGCAGGCAACGCTGCGGGCACGCTCACAGGCTACCAAATGCGCGTGGCCTTTCCTGCGCTGGAGCCGGGCGTGAGCTTTGGGCGCATTCTGGACAGCCTGGGGGGCGCGGCGTGGGTGCAGTTGGCGCGGCCCACAATCGGCAGCGAGAACAGCGGCCCGCGCCTCGGCCCGCTGGTCATCAGCGCCATCAACTATGCCCCCGTGGGCAATGCGTTTGAGTATGTTGAGTTAATAAACACCTCGGGCGGCAGCGTGGACTTGTTCGACCGCACCAATCCGCAACAGACGTGGAAACTGCTGGGCAGCTTTATCAATGTGCCCGCAGGCCTCACGCTACATAGCGGCGAGCGGCTGCTGGCAGTCTCCGTGCCGCCCGAACAGGCGTGCCAAACGCTTGGCAACCGCGGCTTTGTGCGCATCATTGGCCCCTACACGCCGCAGCTTTCGGACACAGGGCAGATTGTGTCGCTGCTCCAGCCACCCGCAACCAACACAGGCGCCTGGATATCCAACGACACCGTCAAGTACGCCTCCAAAGCGCCGTGGCCCGTGCAGGCGGCAGGACAAGGCGCGGCCCTGCGGCGTGTGGACCTTGCTGCCTATGGCAGCGACCCCATTGCCTGGCAGCCAAGCGCCGACTTGCCTGGCGCTGCGGTTGCTGCCAATGCAACGACGCTGTGCAGCTTCACCGCCATTCCCAACGCGCAGGGCAGACAGGTGCTCACGTGGGCGCTCGCGGGCGCGCCGTTGCCTGCCACCGTGGCAGGCTTCAAACTCTACCGCAGCCCCGATCTCAATTTTGCCAACGCCGTGGCGCTGCCCACGATTGACGTGGCCGAAACGAACGCGCTGCTCGCTGATCCCAACGCCGCGCCAGATGCAGACATGTCCACAGACGTGTCCACAGACGTGCCCGCAGACGTGCCCGCAGAGGTGAATGCGCCCGCAGAAACAGACGCAGCACTGGCCAACACGTGGAAGGTGACGGACGCGACGGCCCCGCGCAACGCGCCCGCCTACTACTGGCTGCAACTGGTGGATGCAGCCGGGGCCAAAGTAGCCGACATGGGGCAGACTGCCACCCAGACGCCTTATCAGTTCAACTACATGCCGACGATCAGACGCTAGTCCAGCCGCCAGGCCAGACGCTAGTCCAGCCGCCAGGCCAGGCGCCAGGCCAGACGCTAAAGTGATACCGCAGTGAAACCCACAGCCAAATCGCAACGCAAAGTTGCGAAGGAGTGCAAAGCAGCGCAAAGCAACGCATAGGAATGCCACAACCATGAACACAGATAACGGCGGA
>DIAV01000021.1 GCA_002415895.1 Anaerolineales bacterium UBA5069 | reverse complement strand
CAATGCAAAAGCACAAAGGGAGGCTTCGCCTCCCTTTGTGCTTTTGCATTGATCGGTTGCTGCTTGTGTCTTTAGTTGCTGGGCGGCGGGATGATCAGCACCTGGCCCGGGCGCACAAGGTTGGCGTTGGTGATATTGTTGACGCGCATGATGTCGCCAATGCTCACGTCATAATCCTTGGCAATCTGCGAGAGCGACTCTCCCGCCTCCACCGTGTGCGTCGTCGAGAGCGCTTCCACTGCCTGCGCCACATTCAGCCCCGGCAGCGTAAGCACCTGGCCCGGCTTGATAAGCCCGGCGTTGCTGATGTTGTTGGCACGCTGCAAATCACCCAGCGCGATGTCATACATCCTGGCAATCTCGGTGAGTGTTTCGCCCGCCTTGATCGTGTGCGTGGCCTGCTCGCTGGGGTCAACCGCGGCGGCAGTCGTTTCCTCCCCCGCTGCCCCCGCCGCATCTGTCGCGCCCGTCGCCGGACTATAGCCGGGAATCATCAGCGACATGCCGGCCTTAAGGGCGTTGGCGTCCGGCATCTTGTTGGCCGTCACAATCACGGTCCACGGCACGTCCAGCGCATCGGCAATCCCCGTGAGGCTGTCACCCGGCTGCACGATGTAATAGAAAGGCTCCGGTGTCGGCGTTGGCTCGGCAGGTGGTACCATCACAGTGAGCGTCTGCCCAATCTGGATGAGGTCCGTTGCCAGCCTGTTGGTGTCGCGAATCGCCTGCGTCGTGGTATTGAACTTGGTAGCGATGGAGAGCAGCGTATCGCCCGAAGCCACCTCGTACTCAACCTTGGTCAGTGCATCGGGGTTGGGCGTGCCGTCCACACTGTCGGTAAGCACTTCGCTCACCTCCACCTCAGGCTCGCCCGAGGTGAGTGCGGCCGCAGCCGGCGTATCGGCTGCCGGCGCGTCGGCGCTGGCGGGATCCGCCGCAACGCCACTCGTATCCACAAGCGTTGTGACTTCACCTTCCGCGATGGGGCGGTCGCGCGTGCAGCCTGCCAGCAGCGCGCCAAAGACAAGCGCCACAGCAAGCAGGAGAGCGATTTTAGCCGAAGTGTGGACAAGTGCGCCGGAGAAGGATGCTACACGAGGTGTGCTGCCCGTGCGTTGCGCACAGGGCGGCTGGTTCGGTCTCTTCGTCATGGGACGGCGTCTTTCGTTGAGGTAAGGTGGCTGCTGTGCCGGCGGCTGTGCGCAATGTTGACGGGTCTGCACGAACAAGATTGGCGTGGAGCTTTGGACCGAGCGCTGAAGAACGGCGCGTCGACCCGGGGCCGCGCGTCCGCTGCGCGCATCATATCACACAGGGAAAGCCGGCGCAAATGGAAAGACGAAATCGCATCCACGCAAAGAACTGCACAGCAGAACACAGATAACGGCGGAAAAAGCATGGATACACACAGATATCCGCAGTCATCCTTGCAGTTTCCGCCATTATCTGTGTTCTTCTGTTGCTGTTCTTTGCGTTTCTCGGCGTCCTTCGCGACTTTGCCTTGAGACGTTATTCTTTATCGCAAGAACGGCAGCGCGCTTGCCACTGCGAGCGCAAGGAATATCCAGACGGCGAGCACACGCAACGGGTTGAAGCCAAGAAAGATGATGGCGATCAGGCTGCCCGCCAGAACGCCAAGGATGATCCCCGCCAGTGCAAACCAGCGCATGGTGCGGCTGCGGCGGCGCTTGACAGCGGCGCGCACCACCTGCGCCAGCAATGAGCCGGCCGCACTCCCCGCAAGGAACGCAATAATCCAGCTAAAGAAGCCAGACACGGCCAGAAAGAAGCCGACGATTGGTGTGGCAACCGTCACCACGCCAAAGGCCACCGCCAGCGCAATAAAGTTGTCACCCGTGGCCGCGTTGAAGTAAACGTCCTGCTGCGAGCGCACACACTCCTTGCAGCGATAGCCAACGGGCGTCTGCACGGCGCACTGGAGGCAGATGGGCTTGTTGCACTTGTTGCAGCGCAGGTACGTCTCCACCGCGGGGTGGTTGGCGCAGTACATGACGGGCGGCTGCGCCTGCGCGCTGGAGGTCGGGGGCAGGGCCGATGTTTCAGTCGTCATTGATCAATTATCCATCGCAACGTGAATTAGGGTTATGGGATAGTATGTGGTCCTACGCTAAACCGTCCACTGCAACTTTTCCATCAGCGTCTTGTAGAAGTAGCTGCGCTCGCGCATGCGCACAAAACGCGCGACATACGGGCTTGTAACCACAATCAGCTCGTCGCCGTCCTCAATTTCAACCACCACCTGCCCATCCACAGTGACCATGGGGCGGTGGTCGGTGTAGGCACGCAGGCGCACCTCGGCCCCTTCAGAGAGCACCACGGCGCGGTCCATGCTCAGGTGGGGCGCAATGGGAATGACAAGAATATTGCGCAGTTCGGGCGGCAGAATGGGGCCGCTCACCGCCAGCGCATAGCCCGTGCTGCCTGTGGCCGTGGCAACAATTAAACCATCACAGGTGTACTGTGTCAGGTGGCCGCCATCCAGTTGGGCGGAAATGCGCACGACGCGCGCCAAATCGCCGCGGCTGAGCACGACATCATTAAGCGCCTCATGCTCGCAAAGCAAGTGGTGGCTGCCGTCGGCCAAATGGCGCTCCACACGCATGTGGAGCATCAATCGCTCCTCCAACCAATAGTTGCCTGCCAGCATCTGCTTAAGGGGACCAATCCATGCCTCAGGCGGCACCTCGGCCAGAAAGCCCAGCCGCCCCATCTTTACGCCCAGCATAGGCACCTGGAAAGGCGCACCCATGCGGGCCGCGCGCAGCAGTGTGCCGTCGCCGCCCAATGTCACCACCAAGTCGGCCGTGGGGATGCGCGTGAGCACCGCTTCGGCGTCCCACGCCGATTCATGCCAGATGACGGGCACGCCATGGGCTTGCAGGAAGTCGCCAATCTCGCGGCCCAGCGCGAGTGATTCCGGCTTTTTCGGGTGATGCAGAATACCGACCTGCGCAAATGCAGGCGCAGCGATGCCGTCACTCGTCACTTGAGCAGACTGTGTTTGATGCATGCGGCCTTCAATCCAGAATCCAGGTCAGAATTCACACCCCAGCGTACACAATGAAGCGTACACCACGCACGATGATAGGCCATAGTGTGGCCGAAAAGCAACCTCACCCCCGGCCCCTCTCCAGACTGGAGAGGGGAGCACGACAAATTCATTGCACCCGCCCCGAAGCC